>CADCAG010000023.1 GCA_902799355.1 uncultured Bacteroidales bacterium
GGACTAATAAGGAAATTGCCTAATCAGCAAAATGTTAAATATATAGTTAAATATCAATTAATGTTTGGAATTTAGCATAGAATGCAGGTTTTGATTGAAAACGCATAGACCACGGAACGGTTCTCTGATCCATTCTGATTATTAAACTTGCGGGCTGAAGAAATACAGCCCCCGCTTTTCGCTGTTTTCAACCGTATGTTGTAGATTCAATTTATAATAGCTGACTTGCTGGGATGCGTTGATTATTATTCTCAGCATCACAAACTATAATATCCTCCCCACGCACAGCCTTTTCCTGTAGCATGCGTTTTCCTGCCAGTTCGATGCCTGCCTTTAGTTTCTCTGAGAATTCCTTATTTGACATATTCAGCTATATAATGTCTTGCCAGCTCCATTACTATCTGACAGGGGCCCGTGTCAGACTCGAAACTTCTCCGGCTGTATTTATTTCTTTACCTATTTGCTAAAGCCTTCTTTCAAATCTTGTCCAATCATTGTTGCCAAAAGGGAATGGATTTCGCGATATATTACATGGAAGTAATACTTCTCGTTAATACCATTTATCTCAACAACGGACAAACGAATGCCTTTTATGCCATGTAGCTTGATATATCTTTGAAACATTCTATCAAAAAGACGGCTTCTATACTCTTGGGGAGGCATTGAATTCTTAGACGTATGGGGAATTGGATTGATGAAGTCACAATAATAACAGATAATCACATCTTTCCTCTCTTTGAAGAAATCTGCTATCGTCCTTTCTATAGCAGCTAAAACATCATGTCCAGTGGGGTTATTACCCGACAATCTTCTGAGCTCAATACCTACAAGCGATATTTCTTTTAATGATTCAAGGGCGTCAACTGATAGCACACCTTCATCTTCAGACAGAGTAATGTGATAAACATCCCCTTCTGAAGTTTGGAATATCCTAACAAAATCTTCCATTTCTCAGAGTTGAACAACCTCAACGTCTTTATAATCGCCAGCTTCCCAGCGATCTTGAATCTTCTGAAGGCGTTGGGCCTTGTCAACACCAATCTGCCGCATACGATTTAAAACCTTACGCGATGCATTCTTGATAGTAATATATTCTATTTGTGACATATCCAGTATCCTTTTGACGCTGCAAAGATACAGAATATTCTAATATCTTCCAAAGAAAATTCACAAAAGTTGCAAATAAAACGCGGGCATTCGTTTATTAACATTTATTGGAAAAAAAGAAAGGAGTTGGAACCTATTGGTTTCAACTCCTTTGCTCTTGGTCGGGATTACTGGACTCGAACCAGCGACCTCGCGCCCCCCAGACGTGTGCGCTACCAACTGCGCTAAATCCCGATCGATGTTGCTTTTCTCGAAAAGCGCTGCAAAGGTACATAGTTTTTTCGATATACGCAAATTTTCTCGCCACTTTTTACTAAATAAATGTTATTTCCTTGGTTAATCATCAAATAATTCGTACTTTTGCGAGTTATTATAAATAAGGTATAAAGAAAATAACATGCAATATAACATAACAGCTCCTAAGGCACTAGACCTGACTGTTCAACTACCGGCATCGAAAAGTATCTCGAACCGTGCACTCATCATTCATGCACTGTCGGGTAGTGACGTGCTGCCAGAGAACCTGTCGGACTGCGATGACACAGAGGTGATTGTCAATGCGCTGAAGACCAACCCCTATGAGATCAACATCAAAGCGGCAGGAACCGCCATGCGTTTCATGACGGCCTATCTGGCTACCCGCAATGGCGAGGAACACGTCATCACGGGTACGGAGCGCATGAAGCACCGTCCCATCCATATCCTGGTAGATGCCCTGCGCCGCCTGGGTGCCGACATCGAGTACATGGACGAGGAGGGCTTTCCCCCACTGCGCATCAAGGGGCGCCAGCTGGAAGGCGGACAACTGGAGGTGCCTGGCAATGTCAGTTCACAGTTTATCTCGGCGCTGCTGCTAATTGGTCCGTGTCTGCGTGACGGCTTGACGCTACGTCTGACGGGCGACATTATCTCACGTCCGTATATCGACCTGACGCTATGGATGATACGTGAGTTCGGTGCTGACGCCGACTGGAGCGGCTACGACACTATTGCCGTGGGTGGTTCGTACAAGAAGCGCAGCTACTTTATCGAAAACGACTGGAGTGCCGCCTCGTACTGGTATGAGATGATGGCACTGTCGAAGCAGGAAGGCAACGTGCTACGCCTGGAAGGACTGATGGACGGTTCGAAGCAGGGCGACAGCAGTGTGCGCTACATCTTCAGCCTGCTGGGGGTGAAGAGCACCTTTGGAACGACAAAGGAAGGCGTCCCCACCACCGTGACACTGCGCCATTGCGGTCGCTGCGTGCCGCGTCTGGAATACGACTTTGTGAACTCGCCCGACTTGGCGCAGACCTTTGTGGTGTGCTGTCTGATGCTTGGCGTACCCTTCTACTTCCGTGGACTGTCGACGCTGAAAATCAAGGAGACTGACCGCATCGAGGCCTTGAAGAACGAGACACGCAAACTGGGTTTTGTCATCCATGACAAGAACGACAGTGAGCTGTATTGGGATGGCGAACGCTGCGAGCCACAGGCAGATGCAGCCATCGACACCTACGAAGACCATCGCATGGCGCTGGCCTTTGCCCCTGCTGCTTTCCGCATGGATTCGTTGCACATCAACAACCCACAGGTGGTCAGCAAGTCGTATCCACATTTCTGGAGTGATCTCAAAACCTGTGGCTTTGGGATTGAGGAATGGAAAGATTGAGAAAATGAGAAATTAAGAGATTATGCAATTTCTGCTGATAGTCGTCATATCGTTAGTGGTGCTGGGCATCATTGCTGCTATCGCTTCCATCGGTAGCACGGATGAACCTATCGTGCAGAAAGAGGGCGACTGTGCTTCGTGCACCAGCAAGACAGACTGCAAATTGGCGGAATTAAAGGAAGAGGTAAGAAAAAAGAGAGAAGAAAAGTGCCACCATCACAATCTCACATCCTTCATCATACTTCTTGCATCATCCATCTTACTTCTCAGCGCCTGTTCTACCAAGAACAACACGGCAAAGAGCCGTTTTTGGCAGTCGTTCACTGCCCGCTATAACACTTACTATAACGGTTCGCAGGCCTTCATCGACGGTAATATAGAAAAGGAGAACGGCAACAAGGACAACTGTACGGAACTGATCCCCCTCTACCCTGTCGCCAACAAGCAAAGCCGCGAGTTGGGAAAGGGCAACTACGACCGTGCCATCGAGAAAGCCGAGAAGACCATCAAGCTCCATAGCATCAAGAAACGTCCAGAATGGAACAAAGGACGTCGCAAGACGGAGAAAGACATCGAGTGGCTGAACCGTCGTGAGTATAACCCCTTCCTGTGGCACGCCTGGCTGTTGCTGGGCAAGTCGCAGTTCCAGCAGGGACAGTTTGAAGAGGCGGCAGCCACCTTCTCCTACATGTCGCGTCTCTACCAGACGCAGCCCGCCATCAACGGCATAGCGCGAGCCTGGCAGGCCAAGAGCTATACAGAGCTCGACTGGCTCTACGATGCAGAGGATATCATCACCAAACAGCGTCGCGACAGCATCCACTATCGCGCCCAGAAAGACTGGGACTACACGCTGGCCAACTATAACATCCGTGCTGGACGCTACGAAGAAGCTCTACCCTATCTGCGCAAGGTCATCAAGCACGAGAAGCGTCGTAAACAGAAAGCCCGCGAATGGTTCCTGATGGGACAGATACAGACACTGCTGGGTCAGAAGCAGGAGGCTTACCAGTCGTACAAGCACGTGATACGTCTGAACCCACCCTATGAATTGGAGTTCAACGCCCGCATTGCCCAGACCGAGGTGATGCCTGCCACTGATTTCAAGGGTAAGATCAGCAAGCTGAAGCGCATGGCTCGTTCAGAGAACAACAAGGAATATCTGGATCAGGTGTACTATGCCATCGGTAACGTCTACCTCACCCAGCGCGACACGCTTCACGCCATCGAAGCCTATGAGGAAGGCTGCAAGAAGGCCACCCGTTCTGGTATCGAGAAAGGTGTGCTGTTGCTGAAGTTAGGCAACGTCTACTGGGACAAGGAGAAATATGCTGATGCCCAGCGCTGCTATGGCGAGGCCATCGGTCTGTTGGACAAAGACCGCAAAGACTACAAACAGCTGGACGAGCGCTCGAAGGTGCTTGACGAGCTGGTGCCACACACCAGTGCCGTAGAGCTGCAAGACTCCCTGCAACGTCTGGCCCTGATGACTGAAGACCAGCGCAACAAGATTATCGACAAGATTATTGCCGACCTTATCAAGAAGGAGAAAGAAGAACAACGCGCCAAAGAAGAGGAAGAAGCCGAGAAGATCCTGCAACAGCAGGAGGCCAAGAACGGTGCGATGAACACCCGTCCGACAAGGCCGGCCAACAACCAACTGCCAACAGCCAGCGGCCAGTCGGGACAGTGGTATTTCTATAATCCACAGGCCGTCAGCCAAGGTAAGCAGACCTTCCAGCGCCAGTGGGGCAAGCGCGAGAACCAAGACCACTGGCAGCGCGTCAACCAGACGGTGGTCAACCTGCTACCAGCAGAGACGGAAGAAAAGCCAGATAGTCTAGAGAATCTAGATAATCAAGAAATGGCTGATAGCCAAGGGGCTACAGTGCCCAGCGATTCTATCGCTGGGAAAGAGGGCGAAGCCCCCACCGACAGCGCCGCCAACGATCCGCACAAGCGCGAGTACTATCTGGCACAGATACCTTTCACCGATGACCAGAAGGCCGAGAGCGACAACCTCATCAAGGACGGTTTGTTCCATTCGGGCATCATCTTCAAAGACAAGCTGGACAACCTACGACTCAGTGAGAAGGCGCTGACCAGACTGACCAGCCAGTATGCCGACTACGAGAAGAACGATGAGGCGTGGTATCACCTATTCTTATTATACTCCCGATTAGGACGTACCACAGAGGCCGACCACTGTCTGGCAATGCTGCAGAGCAACTTCCCTGAGAGTGACTGGACAACACTGCTCTCCGACCCGTACTTCGCAGAAAACCAACGCTTTGGCGTACATATCGAGGACTCCATCTATGCCGCTACCTACGAAGCCTTCAAGGCAAACAACCATGCAGAGGTCAAGGCCAATGCTGCGCTGTCCGAGAAGCGTTTCCCATTGGGTCAGCACCGTCCGAAGTTCCTCTTCATCGAGGGCCTCAGCCTGTTGAACGAGGGACAGTCGAAGGACTGTATAGACAGGATGAAGCAGGTGGTAGAACAGTATCCGCAGAGTGAGGTCAGCGAGATGGCGGGTATGATTATCAAGGGTGTGCAGGAAGGCAAGACGCTGCATGGCGGCAAGTTTGACATCGACGACGTATGGTCACGCCGCACTGTCGACATGGCTGCCGACTCCACACGCAACGACACGCTGACCATTGAGAGAAATACCAACTATGTATTCATGCTGGTCTACCAGCCCGACTCGGTAAACCACAACCAGTTGCTCTACGAGATGGCGAAATATAACTTCTCGAACTTCCTGGTACGTAACTTCGACATCAACATCGAACAGGATGCCCTCGGACTAGTGCGCATGATGGTCAGTGGATTCCTCAACTACGACGAGGCACGCCAATATGCCCGTCAGCTGTATGGCGACCAGGCGATGGCCGACATGCTACGCCCCTGTCGCAGCGTTATTGTCAGCGAGAAGAACCTGCCACTGCTGGGTAGCACCTACAGCTACCGCGACTACGAGATCTTCTTCGAAGAGAAGCTCGAGCCTATAGACATCAGCACGGAAGACCTGCTGGACGAGCCTGACACCATCGTTTCAGAAGATGACTACGAGGAAGAGGGCCAACAGTCAAACACTAACAGTGAAGAGCCGGACGACGACCCGCTGTTTAACAATGTTCCGCAACAGCAGAACAACAACTACGACGAGTTCGACGATGACTTCTGGAGATAGTTAAATAAAGAAATATGACCAACGGACTATTACTTTGGGCTGACGACGAGATGGAGCTGCTCCGCGCCCACTTGTTGTTCTTAGAGAAGAAAGGCTACGAGGTGGTGACGGTGACCAACGGTACCGACGCCATCGAGGAGTGTAAGAAGCGGACCTTCGACCTGGTATTGCTTGACGAGATGATGCCAGGACTCAGCGGCTTAGAGACCCTACAGCGCATCAAGGAGATGACGCCGCAGGTGCCTGTCGTCATGGTGACGAAGAGTGAGGAGGAGGACATCATGAACCAAGCCATTGGCAGACAGATTGCCGACTACCTCATCAAGCCTGTCAATCCCAACCAAATACTGCTGACGCTCAAGAAGAACATCCACCGCAAGGAGATAGTCACCGAGACCGTGCAGAGCAACTACCAGCAGCAGTTCCAGCAGTTGTCCATGCAGATTATGGACTGTCGCACATGGCAGGACTGGACAGACATCTATAAGCGACTGGTACGCTGGGAACTGGAGCTCAGCGCTACAGACTCGCAGATGACGGAGATGCTGGAGATGCAGAAAGAGGAGGCCAACCGCGGCTTTGCGAAATACATCAAACAGAACTATATGGAGTGGATGAGACCCTCTCCCAGCCCCTCCGAGGATGGGAGTGTAGAGCGTCCGATACTGTCAAACGAGTTGTTCAAGAACAAGGTATTCCCTGCACTGAGCGAAGGTGAGAAGGTGTTCCTTATTGTGCTTGACAACTTCCGCTACGACCAGTGGAAGACGCTGGAGCGCGAGATTGGCGACCTGTTCGACATCGACGAGGATGTCTATTGCAGCATCCTGCCCACCGCCACGCAGTATGCCCGCAACGCCATCTTCTCAGGACTGATGCCCGTACAGATAGCCCAGATGTTCCCTGACTTGTGGGTCGACGAGGACGAGGAAGAAGGCAAGAACCTCAACGAGGAGCCACTCATCCAGACACAGCTGGAACGCTACCGCAAGCGTAACACCTTCTCGTATCATAAGATCAACACCTCGCAGGAGGCCGACAAGCTGCTGCAACAGTTCCATTCGCTGGAGAAGAACGACCTCAACGTGGTGGTCTTCAACTTCATCGACATGCTTAGTCACGCCCGTACGGAGTCAAAGATGGTACGTGAGCTGGCGAATAACGAGTCGGCATACCGTAGCATTACCCTGTCGTGGTTCCGCCACTCTGCCATGGCCGACCTGTTCCGCCTGTTGGCACAGAGCGACTACCGCATCCTGATAACGACAGACCACGGCAGCATCCGCGCCACCAATCCCGTAAAGATTATCGGTGACCGCAATACCAATACCAATCTGCGTTATAAGCTAGGCAAGAACCTGGCCTACGACTCCAAAGACCTCTTTGTCATCAAGGAACCTCAGAAGGCACACCTGCCCGCTCCCAACCTGTCGACGAGCTATGTCTTTGCCACGGGTGACGACTTCTTCGCCTATCCCAACAACTACAACTACTATGTCTCCTACTATCGTAACACCTTCCAGCACGGAGGTATCTCGATGGAGGAGATGATCATACCCATTGTATCACTAAAAGGAAGAAAAAGATAATATGGAAATAAAGATTCAGGACATTGAACATATCCGCGAGGCTGCTCGCGAGTTTATCAGTCAGATTGGCGACCGCCGCGTCTTTGCCTTCTATGGCAAGATGGGTGCCGGCAAGACCACCTTTGTCAAGGCCATCTGTGAAGAGTTGGGCGTAGAGGACGTCATCACCTCGCCCACCTTCGCCATTATCAATGAATACACGCAACCCGACGGCGAGCCACTCTACCACTTCGACTTCTACCGCATCAAGAAGTTGGAAGAGGTCTACGACATGGGCTACGAGGACTATTTCTACTCAGGTGCCCTCTGCTTCATCGAGTGGCCAGAACTGATAGAAGAGGTGCTGCCCGACGATGCCGTTCGCGTACATATCGAGGAGCAGCCTGATGGCAGTCGACGGGTATTTACCGAATAAAAGAGCCGGTTCGCTGAATATTTTTCGCGAGCCGGCTTTTCTTTTGTACTTTTGTGGTGCGAAAAATCACAAACTACAAAATGCAAATATGAAGAAGAGAAACATGCTTATGATGCTGGCAGCAGTAGTATTGCTGTCTAGCTGTTTGTCCACTGACGCTGATGACTGGTATAACAACTTAAACAACTGGGCCAACGGAGGTACTGGTGGCAGCGGAACAGTCACATCGGCCAGCGGTGAGCTGAGTGAATTTGAGGTAGCCATCGATAAGACCTCGGCAGAGCCGACAGAGGTTGCCACAGCCACCTACTTTGACGAGGCTGACGACATCAGCACACAACAGTTTGCCACACAGGTAGCCATCGACATGAGTAATCCCACGGAGAAGACAGAGAATGGTGTCACCATCACCGTCACAGACGGCAAGCACATCACTGCCGACCATGGCAAGACGAAAGGCATCTGCTATGTGGTGAGCGGCACGACGGCAGACGGCTCGCTGACTATCAGCGGCAGTGCAGACTACGAGATAAATCTCAACAATGCAAACATCACCAACAGCCTGTCGACAGCCCTCAACCTGGACGGCAAGGGTGCAGCGTATATCGTGCTGACAGGCACGAACAAGCTGACTGACGGCACAGAAGAAGACCACAAGAGTGCGCTCTACGGCAAGGGAAAGATGCTGTTCAGCGGTAGTGGCTCGCTGGAGATACAAGGACAGTATAACAGCGGCATCCAGTCGAAGAGCTATGTGCTGTTTGAGAAGGGTATCAACATCTATGTCAATGCAGCCAACCACGGCATCAAAGGCTCTGACGCTATCATCAACGGTGGCATCATCAACATAGAGACTGCCGGACTGGGTGCTAAAGGCCTCAACTGCGACGAGGATATCATCATCAATGGTGGACGTACCACGGTGGTAGCCACTGGTGACGGTGAGTGGGACGAAGAAGAACTGGAAACAAAGGCCGTATCGTGCATCAAGTGCGACAGCGTGCTGACCATCAATGGTGGTGAGGTATTTGTCAAGGCTACCGGCAGTGGTGGCAAAGGTCTGAAGGCCGACTGGGAATGCTATATCAATGGTGGTAAGGTACGCGCCATCACAACGGGTGGCCTGTACTATAACGACGGTACCACAGAGAACCTGAACTACAAGGGCAATACCGACAACATTGACGATGCCTACACATCATCGCCGAAAGGTATTAAGATTGGTACGAAGAATGAGCATGGCGTGCTGACCATCACTGGTGGCGACATCATGGTACGCACCTCTGGTACCAATGGTGAGGGCATCGAGAGCAAGGGAACCCTTGACATTACTGGCGGTACGGTGATGGTGGCTTCCTACGATGACGCCATCAACGCCTCCAGCGACCTGACCATCAGTGGTGGTACGGTGGTGGCAGTAGGTACCAATAACGATGGTATCGACACCAATGGTAACCTATATATAAAAGGTGGAACCATCGTTGCCTACGGCGCTAATGGTGCCGAGGCAGGCATTGACGCAGAAGAGAGCCATGCGCTGTACATCACTGGCGGCAGCCTCTTTGCCATCGGTGGACGCCTCGACTGCAAGCTGGGTTCCACATCACAGGGACTCGTACAGGCCAGCGGTTCTATTGCTGCCAACAGCACCGTCAGCATCCGTGACGTCAACAAGGCATACGCCACATTCACCATGCCTCCCTACTCTACCAGCGGTACCATCCTGATTACAGCTGAAGGTATGACCAGCGGCAGCAACTATACACTCGTCGTAGACTCTTCTACCCTCAGCGTGACAGCTACCAACAGCCTGAGCAACTCGATGGGCGGTGGTCCTGGTGGTGGAAGATGGTGATTTCATCGTTCTCAGTTCATCGTTGAGCAACACAATAAAACAGGATAAGCTGCGTTATATGTATTGGATGAAGATACAGTCACGACAAGAGAACGTCATATACTTGGCACTCTGGGGTATGCTCTTTGCTACCCCAGTGCTAAGCATGTATATCCGCACAGTAAACAACAGTTTCTTGACATTCAACTGGACGGAGATACTGCTGATATGGACACTCTTTGCCGTCTATCTGGTCATCTTCCTCATCCACAACTTCCTGTTGGCTCCCATGCTGATATATGGCAGAAAGCGTATGCTCTATACCATGCTAATGGCGGCCATCTTTACCTGTTTCATCACCTACCAGTGTACACACCGTCCCGTCCCCAGGAGGTTCGGTCCACCACCTATGGAGATGAGGATGAGAATGGCCAATGGCCATCGTCCACCCAACGACCAAGGTCCGCATAATGAGTTCAAGAGACCTCCACAGGTGCCAGCAGTATTCATCGGCCAGCGCGACATCGTCGCTGTGGTCATCCTTGTCCTGATGTTCGGTATGAATATCGGCATCAAGCTTTTCTTCAAGAACCGCAACGACCAGAAGAAGTTGGAAGCACTGCAGAAGAAGAATCTGGAGCAGCAGCTGGAGTATCTGAAATACCAGATCAACCCGCACTTCTTTATGAACACGCTGAACAACATCCATGCACTGGTGGACATAGACCCTGAGAAAGCCAAGGACACCATTCTGGAGTTGTCGAAGATGATGCGCTTCATCCTCTATGAGGGTGACAAGAGCGGTGTGCCCCTCACCCGTGAGTTTGACTTCATCCGCCACTATGTGGCACTGATGCAGCTACGCTATACCAATAAGGTAGAGATTGTCGTAGACCTGCCCGACCAGGCACCCGACAAGACGGTGCCGCCGCTGATGCTCATCAGCTTCATCGAGAATGCCTTCAAGCACGGCATCAGCTACCAGCACGCATCATTTGTTCATGTCAAGGTAACCGTCGATGGCGACAAGCTCAACTTCACCTGTAGCAACTCGAAAGCCGAGAAGCCTAACGAAGAAAAGGGCGGTGTGGGACTGAGCAATGTCAAGCAACGACTACACCTGCTGTATGACAACAACTACTCGCTGAAGATACAAAATCAGCCCGACAGCTATAATGTTGAACTAACCATTCCACTGACATGATACGATGCATGGCTATTGACGACGAACCGCTGGCACTCCAGCAGGTTGTCACCTATATTAATAAGGTACCCTTCCTCGAACTGGTAGCACAGTGTCAGAGTGCGTTGGAAGCCCGCCAGTTTCTGGAGCAGGACACGGTTGACGCCATCTTCTGCGACATCAACATGCCCGACTTGAACGGCATGGACTTTATCAAGTCGCTGACGACGCCACCGCTCGTCGTATTTACCACGGCCTATGCGGAGTATGCTGTAGAAGGTTTTAAGGTCAATGCTGTGGACTACCTTCTCAAGCCCTTTGGCTTGCAGGACTTCCAGCGGGCGGCAAACAGACTGAAAGAGAGACTCTCCCCCCAACCCCTCCCTGCAGGGAGGGGAGATAATGCTCCTGTGGTCAGCGGTGCGACAGAAGACGACACCATCTTCCTCAAGACAGAGTACCGCATCGTGAAGGTTGCCATTAGCAACATCCGCTATATAGAGGCCATGAGCGAATATCTGAAGGTACACGTCGAAGGAGAAGGCAAACCCATCATCACCCTGCTGTCAATGAAGAAGATAGAGGAGCGACTGCCCGACTATTTCATGCGCATCCACCGCTCGTATATCGTCAACCTTAAGATGATTCAGGAGGTCAACAAGAACCGTATCATCATGGACAAAGACACTTTCCTGCCCATTGGTGACATGTATAAGGACACCTTCCAGCGTTATCTCGACACGAAATTTCTTGGCAAATAATTTTGCTTTTCGGGCATTTTGCTGTACCTTTGTGCCCAGAAAATAACAATTATCAAACAAGACACATGAAAAAACTATTTATTCTGATACTTACAGCAGCGATGGCAGTACCATCGTTCGCACAGTTTGGCAAAAGCCACAGTCGTTTCAACCATGACAACGTTGAAAGCTATTACGGTGTTCGCCTAGGACTCAGCATTTCATCAATGTCAAGCGACATGGCAGATTTTGATACTGACAGCCGCACAGGTTGGACTTTTGGTGGTGTCTATGGATTGCAACTGGCCAACTCCTTACCAGTGTGGCTGGAGACTGGACTGTACTATACTGAGAAAGGCGGTGAGCATAAAGTTTATGATACTACGATAGAGAAAGTAACCTACCGCATGTCATATTTGGAGGTGCCCGTAGTTGTCAAATATGGTTTTGATATCATTGACGACCTCTACATCGATCCCTTCCTCGGTGGTTATTTTGCACTGGGTATTGGCGGCAAGACAAAGACCTACGCTCGCAACGTCGACGAGCGTGCCTCTGAAAGCACCTTTGGCAACTACTGCAACCGCTTTGATGCTGGTCTGCGCATTGGCTGTGGCGTAGAATATCAGATGCTGTATGCTGAAATCGGCATCAACTTTGGTATTACCAATATTGGCAAGAGCGACTTTGACGCTGTACGCAACCGCAACCTCTTCCTCAATGTGGGTGTGAACTTCTAAATCAAAGGGAAAGAAAAAGGAAACCGGCTGAGAGCATCACTGCTGTCAGCCGGTTTATGTTTCATAGTATTCGTATTTATTTACTTAACAATTTTCTTGCCGTTGATGATATACAAGCCACGCGGCAGTTGGTTAGGGTCAGTACCTACGTAGCGACCATCAATCGTATAGATACGAGTAGCGGTAGCCTTTCGGTTGTTTACTGTCTGAATGCCAGTAGAGCTAGGCTTTGCAACGAGAACCTCGTCGAGGAAGAAGCGGCCCTTGGGAGTCTGGTTGTTAGTTACCACCTCAAAGGTAACCTTCACACTGCCAGTACCAGTGACAGTAACAGTATAATCCGTGAATTCTCCTCTCACCATCTCAACACTTGCAGGCTCGATAGTACCTCCTTCAGCAGAAAGGTTCAGTGTCGTAACGTCAGAATTTGACTTCCATGCACCAGCCTTGAAGGTCATCGTAGTAGTACCATTGAGGGCAAAAGCTGGTGTTGTGGCAGAGCCTGCGACAGTGCTAGTACCAAACTTAGCACACTGGTTAGCACCAAATGATTTCTCAGCAACCCAGCCTTCATTATCGGGGTTGAAATCACTGTTAGCAACCGAATTACTCCATTTTCCGTCATTACCACCAGTACCGTTGCACTGATCAAACGACTCATACAACAGATAGTCACCAGTAGGAATTACAGGATCATCACCACCACCTACGTTGGCAACAAAGTTGAATTCAACAGTCTTGTCGCTATTGCTCTTGATTTCCTCTACAGAGGCGTTCATCCAATAGGTGCCATTGCTCGTCTTGGTAAAGAACCTTGCAGCATTCTCAGCTTGCTTATCATTTTTCTTAATCTTGAAGTTCTTGTTGAAAGCGTTGACATTATTATAAGGGAAAGGCTCAGCATCGTCGTAATACTTCTCACCTTGCCACAATTGATAAGAATATTCGCCATCTGCAGGTACCACGGTAAAACGCTGGTGGTTGGGGTCGTCGTTAGGACCATTTTGCTCCCATACGCTCACATCATAGTCACAGTGAATAATCAGCAAACCAGCACCGGGGCCTGAAGCATCCCAACCTTCTTTCTGGCGGTTCTCCAGCAGGTAGAACTCATTAGCGTTCTTATCATTATAAATAATGTAGAACTCACCACCATTCTGCAGTGACTTCATATTGCGAATCTCTACATCCTCATCCTTCAGCTCGATGGGTTCCTCCCAACCGGCAAACCAGCGCTCGTAGCTGGTATAGCCTGCGGGCATATAACCATCGCCATTGTAGGAGCCTGCATCCATCAAGTCCCAGGCACCCATACCCTGACCACCACTGTAGTCGACATCGTAGAAGTCGGGATAGCCCAAGCAGTGGCTATACTCATGGCACATGGTACCAATACCGTTTATATTTCCATACAGTCCTTCCAACTCCGGACCGCAGGCATAGCTGTTAACATAGAGGTTAGTACCTACCGCCACAGGACCAGTACCGTCACCATAACGAGCGGCAGTATATAAGTCGTAGGCATGAGGCCAAATAGTTGTGGAAGCGCCACCGTCGGCCTCGCCCATACCTGCAAAGACGAAATAGACCTGATCTACATAGCCGTCATCATCCCAGTCATAAGGTGTCCAGTCTGCAACCTGTTCCTTAGCTAACGTAACAGCTTCACAGACCATCTCGCCAACATACATATCATTGCCCGCACTGTCGTTTTTACCATAATAGCTAACATTCTTGCTAACACTGACAGGACCAACAACATCGAAGTCAAGCTCGAACTTTCCACGACTCTGAGCCTTGAAATAGTCTGCCATGGAGCCCTTGAAGTTTCCCTCAGAGAATCCTTCCTCATTGGCTATACGATTGAAGAGCGCATTGTCATGACCAGTCTGAAACGACTTATCCTCGAAGTTCACCAAAATCATAATGGCCTTCTTCTGTCCTAAAATAGTAGTAGGATGGCCGAACTCACGTTTCTGTACGCGCTTGGCATTGACCTTAGCACGACGTGCCTTGGCTTTCTGAATAATTTGCTGGGCATCAACAGCTACATAGGCATCGCCCTGCTCCATGTAAGTCTTTCCGTTCTCAGCTTTCCAAAAATGTCCGTGCTCGTCACCAACAAGTGTAGCACGCACCTCTGTCCCATCCTGCAGTGTCAGCGTCTTCCACTGTCCACGCTTGGCGGGTACGGCCATCATCGTCACGGTGACAACCGTTAACAAGAGTGTAATGAAATACTTCTTCATGTTTGTTTTTTATAATAATTTATGATACAATATTCACTCCATATGCAATTCGGCCCTACTTAATTGATAAAAATCAAGAGACCAAAAGGGCTGCAAAGGTAGAAAATCTTTCAATTTTCACCAAATTTGCAGCCCTTAATTATAAATAATTAACTTATTCTCCAATTACGACCTTACGGCCATCTACGATATAGATGCCACGTGTAGGATTAGCCACGCGCTGACCACGCAGATTGTAGATAACACGCTTGCCAGAGAGTGAGGTGGTTTGTAAGGTCTCAATATTTGTACCACCAGCAACACTCACCTTGACACCTGAGATACGAGCATGCTTGCTGGAACCTCCAAACATGACGGTAACCTGCTGGGCGTTGCCCGTCCACTTACCATCGTCAAAGGTTGTGCTTCCTACCTTCAGTGTTTTATTGGGAGTACCGTCAACAAAGACAAACTCCAGACCAGTAATGGTTCCCTGCTGAACGCTGAAGCGCAACTCATTGTTAGGATAGAGACGAATATGTGAACTGTTGGCATAACGATTATTACCACCAGCCAAAGAATATACTATTGTAACACCATTCTCCGTACCTTCCAAATCCTGATCGTCTGATGAAGAGATAGAACCTGTATAACTCGTACCAAAGAAATCGGCATTCAACATTATCTCACCATCAATAGCAGGCTCGGGGTCGTCACCCGACTGCTCGGTTGTTATCAGATAGAAAGCTGCTGCCTGATAGCTACTCTGACCATCCTTGATAGCCACAGCCTTGATGGTTGATGTACTAGTTAGCTTGAAGGGAGCGGTATATACCGGACTGTTGGCAGAAGCGTCAGCACCATCGGTGGTATAATGGATGGTCGCACCTTCTGTTGCGCAACTGATGGTGACTGTTACATTATTATAATAGGTACCTGCATCAGGAGAGAAGGTCGGCATGGCAACGGTGGGAACATCAATAACTGTTCCACCCTCATACTGATCATAAGAGAAGGTATTGCCTTTCTTTGTACCCCAGATATATTCTTCCAGGCCAGGATAGTCAACAAAAGGATTGCGGTTTTTCTGCACTTCCTGCACAGCATTGTTACGGGCAATCTCACGTGCATCGACAGGATCCTGACGCGACCATTCCAACATCTGGTTCAGTTCCCATGCAACAATACCGTCAGAGGTAAAGATGCCACCACTCCAGCCACCACACTGGTCTTTATAACGTGTAGCCATATAGAAATAGATGCGCGCCATGTCACCCTTAATCTCATCAGCCACCTCGAAGACAGTACCTGAGTATCCAGCGGTCTTTGAACTACCCAAGCGGCAATAGTTCTGATTGGAACTGTAGGTTACATTGTTCACCTCACCAAAGGGGAAGCTGGAACGGCGGTTATTCACATAACCATCAGTAGGCACCACATGCACAATGTCAGACTTCATAGGAGCACGCTTACTAAACCAGCTCTGCGGAACAGAGTGTTCACGGTTGTAGCTGTCGCCCTCTTTCTTATAGCCACCGGTATCTTGACCATGACGATAGTTCGTGGTACATGAATACCAATCGCGGACATAACCGTCAGGACGGGTGTCTGTCAGTTCATAGGCGCTAATCAAACCATCGTAGCTGACCACCGAATGATTTGCAGTAATAATACTTGCCAAAGCTGTTCGTAAGTTTTCACCGCTCTTACCATTGGCATTCTTATAGTAGGTGCCGGTATTGTTCGGTCCCTGTGCCCACACTTGACCAACAACAGCGATAAAAAGTGATAATAGAAGTAATCTTGTTTTCATGAGCAATATCGATTTAAGTTTGTAACTGCGTTAACAGGGCAAAGTTAGGGAATATTTTCGTAACAAACAAATAAACAGTGATTTTTTTGTCCATCTACTCGTTTTTTTATACTTTTGCAGGCGTTATGAAGCAGAGACTACTATTTGTATGCTTGGGAAACATCTGTCGCTCACCAGCTGCTGAGGGTATTATGCAGCACTTGGTTGACGAGCGCGGATTAAGCGACCAGTTCCATATTGAGTCGGCAGCCATCGGTCCTTGGCATGTCGGCGACCTACCCGACCGCAGGATGCGTCAGTGCGGTGCCCGTCACAGCTATGACTTCCATAGCCGAGCGCAACAGTTGGACAGCAGCTACTTCGACCGTTTCGACCTCATCATCGGCATGGACCATGAGAACATCCGTGCCATACGTGCTAAAGCACGAAACGATGCAGACAGTCGGAAGATACGCCTTATGGCCGACTACCTGCATCGTCATCCTAACCAGTCGACTATTCCCGACCCTTACTATGGTACGGAGCGCGACTTCGAACTGGTTATTGAGTTGTTGGAAGATGCCTGTGAGGGGCTGTTAGACCACCTCACGGCATAATCCTTTAGTATTCCAGAATCAGTGCCTGACGCGGAGACAATGGAAGGTCTTCGCGCAAGCTGTACTTACGTCCTGTCACGATATCCTCGCCCACCGTCTGGTCTGGGTCGAAGAGCTCGGCATAGCGTTTCATCTCCATGGTGGCATTGCGACGCGTACCATTGATAATGGTAATCACACCATGACGGTGCCAGCGACGGGCAATGACATAGACACCCTTGTAAGGAATGAACTGTGTCTGATAGCCACGGATAATCGTCTCGTTACCCTGACGCCAGTGCAGCACTTTGCTCATCCAGTCGAACATCTCGTTCTCTATCTTCGTACGTCCTTCGCGGGTGAATGCATTATGTTCGTCACCAGGGAATCCACCAGGGAAGTCCTTACGGACATGACCATCAGTGACTGCCTTCGTGCCATTCATCATAATCTCCGTACCATAGTACAGCTGAGGAATGCGGCGTACGGTAAGCAGCAGTGCCAAGCCCTGCTTCAGTGCTGTGATATCCTGTCCGTCACCCAAGAAGCGGTCGGTGTCGTGGTTGTCGAGGAACGCCATCACGCTTGATGGGTTGGGATACAGATAGTCGTAGCAGAACGAGTTGTATAAGCGGTTCATGCCACGCCACCAGCCATCAGTAATCTCATGCTTAGCAGAGTCGAGCTTCTCCTGGAATGAGAAGTCCATGACGGTCTTCAGGTAGCTATTCTCGTCAGAGAGCTTGCTATCCTTCTGCCAGGCAGCGGTATAGGCAGGCTCTGTGACCCATGTCTCACCAACAGTGTTGAAGTTTGGATACTCCTCGTCCAATTCCTTCATCCATGCAGCCATCGGCTTGCGGAAAGCATAAGGATAGGTATCCATGCGGATGCCGTCAATGCCGGCAGTCTCTATCCACCACTTACTATTCTGGATGAGATAGCGCATCAGATGTGGATTGTTCTGGTTGAGGTCTGGCATGGTGCTGACAAACCATCCTTCAGTAGTTTCTTTCATATCCACCTCAGAAGCATAGGGGTCGAGCACTGGCGTCAGCTTATAACTGGTCTGCAGGAAGTCTGTACCACGCGAGTCACTGGTACCGCCCGACTGCTCCAGCCACTCCGGCAGATTCAGCCAATCTTTGCTAGGCAGGTCAGCCACCCATGGGTGTTCAAAGCCACAGTGGTTGAAAATCATGTCCATCACCACCTTCAAGCCTTTCTGATGGCAGGCATCAATCAGCTGGCGATACTGTTCGTTAGTGCCAAAGCGGGGATCTACATGATAGTAGTCGGTACAGGCATAGCCGTGATAGGTAGACCACTGTCCATGATCAGGAGAGTCATTCTCCAGAATCGGTGTAAACCACAGTGCTGTGACACCCAGCTCATTGAAATAGTCCAGATGCTGCTGCAAACCCTCTAAGTCACCACCATGACGCAAAGACGGAGCATTACGGTCTTCCTTGTAGGTGCGCAGTCCTTTCATCTGAGCCTGATGGTTAGCACCTTGTGCAAAACGGTCGGGCATCAGCAGGTAGAGCACATCGCTGATGTCGAAGCCATTGCGCTTGTCACCGCCCATCTCACGCTGCTTCAGCTGGTAGTTCACAACCTCACTCTTCACTTTTCCCTTTTCATTTTTCACTTGAAACGTCAGTTTCATCGTGCCTGGCTTGGCATCCTTCAGATTCAGATATACCAGCAGGTAGTTGGGAGAGTCAAGACGTACCAAGCTGTCTATCACCACACCAGGAAAGTCGGTGGTGACACTCTGTGCATCACGGATACCCTTACCGTATACCATCAGCTGAACCTCGGGGTTCTTCATGCCGACGAACCAATCTGTCGGATCAATGCGAGTAATTGTCTGTTTCTGTTTTGCGGCATGCATTGTCATTGTAGCACTCAGCAATAGTGTTAAGAAAAAAAGCTTTTTCATATTCTGTTAGTTATGTAGGATAATAGCCGACTGTGCGCCGACTGATATTTCAGAGCCACATACGCTTCCGAGCCCCTGCTCGTTGATGACACCATCACGGCATACAATCGTATAGCTGCCCTTAGGAATGGTGACACACTGCATCTTACGTGTAGAATTCAGCACAACGATGATGTCGCGCCAATCGTCGCGACCGGCATAGTTCTTCAGTCGGAAGGCTACAACTGCTTGGGGAGCATCCAGGAATTCCATGTGCTTGCGTACCAAGTCAGCATTGCCTAAGCGGAAGGCGGGATGATTCTTGCGTAGACGAATCAGACGCTGGTAGTAGTTGAACACCTGTGGATAGGTACGGAGGTTCTCCCAATCCAGTTGGTTTATGCTGTCAGGTGACTCAAAGCTGTTATGTACACCTTTCTTGGTGCGCAACAGTTCCTCACCACTGAGCATGAAGGGCACGCCCTGTGAGGTGAAGACTGCTGTCTGTGCCAACAGATCAAGACGGATGAGTTCATCGGTCGTGATATTGGGAATGCTGGCCTTCAGGCGGTCTACCAGACACATATCATCATGACAAGAGACATACGACATCATCTGGGTAGGTTCTGTAGCCCATGGTTCCTTGGAGTAGTTAACCTTCTTCATATTGACCTGCGGGTGCTGGATGCAACCCACGAGACCGAATTTCAAACTCTCCACCTCTACATCGCCAGCGAACTGTCCAGACTTGCCTGTATTGAGTCTACCCAACCACCCCGAAATAGTATCGTCAGAGAAGGGACCACGCAGGGCGTCGCGTATCTCGTCTGAGAAAGCAGCAATACCTGGCATCTGCGGGATATTGGCCTTCATGCCCAACTTTTCGTTAGGCAATGCACAGGCTCCAGCACTCCAGCCCTCTCCATATATAAATATGGTGGGATCTATCTCGTTAACCATCTGACGTATCTGGTTCATCGTCTCTTTGTCGTGACAGCCCATCAGGTCAAAACGGAAGCCATCGATGTGGTACTCGTTAATCCAGTACTTCACACTTTCCATCATGAATTTACGCATCATCGGCTTTTCGGATGCCGTCTCATTGCCACAGCCACTGCCATTGCTATAGGCGCCATCAGCTGTCTTGCGATAATAGTAGTCGGGATACGTACGCTGGAAGTTCGAGTGGTCGATGTCGTAAGTATGGTTATATACCACGTCAAGGATGACACGGATACCCGCCTTGTGGAGGGCCTGTACCATCTGCTTGAACTCACGGATGCGTACCTCTGGCTTAGAGGGGTCGGTAGAGTAGCCTCCCTCTGGTACGTTGTAGTTCACGGGATCATAGCCCCAGTTATACTGCGGCTGGTCAAGACATGTCTCGTCAACAGAACCATAGTCATAGCTAGGCAGAATATGGATGGCATTCACACCGAGGGCTTTCAGGTGGTTGATGGCCCATGGTTCTGTCAATGCCAGAAACTTACCAGGATATTTTGCCTCCTTGCGGGCTATGGAGAAGTCGCGATGATGCATCTCGTAGACCACGAGGTCAGCAGGCGACTTACACAGAGGGTGCTCATCATTCTCCCAACCGACAGGATTGGTTGTCGCCAGATCAAGGATATATCCCTCCTTACCATTGGTTCCTACGGCCTTGGCAAAGACACCTGGCGTATCGCCATGACCCGTATTAAACACATACGGCTGTCCCAGCAGGTTTCCCTTAACAGTAGCCGTCCACAGGCAGTCGCCCATCTTGGTCATCTTCACCTTCTTCTTACCCACTTTGACATAGCACTTGGCATCATTGGGTGCAAAGAGTTTGAATACTGTCTGTTCCGGCGAGTAGGTCATCTCGTCAAAGTGAAAGTCTTGAGCAGTAGCGAGAACAGTCATGAGCAGACAAGCAGTAGTAGTCAGTAGCTTTTTCATCGTTTACTTAGCAATAAGTGAGATAGCAAAGCCGCCACCAGGGGCTTCCGTCAGTTTCAGTACATCACCAGCCTTTACCACCTTCTTGGTGATGGTGTAGGCTTGGGGATTCGTCTCGTAGTGGGCATCCTTGGCATCGGCATAGATGGTACAGTCATACTTCTTGCCCTTGTCCAGGAAGTCGAGTTTGATGGTGCTCTTGTGACCGTTCTCGTCACACTTGCCACCAATGAACCAGTTATTGGTACCCTTAGCCTTACGGGCCACGGTGATATAGTCGGCAGGCTCTGCTTCGAGATAACGGCTGTCGTCCCAGTCGCATGCCACGTCACGGATGAACTGGAAGGCATCGTCAAACTTCTCGTAGTTCTCGGGCAGGTCGGCAGCCATCTGCAACGGCGAGTACATCGTCAGATAGAGAGCCAGCGAGCCAGCCAGCGTGATGCGGGCCCACGAGGGGTTGTTGCTCCACTCAGAGAGCTTGGTGACAAAGATACCTGGGGTATAGTCCATCGGACCACCCTGCAAACGAGTAAACGGCAGGATACAGGTATGGTCGGGACGTGAACCACCGAAAGCCTCATACTCAGTACCACGGGCACTCTCGTTACCTACCAGATTGGGATAGGTACGGCAGATACCTGTCGGACGTGTGGCCTCATGGGCATTGACCATGATATGATGCTTGGCAGCCTCTTTGACCACATAGAGATAGTGGTTGTTCATAGACTGTGAATAGTGATGGTCGCCACGTGGGATAATGTCGCCCACATAACCCGTCTTCACAGCGTCATAACCGTATTTGTTCATCAGGTTAAAGGCCTCCTCCATGTGACGCTCGTAGTTCTGCGTGCTGGACGATGTCTCGTGGTGCATCAACAACTTGACACCCTTGCTGTGGGCATAGTCGTTAAGCATCTTGATGTCAAAGTCAGGATAAGGCGTCACAAAATCAAAGACGTCACGCTTCCACATGTTTGCCCAGTCTTCCCAGCCAACATTCCAGCCCTCTACGAGTACCTCATCGAGTCCATTCTTGGCAGCGAAGTCGATGTAGCGCTTCACATTCTCGTTGTTGGCCTTATGCGTGCCGTTGGGCTTCACCTTGCTCCAGTCAATCTTGTCGAGTTGGATGCTGGGGAAGTCATTGGTATAGTGCCAATTGCCACGACCTACAATCATCTCCCACCAGACGCCACAATACTTCGTAGGATGAATCCAAGAGGTATCCTCGAGCTTGCAGGGCTCGTTGAGGTTGAGTATCAGGTTGCTTGACAGCATGTCGCGGGCATCGTCGCTGACCATCACCGTACGCCACGGGGTCTCACAAGGCGTCTGCATAGCGCCCTTCAGTCCAGTAGCATCAGGTGTCAGATGACTGACGAAGGTGAAAAGCTGTGGTAGGGGGTAACCCGACGGAGAGCCGCCGGGAATAGTGGCTGGCGAAGGTGTGTAGGCATTACTGTTACCCTGCAGTTGGGTGGAAAGTGCTTTGGTCTCGGCATCTACCAGTTCCAGGTGCATGGTGGCATAGTCCAGACAGGCAGCCTCGTGGATGTTGATATACAGCCCGTCGTCACTCTTCATCTGCAACGAGGTCTGTACACCCGTTGGCGAGAAGACGGCAACAGAAGAGTTGCCCCAGTTGACGGCCTCCTGGAAACGGCCACGGATCTCAGAGAGCTTAGACTCTTGTGTCTCCTGCTCCTGCGTATCATAGTCGCCAGGCAGCCACCAAGCCTTATGGTCGCCCGCCATGGCGAACTCACTACGTTCCTCTTTAATCAAGAAATAGTTCAACTCAGGCTGCTGTGGGAACTCATAGCGGAAACCGATACCGTCGTCATAGACGCGGAAGCGGATCAATATCGTACGACGATGCTGGCGGGGCTGTAGACGGGCTCCATTTTTCGCCTTGGGAGGTGCCGTACGCCATTGTTGCGACAACGTAGCCACATACTCGTTGTAGTGGTTACGAATGTCACGGGTCTCGCCCCATACGGGCTGCCATGTCTCGTCAAACTCGCTGGTTTCTTCCTTGTCGAGTATGAAGCCATTCATGAGGTCACGCTCATCCATACCCATCGAGGCATGCTTATCCTTGGCCAGTTCCAGGCCGAGGTGTGAGGGGCGTACCACCTCCCTACCCTTGTACGACATAGTATAGGTGGGGCGTCCATCCTCTACTGTGAAGTTCAGCACAATATTACCATTGGGCGACTTCACCTCTGTAGCCATCGCCGTCAGTGGCAACAGAATCATTGCTAGTATGATGTTTCTGTGTTTCATAACAGTTTACTTTCTTCCACTTTGGTTTATTAATGTCTTAATGGTCTCGTTGAATTCATCCTCCTTGAGCAGTTGTTCAATGGTGAGATGCATACGATAGCGCCAATAGTGGCGGGGATTGGCAGGGATATTGATACGTTCTGCATTCTGATCGGGCAGACGCAGACGCTCATCGATAGACAGCCAGTCCTGTAACGACAACAAGCAGAGCATAGAGGGCGATGTCAGATGACGACTGACAATGTCCTTGGCTAGCCAACCAGGCAGCGGATGAGGTGCAGCACCACCACGATGGAGCATGCTATTGAAGTAGTCCTGAGTACGTTCCTCGTCCTCGTCCCACCACTGACGCAGTGTGGGCATGTCGTGGGTAGAGATGGTACATACCGAACGGTAGGGGTTACGCGACAGATGGCCGAAGCGTACGGTGTCATCCTTAGGCATCGACTGGATCTCCAGCGAGAGGATGCGCAACTCGTTCATCACCCAGGGCACACAGTCGGGTACCATACCCAGGTCTTCCGCACAGCAGAGCATGCGGGTAGCCTGTGTCAGACGAGGCAGCTTCTTCATGGCCTCCTGGTACCAGAACTGATTGTTACGACGGTAGAAGTAGTCGTTGTACAGGCGGTTGAAGTTATACTTCTCGCCATCGTTCAGTCGCTGGTATGGCTCCTGATACTGCACGGCAATACGTGGATGCCAACGGTCGCTACGCTTGTGGTCAACAAGGAATAGGTCATCATGGCCATAGATGCCGTAGCCCTCTATCTCTTCGCGGCTCAGTCCCAAGGCAGGAGCAAACTGTCCTTCCAGTCCAGATTTCGCAGGCATTGGAATCTCCCAGATGCGGAAGAAGCCCAGCACATGGTCGATACGGTAGGCATCGAAGAACTGTGCCATCTTACGGAAACGACGTACCCACCACTGACAGCCATCCTTCAGCATCTCGTCCCAGTTATAGGTTGGGAAGCCCCAGTTCTGACCATCGGCAGAGAACGGATCGGGCGGTGCACCAGCCTGACCGTTCAGGTTGAAGTACTTAGGTTCTACCCATGCCTCCACACCGTCACGTGAGATACCGATAGGGATGTCGCCCTTCAGGATGACACGATGTGCACGAGCATACTCATGGGCAGCATGCATCTGCTTGTCGAGATTGTACTGCACAAAGTACCAGAAGTCCAACTGGTTGTTTGCTTTTGGCTTTTGACTCTTAGCTTCCTTTGGCCACTCAGAGAAGACTGCAGTACCGTACTTATCACGGTTGACGCAGAACTGAGCATAGGGTACCAGCCATTCCTTGTTGTCGTCAAAGAACTGCTTATAGTCCTTGGTAGCCTTGACACGCTTCCACTCCTGCTCGAACAGGATGTGCAGATAGTCCATCTTGGCCTTGAACATGCGCTCATAGTCTATCTGGGGAAGGGCATTCAGTTCGAGACGCAACTCTTCATATTTAATCTTTAATTTTTCATCTTTAATCTCAGGCAACTGCCTGAAGTCCGTATACTGTGGATGCAGGGCGTAGATGCTGATAGCATTATAGGGATAGCTATCCTGCCAGCATCCTGTCATATTGGTATCGTTGATAGGCAACACCTGCAAGATGCGCTGGTTGGTCTTGTCAGCCCAGTCCACCATCTTCTTCAGGTCGCCAAAATCACCCACACCAAACGAGCCCTCACTACGCAGTGAGAAGATGGGAATCACAGTACCAGCACCCTTCCAAGGATAGAGAGGCAGGAAAACCTGTGACAACTCATAGACCAACACCTCATTGGCTGCTATGGATGCCAGCGAAATGGTACGGTTGGCACCCTGTTCCCAAACAGGTTGGTCGATACCCAGCATGACAAACTTAAACTCAAAGGTCTGAGGCAGCTTGTCAGCATCCAGGCTGACCACCCACTCATGATACTCGTGCTCAAACATCGGTAGCGCCTTGTTGACGTCCCAATCACCAAGGGCTTCACCGGCACCAACGATGGCCAGCTGTTCACCGATACGAATCTGAGGAGCACGAACCTTCAAGCGTACCGTACGCTCATACTCCGTCGTGATACTCAACTCACGCTGGTTAGCCATGATACAGTCGGTCAATGCCGAGCTGTACATATAGGCATCCTCTGGAATATCAATCCAATAATCGTACACCGTATAGCGGGCACCTTTCTGGGCAGCAAACTCCAGGCGGTGAGGCTCTACAAGCCATTCATGGCGTATTTCCTCGTCGCCACGTCTCATCGCATAATAATAGTCAATGAACGTGCCAGGCTTTGGATTCTTCGTAATCTCCACAAACCAGTGACAGCCATCGAGTGTTGTCATCTTGTGCTGCATCAGCTTGCCATCTTGCTCAGCAGGCAGAATGTTCAGCACCAGTTCTTCACCAAAAGAGGTCTGGTATTCGACATTAAATAGTATTTTCATAGTAGTGAATAGTTATGTATTAATTTTTACTTCTTATCTTTAATTACTGCCACGCACAAGGCACCGACAAACAGCAATACACCTGATACAATCATCATGGTTGACTGGTGATGGCCTACCACCGACAGGACGAGACCGCCACAGAGGGCAGCGACAATCTGCGGAATACAGATAGTACCATTGAACAGTCCCAAGTAAGCACCCATGTGGCCGTAACCTTGCAGGGCATTGGTGACAAAGGTAAATGGCATAGCCAACATGGCAGCCCATGCACAGCCAATAAGCAGGAACGGAATGAACTGCAGGTACTGATCGTGCAGGAAGGGCACCATGGCAAAGCCTATGGCACCGATCACCAGACTGATGGCATATGCCAGCTTGGTATTCTTAAACTGAGGCAGTACGGCAGCCCATACCACAGAACCCATAGCCTGAACGGCGAACAATACGCCTACCCAGTTGCCTGCCTCCTGGAAAGGTTCACTCACCGGATCAGTGGTGTCCCATACCACCTCGGCAATGGCTCCCGTGGTGTAGTTCCACATGTAGAGGAATGCAGCCCAGCAGAAGAACTGTACCAGACCAACCTTCCAGAAGGTCGATGGGGCATTCTTCAGCAGCGTAATCCAGTTCGCACTCTCTTCCTTCTCCTCAGAGACGGGGTTGTATTCTGCATACTCCTGTGGATTCCACTCTTTAACTTTCAGCGTGGTATAGATGACACAGGCTATCAGGATGGCAGCACCCAGATAGAACGACCAGATAACGCTGTCGGGGATGACACCCTTCTCAGCCACATTCTTTATACCAATCCACGTCAACACGAAGGGGAACACAAAGCCCACCACGCTACCGGCATTACACAAGAACGACTGGATGCTATAGGCCTTAGCCTTCTGCTCTTCGTTTACCATGTCGCCCACCATCATCTTAAACGGCTGCATCGCCATATTGATGCTGGTATCCAGGAACATCAGTGCAACGAGTCCGAAGATCATAGCGGCACTTACTGCCAGTCCAAAGGAGCCAGAGTTAGGCAACAGGCACATCACGGCTACAGCTACGGCAGCACCTACAAACAGATAAGGTATACGACGACCCCAACGTGTCCATGTTCTGTCACTCAGCGTACCAACGATAGGCTGCACCAGAATGCCCATCAAGGGGGGCAGTATCCAGAAGTAACTCAGATTATGCGGGTCAGCACCCAGCGTGGCAAAGATTCGCGAGATGTTAGCCGACTGCAAGGCATAGGCTATCTGCACGCCAAAGAATCCAAAGCTCAGATTCCACAGGCTCCAAAACGGTAAATTCGGTTTTTGTTTCATATCATCATTTATTTTGTTGTTCCTCTAACTACGAGGCGGGTGCGCACCACCCGCTTGACGACTTTGTCGACAGGGATGCGACCTTCCACCTGGTCTATCAGGATGTCGGCGGCCTCCTCTCCTACCCGATGTCCACGCTGTTCAACCGTTGTCAGCATTGGGTCACAGGCTACTGCACGCTGACCGTTGGTAAAGCCACAAATGCCGATATCCTCCGGTACGCGGAAGCCCATGTGCTTGGCAGTATACAGAATGCCGATAGCCGTATCGTCGTTGATGGCAAAGAATCCATTGGGGGGAGGATCTTTCTTTAGCACATCTGGTGTGATGGCCTCCGCATCAGCACGGTTGTCGCAGATGTAGGTCAACTCAGGGTCATACTCTATCTGGTGTTGCCGTAAGGCATCCTTATAACCGTTGAAGCGGTTCTTCGATATCTCCAGATTCATCTGTGAACCATAGAACGCAATGCGGGTACAGCCCGTTTCTATCAGGTAGCTCACCGCATTGAAGGCTCCCATGTAGTCATCGACGACCACACGGCTGGCATCCACGCCCGTACATATTCTATCATAGAACACCAGCGGCAGTCCATTGTCCAGCAACATCTGGAAGTGTTCATAGCGATGGGTGTCCTTAGCCTGCGACACGATGATGCCACACACCTTGTTCTCGTAGAATGAGCGGCAGATGTTCACCTCACGCTCATAACTCTCACCACTATGGGCCACCAAGATGCGGTAGCCACGGCTCGACGCCTCCTCCTCTATTCCTGCCAACACTGACGAGAAATAGAAATGTGTGAACTCTGGTATGATGACACCTATTACTTTCATCGGCTGCACGCGCGCGAAGCGTAGCGATTCCGCAATGACGTTGGGCGTGAAGTTATGCACACGGGCATACTCCTGAATCAGCGTACGACGCTCCTGCGAGATACGTGGCGAGTCCTTCAGGGCACGTGATACCGTGGCCACCGAGACTCCCAGCTCGCGGGCTATATCCTTCATTGTCAGAGGTGCTGTTTCTTTCATATTTAGTTAGTAGTGGATGCCTAGTGATGCATGATCACTTTGCAAAGTTATTGAAAAGTTAAATACCATGTGTTTCGTTTTATCTCTTTTGTGTTCTATTAGTAGTGCAAACGTTTGCACGTTCATAATAACGAATTTAACTCCCAATTAGTATCAACGAATGAAAACAAATCTTAACTTTGCACCGAAAAGGCAATCATTATGCCCGTACACTACTACCGAATTAAGACATTATCTTATATATACTAACTTAATAAACAAATGATGAAGCAAGTAAACATTCGAAATCCGTTTAGGATGCTTGTCCTCATGTTAGGACTCTTCCTTTCGGTAGGAGCCTTTGCGCAGATTGACGTTAAAGGCCATGTGAAGGATGCTCAGGGCGAGCCAGTCATCGGTGCTACCGTACGCGTAGTAGGTACACAGACGGCTACCGTTACCGACTTCGACGGTAACTTCGCACTGAAGGCTAATCAGGGTGCTGACATCACTGTAACGTATGTCGGCTACCAAGATGCAACAGTGAAAGCTGCTCCCAACCTGGTGATTACACTTAGGGAGGACGCTGCTGTTCTGAACGAAGTAGTTGTCATCGGTTATGGTCAGGTCAAGAAGAGCGACTTGACAGGTTCTGTTACCGCCATGCGTCCTGACAGCAAGAACAAGGGTGTTGTCGTCAATCCACAGGACATGATTGCCGGTAAGGTTGCAGGTGTCAACATTACCAGTAACGACGGTGCTCCTGGCAGTGGTGCCATGATTCGCATCCGTGGTGGTTCGTCACTGAACGCCTCTAACGACCCATTGATCGTTATCGACGGTCTGGCTATGGACAATGAAGGTGTGAAGGGTCTTTCTAACCCTCTCTCTATGATTAACCCTGCCGACATTGAGTCGTTCAACGTACTGAAGGATGCCTCTGCTACTGCTATTTATGGTAGCCGTGGTTCTAACGGTGTTATCATCATTACCACCAAGAAGGGCCGCAAAGGTGCTCTTGCTCCTCAGGTTTCTTATTCTGGTAGCCTGACTATCAGCAATAACAAGAAGACTCTTGAGGTAATGAATGGCGACGAGTATCGCGCATTTATTACAAAGATGTATGGTGAGGGTAGCATTCCTGTAAGTGCTTTAGGAACAGCCAACACCGATTGGCAGGACGAGATTTTCCGCACTGCCATCAGCCACGACCACAATGTTACGGTTGCCGGTGCTGTTAAGAACCTGCCATATCGTGTATCAGTAGGTTATACTGACCAGCAGGGTACTCTGAAGACCTCAGACTTCAAGCGTGTTACCGCTTCTCTGAACCTGAATCCCTCATTCTTCAATGATCATCTGACGATGAATCTGAATGCCAAGGGCATGTATGCTGAGACTCAGTATGCTGACGGTGGTGCTGTTGGAGCTGCTGTATATTACGACCCCACACAGGATCCTCACGCCTTCACTTCTGAGTATCACAAACAGATGCTCGGCAACGACTATGACAAGACACTCAGCAACTTCGGAGGTTATTTCCAGTGGCCTGCTGTTGCCAACTATGATGGCGACACCAGCTGGCCTTATGGCTATAACAGTACCGCAGGTATTGCTAACCCCCTGTCTCTGTTATACGGACGTGACCAGCATGCACGCAGCCGTTCATTCATCGGTAGCGCCGACATCGATTACAAGGTTCATGGTTTCGAAGATCTCCGTCTGCACCTCACACTCGGTGCCGATATCTCAAAAGGTATTGAAACGACAAACAACGAGCGTTGGTATACTGGTTCTTGGTACTATGGTAGCAACGGTGATGAAACCATCCTGAAGCGTAACCATCAGCTCTCTGCCTATGCTCAGTATTATAAGGACTTTGCCAAGGTTCACCACTTCGACATCATGGGTGGTTATGAGTGGCAGCATTTCTGGCGTGACCAGAAGAACGACTATGTAGGAACATATCCTAGCACAAGTCCCAAATGGACTGATCCTTCAACCAGTCCTCTTGGCAATGCAGTCAATGAGCGTCCTCATACGCCCTACCACTTCCGTACCGACAGCTATCTGGTATCTTTCTTCGGACGTGCCAACTACTCACTGCTTGACCGCTATATGATTACAGCTACTATACGTCATGACGGTTCATCACGTTTCAAGGAGCATTGGTCAACATCACCTTCTGTAGCTCTTGCATGGAAGATCAACGAAGAATCATTCCTGAAGTCTGTCGAGGCACTGTCAGAACTTAAGCTCCGTCTTAGCTGGGGTCAGATGCCACAGCAGGCTGGTGCTATCCCCGACTACAGCTGGATTCCTACCTATTCTATGAACACTGGTACAGATAGCTATTATCCCGTTGCAGGCGATGGTACACTCTATCGTCCAGATAACTACACTCCAAATCTGAAGTGGGAGAAGACCACAAGCTATAACATTGGTTTTGACTGGGGTATTTTCAACCAGCGTCTGTCTGGTACTATCGATGTCTACTATCGTAAGACCACCGACTTGCTGAACTATGCTCCTACCAAGGCTTTGTCAGCTTATCGTAACCAGGCTTGGCAGAACATCGGTTCTTTGGAGAACAAGGGTATCGAGGCAACCATTAGCTGGAAACCCGTTCAGACTAAGGACTGGTTCTGGAAACTGGACTACAACATCACCTATAATAAGAACGAGATTACTGACTTGAGCGGTGTTTCTGAAGATGGTTCACCAGTTCCCAATACTGGTATCAAGATTGGTGTCGACCGTTATCTGCAGTATCAGCAGGTTGGTCATCCCATCAACTCATTCTACGTATTCCAGCAGGCTTACGACAGCAATGGCAAGCCTATCGAGAATGCAGTAGTAGACCGCAACGGCGATGGCCAGATTACTCAGGCTGACAAGTATTTCTATAAGAGTCCTGCTGCTCCTGTTACCATGGGTCTCGCTTCTCGCATTGAATACAAGAACTTCGACTTCAGCTTCTCACTGCGTGCTAGCCTCGGCAACTATGTATACAACAATAACGAGCAGGGCATGGCCAATGTCAATCCTACTGAAGTATGGAAGAGCTCACAGCTCTATATGAACAACTACACATACGAGGCCGTCAATCGCAACTGGCAGACCTATCAGATTACTTCTCAGTTGTCAGACTTCTATGTGCACAATGCTTCGTTCCTCAAGTGCGACAACATTACTCTGGGTTACTCATTCAGCGACCTGTTCAAGTCAGCAAGCTACCATGGTCTCAGCGGCCGTCTGTCTATTGCTGCTTCGAATGTGTTCACTATCACCAAGTACGACGGTCTGGATCCTGAGGTCGGAAACGGCTTCGACAGCAACATGTACCCACGTCCCTTCTCAGTCGTTGTTGGTCTGAATCTGAATTTCTAATAATAAGAACATAAAGTCATGAAGAATATATTCAAATACACATTGCCCACAGCTGCTCTTGCTTTGGCGCTGGGCATGACATCCTGCACTAAGGATCTCGACGTTACTCCGTTGGATCCTAACATGGATACACAGTTCAGTGCAGAGGGATTGTTCAATAAGTGTTATGCAACGATAGCTATGGCTGGAAATGGCGGTGCCAATGGCGACTGCGATATCGACGGTATTGACGGTGGTACATCAGGTTATATCCGCCAGATGTGGAATGCCAATGAGCTGACTACTGACGAAGCTATCTGCGGATGGGGCGACGATGGTATCGAACAGTCCTGTTTCAACACCTACGACGAGTCACATCCCATGCTGAATGGTTACTTCTCTCGTCTCACCACGAGCATCACCTACTGTAATCAGTATCTGGACGTGGCTTCTGACTACAATGCCACGATGACTGCAGAGGTTCGTTTCCTGCGTGCTCTGCACTACTATCTGCTGATGGATGCCTTTGGACGTGTACCGTTCACTGAGACGCTTGGTAATCCTACCATTTTCAGCCGTCAGCAGATGTACGACTGGCTCATCACTGAGCTTACCGAGAATGTAGAGCCCAACCTTTCTGAGGCTAAGCCTAAGAAGTCAAGCGATGCTGGCTACGGCCGAGTAGACAAGGCTGCTGCATGGCTGTTATTGTCACGTATCTATCTGAATGCAGAGGTTTACACTGGTACAGCCCAGTGGGCCAAGGCTGCTGAATATGCCAAGAAGGTCATGGATTCTCCTTATAAGCTGAACACAACAAGTGTTGGCGGTTGGAGTGCTTACCAGATGCTCTTCATGGGCGACAACGGTGAGACTGACGCTGCTTATGAGGCTATCTTCCCCATTCTACAGGATGGTCTGAAGACTACCTCTTGGGGTACTTCACTGTTCCTTTCTGCAAGTGCTTTCGACAGCGACATGCACGCCAATCCCAATGATGCAGATGCTATCAATGGCGTATCTGCTCAGCAGTGGGGTGGCAATCGTACCCGTCCTAATCTGATTCAGAAGTTCTTCCCCAACCAGGATGCTCCTCAGTTGCCCGCTTATAACATGACTATTGCAGCTGGTGACGATCGTGCTATCTTCGATGGTGTTGGACGTGAGCTTAACAATCTGGATCGTGCAACCTTTAAGAACGGTTATGCTGTTGCCAAGTTCGTCAACTTCAAGACTGACGGTTCTGCCGGTCATGACGCAACTTTCATGGATACAGACTTCTTCCTGTTCCGTACTGCTGAGGCTTATCTGACCTTTGCAGAGGCTACAGCCCGCCAGAATGGTGGTACTGCTACTACTGACGGTATAAATGCTATTAATGCTGTGCGTGGACGTGCCAATGCTGTTCAGCGCTCTGGATACTCTCTCAACGACATTCTCGATGAGTGGAGCCGTGAGTTCTACTTTGAGGGCCGTCGCCGTACCGACCTGATCCGCTTCGGCAAGTTTGGTGGCAACACTGACTATATCTGGCAGTGGAAGGGTGGCACCTATCAGGGTCGCAACTTCGACGCATACCGTAACATCTTTGCAATTCCTGCCTCACAGTTGCCCGCTTACAACTTCGTGCAGAATGAAGGTTACTAAGATAAGTTATTATTTATAAAGGTAAAATGTAATCGATATGAAAAAGATATTCAAGTCAACACTATTGCTTCTGTGCGGTGTATGCTTGTTTGCTGCTTGCTCGGATGACAACGATTCTAATCCTACGTTGACCATTCCTGAGACTTTCCAGCTCAACACACCAGCCTATGCACAGGCAAATACTGATCTGGTTTCTTCCACCGAGTTGCCTTTCACATGGTCACAGCCTAACTATGGCGGTTTCCCTGTGGCAGCACAATACCAGATGGAATTCTCTCTGAACCAGAGTTTCACCGTATCAGTAGCTGAGGCTGAAGCCGACGAGTCTGGTGCTACTGTTGCCGACTATGTCATTCTCGACCAGGTCTACAACGGTTGTAAAGGTTCCGTAAATGCTGCTGAACTGGCTAAGGGCCTGCAGAAGATTGCCCAGTGGAGCGACCCCAGCAAGGTGCCCGCCACCACTACAGTCTATGCCCGTCTGGCTTCTGACTATGCCAACAAGGTTATCTACTCTAACGTTGTGGCTATTACTGTAAAGCCTTACTATGTAGAACTCTCCGATGCTCCTATCGAGCTCTGGTGGCTTATCGGTGCTGATATTGCCGATGGTTCTTGGGGTGGTGACTACGGTAAGAGCGTCTTCCCATTGCAGCCTATCGAAGGTGAGGAGTATGACAAGAAGACTGGTCAGGGTAAGATCCAGTGGATTGGCTACCTTTCTGGTAACGGCTTCAAGCTCCGTGGTTCTATGGATGATGGCTGGGCTACCCAGATTGGACAGGGTGATGCATTCGGTGCATTTGTAAAGAATGACGGTGGTTCAGGCAACATTAGCGTTCCTGCTGCTGGTCTCTACAAGATTACCTTGAATACAGCAGACCTGGCTAAGGTAGCAGACGCTGGCGATGCTTCTTCAGCACTTAAGATTGAAGCTTACGATGGTGCAGCCACTGTATATACCGGAATGGCTATTGCAGGCTCATTCAACGACTGGGGCGATACCGATATGACTCCATGCTCTACAGGCTGGGAGAATCACGACTGGTACATTACACAGCATTTCGATGCTGGTGCAGAAGTAAAGGTTAAGCAGGCTGGCTCTTGGGACTTCAACAAGGGTGGTAGCTTCGTCAAGGATGGCAACGACATGTACGTCTTTGGTGTAGGCAATGGTGCCAACCTCGTTATCGAGGAGGCTGGCGACTACCTTATCCTCTTCAATGATATTACTGGATTCATCCGTTTCATCAAGCAGTAAATTACAACTAAAAAGTAACAATTATGATGAAAAAGATTTTATATGGACTGACACTGATGGCCGCTATGGCATCGTGTACAGAAGACTATAAGGACTGGGCATCTCCTGCGAATAATCCGCAGGAGCCCGTCAAGAGTGTTGAGGTGGAAGTGACTTCTGCTGGCACTATCAACCTGGCTGACGCTGAAGAGAGCGTACAATTATTCACTCCATCAGTTGTCGTTAGCGACGAGGCTGTTAGCAAGTATACTGTTGAACTTTATGCTGAGGCAGAAGGTGCTCGCAAAGAACTCACAGCCGACAGTGAAGGTAAAGTACTTACCGCTGATCTGCAGGATGCAGTAGTTAGCCTGTGTGGTGCCCGCCCAATAGAGCGTTCATTATTTATGGACATCACCTGTCTGACCAACATTGCAGGACAGAGCATTCAGAACGTCAGCAAGAATGTAGCCATTAAGATTACTCCTGAGGCTCCATTTATCGATCCCGCCGGCTACTATGTAGTAGGTAACATTGACGGATGGACATGTACACGTGTAGATGATTTCCACATGGTGAACAACGGTGGCGATGTATATGAGAATCCCGAATTCTCAGTCACGATAGCAGCTGTTGCAGGAGTTGACCCCTATGAGGTGAAATTTGTTCCTTCATCAGCCTTCAAGGCTGACGGCACTATCGAAAACTGGGGAATTGCTCTCTCTGCTCTTCCTGACGTAGACGAGATTGCCAATAAGGGTAGCTTCTCTTACAACAATGCTGGTGGCAATATTAAGTTTGCTGCTGTCGAGGGTGCTAAGTTCTACACCATCAAGGCCAATCTGTTGGAGGGCACCTATGAGGTAACTCCTGTCAAATTTGAAGAATACATCTATGTTCCAGGTAATGCTCAGAAGTACAATACATCTGCTCCAGGTATGCCTGAATGGGGATGGACACCAAGCTTAGCTCCAGCACTCCGTTCACCAAATTGCGATGGAAAGTATGAAGGCTTTGCCTATATGGATGGTGAGTTCAAGTTCACCAAAAAGCGTGATTGGGATCATGGCGAATACAACTACGACAGCTTCACGAGCTATGATGCAATTTTCACGGGCAATGTTGGAACTGGCGGCAATATCAATTGTACAACTGCTGGCTATTATAAGCTCGTAGCAGACGTTGCCAACGGCTCATTGGCTGCCACCAAGTTGACATGGGGTCTCGTTGGCCCTGCCACACCTGGTGAATGGGATGCTGCACAGTACACCGTCATGACCTACAACATGGCCGATGACTGCTGGGAGATTACTACAGATCTTGTCGCTAACGAGTTTAAGTTCACCACCAATGGATCTTGGGATATTAACCTCGGTGGTTCTGTAGACGACCTGTCAGAGGGTGGTGGAAACCTGAGTATTGCTGAGGCTGGTAACTATACCATCAAGCTCTATCCCAGCCGCTCAACGAATGACAAGATGTATTGCACGATCACAAAGAATTAATGCAATAAACACACCTTTTATCTAACTATAAAGAAACACAACTCACAAGCGGGCACCCCACTCTACTGGCGGTGCCCGCCTTCATTTTTTTGTTTATATGATTACTCACTTAATCACCCTCTTTTCTCCATTGACGATATACAGTCCTTTCTTCAATGGGGTATTGACCTTACGACCTTGCAGGTCATAATAGAGGTTATTGGTTCTTGTTTCACGGGTCACGTCCTGAATGGCTGTCGGTGAATAGTCATCGTTGTTCGTCAGATAGATGTCTTCCACCGTAATATCTTTATTGCCCATGCCCCAGAAAGCGACGATACGGATGTTCTTCGTGTTGAGCTTCACACCATTCTTGGTCTTTGCCGTATTCAGCTTCACCACGACTTGTGTGCTTGACCCAAAGTTTGGCGTCTCAAATCCATCACTCCAGATGCTGTTCTCTGTAAAGATGTTTAGGTGCGAATCGCTGCTGGTAGCAGCCAGTTTGATGACGAGATACTTGTAGGCAGACATGTCGGCACCATTAGCATACTCCCACCCCATCTGTCCATACTGTCCTGGACGGAAGGTATGCGTCTCCTCGGTATATTTTCCATTGCCGTAGAAGTCGGTCTTGATATACTGTGCACTGAAGGGGAAGAATGTCGAACGGACATTGAAGGCGGTCTCGAACTGCTGTCCTACGGGATCTGTATAGACGGCATTGACCTGCGCCTGACCTTCTTTCAGGCCAAAGAGGCGTCCTTGTGCTATCTTGATGCAATCATTATTGCTAATCACATAGCTGGTCTGCGACGCCACGTTCTCTGTACGACCATCAAGGAAGATGGCTGTCAGTGGCAACGTACTACTGTTGCCAATCATCATCTCCAGATTGTCAGACGGCAGTTCAATCTTCTCGGCGGTAAGCATCTCCGTAGGATAAGACGGAACGGCTGTCGGGTCATCGTCAGCCTCATCCCAACTGTCTTCTGTTGAAATCCAGTCGAAGTCTGCATAGCCACGCGCCTCGTTCTCCTGGGTAGCATAGCAGAACAGGCCAAAGCGGGCACCCACGAAGACGGTGAGGTTGAAGTTCAGCGTGGTCTGCTCACCCAATGTACCGAATTTCTTGTTGTCGACTGAATATTGGAACTTTGTCTTGCTATCGTTATAGTTCATGGTAGCACGCAGATAGATTACATCCGTCATATCCACCTCCTTTGTCGTTTCTTTCGGTGTAAAGCCATCATTCGTTCTCAGCTGGTCCTGACGCCATACCAGACGGCACTTGCCATTCTTTTTCTCCACAGCGATATAGGCATAAGGGTCTTGGAAAACACATATGCCAGCACGGTCGCCCTCCTGCAGATGGCTGACATCAATACGTATTGTACCCTTCGATGCTTTGTTGGTATAGGCATAGATGCGCTGGGTCAGCATATTGCGAGCCTGCGTCAGCTTGTCAACAGCAGCTCCCGTCTTCAGTCGCAACCACCCTGGACGTTCGAAGAGCGACCAGGCGCCATTGTCCGGTGTGTGGTTCCACTCCCACTGCAACCCCAACGGATAGCTGCGGAAGCTATCAGTAGTAGGCAGGACGGTAATAGGACAGGTCTCACCCACATTGGGTTTCGTATAGGTGGTATACGGCTTACCATTGTCACCTACGATGGGCCAGCCGTCTTCCCACGTCACAGGCTGTAGGTTAGGCATACGTCCCATGGCGCCCTTGTCTTCCTGCATGATGGTCCACCACTCACTGCCGTCGGGTGTATCGATGAGCGAGCCCTGGTGAATGGTGTTCACCTTGCCGTCGATATATTTCTCCAGCAGCATCTTCTCCTCATAAGGACCAAAGACGTTCTCGGAACGGAACACCACCTGTCCTGACGGCCAGCCGCCATAGGTGGCATAAATATAATAGTAGTCGCCTATCTTATAGAAGTGACAGCCTTCCAGTCCAGTACCCTCCTTGCTGATGACGCGTTTCTCCTTGATGAAGTTGAAGTCCTCGTCAAGTTCACATACCGCGATATTGCCGTTGCCACAAGCCACATATACCTTGCCGTTGTCGAAGAGCATGCCTGGGTCATAGTAGCCACGCGAGATGGTCTTCTTCTCCCACACGCCCTCAGGGTCGCTGGCCGAGAGTACAAAGGCACCTGCATCGTTGCAGTTCAGCAGAATATAGAACTTGCCATTGTGGTACTTCATCGAACACGCCCACATACCACGGGCATAGGCATCCTTGCCGTTGACGAGTGCATAGTCCTCCTTGTCGGAAAGCTCTGCGAGCGGATTGGCACAGTATTCCCAGTTCACCAGGTCTTTCGACTTCACGATGGTGGCACCTGGCAACAGGCACATCGTCGTGCTGACCATATAATAGGTATCCCCTACGCGAATCACATCAGGGTCTGGGATATCGGCAAAGACCACCGGATTCTTATACTTTCCATTACCAAGGTCGCTGCTCTGCGCCCATACCGTGACAACTGCCAACAGGACAGTCCATACAAGTAGACATCTTCTCATCTTCATTTAAGTTAGTTAGTTGTAATTTGGTGGCAAAGATACAATAATTTTCTGATTCAGCCGTCATATATCAGAAAAAACATCTATGCAAACGATTGCATGGCGGTTTCAAAACTATTCAACTGCGTTGAGAAACAACGTAGCGGTTTTCTTCGTATCTTTGCACAAAATTATTACTAACAAGTATACTTATGAAAAAGCTTTTTTCGCTCATAGTTTGTACGTTGGCAACGCTGTCCCTGTCTGCACAGGGATGGCCTGCCCAATATGGTGGTGTGATGTTGCAGGGATTCTATTGGGATTCCTTCTCACAGTCACAATGGGTCAAGTTAGAGAACCAAGCCGACGAGCTCTCCCAGTATTTCACGCTGGTATGGTTGCCACAAAGCGGTGACTGTGGTGGAACCTCGATGGGCTACGACGACCTCTACTGGTTTCCTGGCCACTATAACAGTTCATTCGGTAGTGAAGCAGAGTTGCGCTCGTTGATAAGCACCTTTAAGGAGAAGGGCATCGGCACCATTGCCGATGTAGTCATCAACCACCGCAAGAATGTCTCTAACTGGGTGGACTTCCCCAAGGAGACCTACAATGGTGTGACCTATGAACTGAAGTCTACGGATATCTGCGCCAACGACGATGATGGTGCTACAAAGACGTGGGCAACCCAGAACGGCTACTCACTCTCGGCCAACAATGATACGGGCGAAGGCTGGGGAGGCATGCGTGACCTCGACCACAAGAGTGAGAACGTTCAGAAGAATGTCAAGGCCTACCTGAAGATGCTGCTCAACGATCTGGGCTATACAGGCTTCCGCTACGACATGGTGAAGGGCTACAGTGCTTCCTTTACTAAGATGTATAACGAAGACTCACAGCCACAGTTCTCTGTCGGTGAGTGCTGGGACGGCACCAATACCATCAAGAACTGGATTGATGGCACAGGCAAGACCAGTGCAGCCTTCGACTTCCAGTTCCGCTACACGGTACGCAACGCAGCTAATGGTGGCGACTGGCGCAAGCTGGGACAGCAGAACGACGGCAACTGGCCGCTGGTTAGCAGCAATGTCGGCAACGGAGGCTATCGCCGCTATGCCGTCACCTTCGTAGAGAACCACGATACAGAGAAGCGTTCCAATGCCGCTCAAGATCCATTAAATAAGGACACGCTGGCTGCCAATGCCTATCTGCTGGCGATGCATGGCACACCCTGTATCTTCCTGACTCACTGGCGTGACTGCAAGCAAGCCCTCAAGGCCATGATTGACGTGCGCTATGCCGTAGGAATCCATAACGAGAGTGAGGCCATCAATATTGCGACCAACCAGAACTACTATGCCGTACGCACCGTGGGTAAGAATGGTCAGCTGACCTGTGTCGTTGGTAAAGAGGCCAACCAATATACCCCAAGCGGCAATGTGGTCAAGGTACTGTCAGGCCATCATTATGCCTACTGGATGTCGACATCTATGGAGACAGCATGGATTGACCTGGCCTCTGGTGAGTATGAGGGTACTCAGAAGGCTACGCTGACTGCCGTTTCAAGCAACAGCAATGCCCAGCTGGTATACACCACCGACGGCTCTACTCCTACAGCCAACAGCACGAAGGTGGCTAGTGGCACGAAGATTGATGTTACTGGCAACATGACGCTGAAAGTTGGTCTGCTCATCGGTTCTACCGTCAGTGGCATTGTCACCCGTACCTACACTGAGCCTGCTCCTGTAGTGAAGAAGACCATCGACATCTATGTTAATACGGACAAGGTAGGATGGACAACCGTTAACTTCTGGACGTGGGGTGGCGATGACACCCATGCTCCACAAGCAGGTAACTGGCCTGGTGACAAGGTGAGCTCAACGACCACCATCGGTGGCAAGCAGTGGTTCGCCAAGCAGTATACCATCACTGGTGACGATGACTTCGTCAACTTCGTATTCAGCACGGGTACTGGCAGTCCACAGACTGTTGACATCAACAATATCAAGAATACTACATTCTTCGAGATTTCCGACCAGCAGCAAAGTGGCAAGTACCTAGTCAATGATGTTAGTGGCAGCTACACAGACATTCGGGAAGTAAGAGGTCAGATGGCAGATGGCAGAAGTACTATCTACGACCTGCAAGGCCGTCGTGTCAGCAATATGCAGCGTGGCATCTATATCGTCAACGGCAAAAAAGTGGTGATTAAGTAAACCTCAAATCCGCAACCACCCTCAAAAAAATGAAATAGAACTGAAAGAAAAAGAGGCTACGCAGAAAAAGAGGCTCAAAGAGGTGCAAATCGCCACAA
>CADCAG010000024.1 GCA_902799355.1 uncultured Bacteroidales bacterium
CTCACCCATGGCCAGCTCAACCTCTTCCTTGGTCATGCCATTGATGACACGACCCTCGCGGATGGCAGCACGCGTCTCCTTACTGGTGTTGCGAGCCTCACCCTCACCCATGCCAAACAGGTAGCCGAAGAAGTCGTCACGGGCACCGCTGGCACCACCGTCAATGTCGTCTTCGTTGAATACCACATCCTTATAATAGACACGACGGCTGTCCGTCTCACGCATGGTCAGCGTATAGTACTTCGAATTCCTGACAGGTGTAATCTCGTCGATGATGAAACCCGTAAAGCGAGGCACCTTCACGTCGCGCACCTTACCAGAACCCTTACTGCTCATGCTGGTAGAGTACTTGGTATGTACCGTCTGGTTCAGATACTCGCGGATGTTCGTCGATACTGTCATATTGGCACCCAGGAACTCAAAAGAGCCTGCAAAGCCGTACTGGTCGGCATCGTCTGACGAACTGTCATCGCGCAGACCGCTATTTGTCTTCGACATGGCCACATTCTGATAGAACTGGTTGCCATTCTCGTCTTCCACGATAATCTTGACAGGACAAGTACGGGTGCCGACACCGATAGCCTTGACAGTCACCAGCATGTTCTTGTCGACCGTTACTTCACGATAGCCGTCGCCAGTGTACTGCGTGTCCACGCGGAAACGCTGGGTGCGCGTCAGCAGCGGCTGGTTCATCAGCAGCTCACGGGCCTTGTCAACGTCGCCCAGATAGGCCAGCGTGGGAATGCCTGACTTTGAATAGCAATAGTCCTCGAACGTTCCCCAAGGCTGCACGAAATAGTAGGCCTTGCCATCGTCCTCACAGGTGAAGTTAATATGTACGCGACCGTTTGACAACATGTTATGACCTTGGTAGACCATAATCTTGTGGCGCATCACGCCATTGGCCACTGCTTTATTGGTGGCAGCATCAAAGAACGTGCTGACCAGCAGGTCGTACTTCTCGGGAATCACCATGAAGCGCATGCCCACCTTCCAGTCGCACATGCTGTAGTAACGGAAATTCTTGCCCATGAAGTCAGTAGGCTCTGCCTCATCAGTGTTATGCTGCTGACCTACTGCCACATCCTTGGCACCTTTCGTCTTTACAATATACGGATTGTCCTGTGCCATTGCCGTTGACATGACAAAAGCCATTCCCACTATCAATAGTATTTTTTTCATGATGACGTATCTACAGTTCTAAGATTACAGCTGCAAAGATAAGAAATATTTTTGATACTTGTGCCAAAATGTCACCATAATATTGAAAAAAAATTGTTTTGGCATACGCTTTGCTATCTCCCTACTGACAAATCATGCATATTAACAATTAAAAAATATACTATTATGGGAAAGATTATTGGAATTGACTTAGGAACTACTAACAGCTGTGTTGCCGTATTCGAGGGCAACGAGCCAGTAGTAATCGCCAACAGCGAAGGCAAGCGCACAACGCCTTCTGTCGTTGGTTTCGTAGAAAATGGTGAGCGCAAGATTGGTGACCCTGCCAAGCGTCAGGCCATCACCAACCCCAAGAACACCGTTTATTCTATCAAGCGTTTCATGGGTGAGAACTGGCAGCAGACGGAGAAAGAGATTTCTCGCGTACCTTATTCAGTAGTCAACGAGGGTGGTTATCCCCGTGTAGACATCAATGGCCGCAAGTACACTCCTCAGGAGATTTCTGCCATGGTGCTGCAGAAGATGAAGAAGACTGCCGAGGACTACCTCGGACAGGAGGTGACAGAAGCTGTCATCACCGTACCTGCCTACTTCTCTGACTCTCAGCGTCAGGCTACCAAGGAGGCTGGCCAGATTGCAGGTCTGAACGTAAAGCGTATCGTCAACGAGCCTACAGCTGCCGCTTTGGCATATGGTGTTGACAAGGCCAACAAGGATATGAAGATTGCCGTCTTCGACCTCGGTGGTGGTACGTTCGATATCTCTATCCTGGAGTTCGGTGGTGGTGTCTTCGAGGTACTTTCTACCAATGGTGATACTCACCTCGGTGGTGATGACTTCGACCAGGTCATCATCGACTGGCTCGTACAGGAGTTCAAGAACGACGAGGGTGCCGACCTGAAGAGCGATCCTATGGCTATGCAGCGTCTGAAGGAAGCTGCTGAGAAAGCTAAGATTGAGCTGTCTTCTAGCACTTCTACCGAGATTAACCTGCCTTACATCATGCCTGTTGGTGGTGTTCCCAAGCACTTGGTGAAGACCCTAACACGTGCTAAGTTCGAGCAGCTTGCTCACGACCTCATCCAGGCTTGTCTGGCTCCCTGTCAGAAGGCTATGGCAGACGCCAAGCTGAACACCGCTGATATCGACGAGGTCATCCTCGTAGGTGGTTCAAGCCGTATTCCTGCTGTTCAGACTTTGGTTAAGAACTACTTCGGCAAGGAGCCTTCAAAGGGTGTCAACCCCGACGAGGTGGTAGCCGTAGGTGCTTCTATCCAGGGTGCCATCCTGAACAAGGAAGGTGGTGTAGGCGACATCGTGCTGCTCGACGTTACTCCACTGACTCTTGGTATCGAGACCATGGGTGGTGTGATGACCAAGCTCATCGAGGCCAACACAACTATTCCTTGCAAGAAGAGTGAGACATTCTCTACCGCTGCTGACAATCAAACAGAGGTAACCATCCACGTCCTGCAGGGTGAGCGTCCTATGGCTGCTCAGAACAAGTCTATCGGACAGTTCAACCTCACAGGCATTGCTCCCGCCCGTCGTGGTATTCCTCAGATTGAGGTAACCTTCGACATCGATGCCAACGGTGGACGAGATCAACCGCATGAAGGCCGAGGCTGAGCAGAATGCCGAGAACGACAAGAAGGAGCGCGAGCGTGTTGACAAGCTGAACCAGGCAGACTCTATGATTTTCCAGACGGAGAACCAGCTGAAGGAGCTTGGCGACAAGATTCCTGCCGAGCACAAGCCCGCCATCGAGCAGGCTCTGCAGCAGCTGAAGGATGCCCACAAGGCTGGCGACGTCGCAGCCATCGACACCGCTATCGCAGCCCTCAACACCGCTTGGCAGACTGCCTCACAGCAGATGTACCAGGGTGCTCAGGGTGCACAGGCTGGTCCTGAGAATCCTTTCCAGGGTCAGCAGCAGGCTCAGCAGGAAGCTCCCAAGGATGACAACATCCAGGATGCTGACTTCGAGGAGGTAAAGTAAAACAAGAAATACTTCTATTATGATAAAGGCTCACCGTGCGGTGAGCCTTTTTTACTTTGCTATCAGCCAGTATTCCATGTGCGTGGATTTTCGCTTGCTCTTGAAGTTGAACTGTACGTCGTTCAGGGCATTGCCAATCTTCTGGAAAGAGGTGTCCGGATCGAAATTCTGATAGCGCGAGGCGAGGAGCTGACTGATGTCGCCCAAGCTCCACCATTTGGCACGTTCGTTGTCCTTGGGTCGACGGAAAGTTTCGCCAATCATCTCCACCAGGTCGTTCAGACGCTGGTAGGGCTCGTTTTCTTCTATGAGCGTTTGTATCTCCTTGTCGTTCAGCCAGAAGCGTTCCTTATTATTAAAGAGGTGGAGCGCCTGGGCGAAGAGCTGTTCGTGCTCCAGATTATCCTCGAAATTGATGTTTCCTGTCACTTCCACACAGACAAAGCGGCGGCTTCCCGTAGGGTCGACAAGGGGCTTCTGTTGGTTGGTAGTGCCGATGAACGACGTGTAGCGGCGATAGAACTGGATGGTCTTGCCATAGGGCGGACGGAACTTGACATCGCTGGACGACAGCAGGTATTTCAGCACGATCTGCTGCGAATTGGTGGTCTTGTCGAACTCATCGATGTTGATGAGGACAAAGGAGGTCAGCGCTATGTTCAGGTCAAACTCATTCTTGAAGTTCAGCTTGTCATTATAGTAGTCGCGCAATGCCGGAGGCAACAGAATCTTGCAGAAGCGCGTCTTGCCACACCCCTGACGACCTGTCAGCAGTGGCGTCAACGCATTGCCCGTCAGTTGTTTATCACTCTCGCGCCACTGGGCAACCATTCCTACCAACCAGTAGCGCAGATACTTCTCCCAATGCGGCTGACAGGTGGGCACGCGTGCTGCCAGTTCCTTGATGCGGTCCTGTCCGTCCCATGCAGGCAACTTGTCAAGCCACGCATTCACGGGGTCATACTGCTGGATGCGCGTCGAGTCGATAAAGCGGTTCACGTCCCTATCCCACGACTTCAGTCCTAACTCTGTGGCTTTCAGCGTCATATCGTTACGCACAGCCTCCGTCAGCGGTTTGAAACGCTGGTCGTCAGAGAATTTCTCACGATACTCCGCCACACCCGTCAGCAGATTCTTGCGCATCTCGAAGTTTGAGTTAAGGAATATCTCCGTCTTCATGGCCTGTATCGTGTCTTCCGGCACGCTCTTCAGTGGACGTATCCTGCGCTTCTTGCGATAGTCCTCCTGCTCAGCCACGCTATATACCGTCTGGAAGATTTTCTCTACCAACAGCCTGTCACGATTCAGCACAGGATGCTCCAGCGTCAGCCCTTGTGCATGAGCCAACGGAATGCCCTGCTCCAGGCACATCGAGGCTATCCGCATCAGCAGCGTAGCCTCCTTCTCCTCGTCGGGCAGGTCGAAATAGCGTCCCAGCACCGTCTCCACGATGAATGTCCAGTTCAACTGGTAGGTACGTGTCAACGTTCGTCCTGGCATCAACCTGTCCTCTTCATGACTAATCTCCACAGGACGAGGCAGTTCGTGAGGCACCGTATCAGCATAGAACGGACGGGCATCTGGCTGATACCCCATCTCTGGGTCAGCACTCATATACACCGTTCTGTCCAGTCGCGGCTCCATGAATGGGATGTCGATGCCGAACTGATTCTGATAAGCCCTGCGTGCCGTCTCATACAGGTTCTTATGAAACTGTAGTATCTCCGGCTCCTCCGTTGGCAGTGCCCCCTCTCCTTTGGAGAGGTTGGGTGAGATCCCATACAACTCTCCTCGGCAGACAATCTTCACACTTCTGCCCGACGCCCCCAGGAAACACATCAGCGTCTCTGGCAGCTTCTTTGCCAAGCCTCTGATTTCCACCGCTTTCTCATACGTCGGCAGATTGTTCACCTCCAGCACGACCAACCCGTTATAGTGCTTCATCAGCCACTGTTCTTTCCTTTTCTGGTAATCAGCGGCAAAGCATATCCTGGGCATGCGGATGCCACCCTCCCAATTCGTAGTGACCTGTCCGTCGTCCTGTCGATCTACCTTCATCAGATGGTACACCTCTCTGAATTTCTTTACAGCCGTCTGTACCTCACCCTCTTTGATGGCAGCCACCAGCCCGTCCAGCGTCAGGTGATTAATCACCTCCTTCGTTCCCGATTTCTTCAGTAATGTAATATTCATATCGTATCTCAAGGTTTATGTTGTTTCCTAAACTTTTCAGCATACAAATGTACAAATTATTCCGCAAATAGCCAAAGAAATTTTGAGGAAATTATGTAAAATAGCATACATGCCTACATAATTCTATCCTATTCTATTATAAGGAAGAGATTTACAATAATATCGACATACATTTTAACTACATAATATCTACATTTTGCCTACATAAAAACACCCCGGTTATACAACTAATACAGCTCTGAGTACAGCTAAGCCAGCTCTGGATACAACTAATTCAGTGACTGAGTACAACTAACACAGTGGCCGAGTACAACTAATACAGCGCTGGATACAGCTGTCTCGCAGCTGTATTAGCCTATCTCCTGCCTCCACACTTGCGAAAATTCATGTAGGTTTATGTAGGCTAAATGTATGCTTTATGTAGGTTAATAATTGCTTATATAACTAATATACAATCTATTATAATATGAACATGTAGGTATGTAGACAAATCATATAATATAAAGGTATAGTATAATTTTCCGTAAAAAAATTACGGTATATGAATATTTTTATGTATATTTGCAGCAGAATAAACAAAAACAACAGTTATGCTCATCAAATTTGCCGTAAAAAACTTCCGAGGTTTTTCCGAAAGGATTGAGTGGGATTTGTCCCATCCAAGTAATTACTCGTTTAACACCAATGCCATCAAAGATGGTGTCGTAAAGAACGGTATTATCTATGGTCCCAATGGCTCTGGTAAAACTAACTTCAGCGTTGCCTTATTTGATATTGTTAATCACTTAACTCAGAAATTCAAGAAACCAGAATATTATCAGAATTTCGTTTATGGTGGTGACACAAGCCTGAATGTTGATTTTGAATACACATTCAAATTCAAAAATCAGGAAGTAGAATACCGATATTCAAAGAATGTGCTTGGAGTACTTATCAAAGAAGCATTAGTGGTTGATGGTGTGGAAGTTTTCAAACGCACAATGAGTTCTTTGAAACTGGATGAAAAGCAATTCCCTATCAATAAAGATGCGAAGCGTAATTTGCAGATGAATGCAAATAGTATCTCTATTGTTAATTACCTGCTCACCTCTTATCCTCTTGCAAAAGAACATTATCTGATTCAAATGCGCAATTTTGTTGATTCCATGCTTTGGTTCAGGTGCTTAAAAGTCAATGAGTACATGGGATTCGACAATATGGTCACCATTTTGGACGAATTTATTATCAAAAACAATTTGATTAAAGACTTCTCTGATTTTCTTGAGAACATCAGTGGGCAGAAGTTTGAGTTTGTTCAATCAAGAGACACAGATAAAATGCTGTTTTGCAAAATTGGAAATGGAACTATTGCTTTCGACCTTATTGCCTCTACTGGCACTCAGTCCCTAAAGCTCCTATATTTCTGGTTGAAGAAAATGGGACAAGCTTCCTTTGTTTTCATTGACGAATTCGATGCCTTCTATCACTTCAAATTGGCATTCGAGGTTTGCAAGCAACTGTTCAATCTCGATTGTCAGGTGTTTACTTCATCCCACAACACCTATCTGATGACGAACGACTTACTTCGTCCAGACTGCAACTTCATACTGCAAGACAACAAAATCAAACCGCTGCAGGCATGCACAGAAAAAGAACTGAGGTTTGGGCACAATATCGAAAAACTATTCCGTGGAGGTGCATTTGAGGTATGATACTATTTATATTTGAAGGTAAGGACGACAAGACTTATTTCGAGTCAATCAAACGGCTTTTCTTTCCAGAGAAGTCAGAGACCTTCGTATGTACCTATAATAGCAATATCTACTCTCTTTATACTAAGCTAAAGAATCACGATGCACTGAATGGGAAACTAGAAGTAGATACAGTATCTGTCTTCAAGGAGATTCTAACAGAAAAAGGCGACAACACCTTAAAAGAGATCAGAGAAGACGAGGTTTCTGAAATTTATCTTTTCTTCGATTACGATTTCCAAGAGAAATCCAGAACGCTTGAAGAGAACAACAAGCGTTTGAGTGAGATGCTTGATTATTTCACAGACGAGACTGGCAATGGAAAATTATACATTAACTATCCGATGGTAGAATCTCTGCGCTATACCAAAGAGTTGCCAGATAATGATTATTGGAGCTATACGGTATCTCGCCAGAAATGCCAAGAGGATAGTTTCAAACATCAAGTTCACGAGTTCTCCTTCTACAAGTCAAACCTAGAATACCTCGTGCTCACTATCAAGCCTGCAGATGACGAAACTAGAATTCAGCAAAAGGTAGATACAGCCAAGACTAATTGGTTGCGCCTTGTCATAATGAACACAAGCAAGGCTAATTATATTTGTAATAACAAGAACGAACTTCCTGAAGAAGTGAATTCACAGAAAGAGATATACGATAATCAGCTTGCCAAATATGTAGATACAGAAGAATGCAAGGTCGCTATCCTTAATGCATTCCCAATATTCCTGTTTGACTACTTTGGCAAAAAGATTGTCAGTGGCAGCAAAGAATCATGTTGAAAATATACCTTGACTGGAATATTATCAGTTACCTAAAAAAAGAGGAATACATTGATTTGCGTAATTACATTGCGCAAATCAAAGAATTCTTTATATTTCCATATTCGAGGGCTCATATCCAAGACTTATATCAATCAAAATCTCCAACGAACGTCGTTAAGTTTGAGAAAGACCTAGATACCCTTACAGATATTTGCCAAACTCATTTACTAGAGTATAATGATAGTATAGATGCGCCATATCCATATGAATGTACCCCTCGTCAATATATAGAAAGAGAATCATTGACTTTACAAGCCTACAAATCTGGATTCGAATCAATTAGTTTCACGGAACTAATTAAGTCAACCATGGATGCAACAACATTTGAAGGCATTCGTAATTATCTATTATCTATTCCAATAGAAACTCCAATAGAAAACCCTAATAACGGATTTCTTATTCAGAATTTATGGGACACTATAGTATTTCTACTTGACAATTTATCTTTGATGCTAAAAAACAAAAAGCTTGAAGTAGAGGTATACAAGTCACTGTGCAAGATTGAAGGAGAAAGCAGTATTCAGAAATTACAAAACATTAGTAGTTCTGAAATATTTGATTACTTAAACAATCTAAGCATTTCAAGAACAAACAAAAACTTAACAGATACTATTCTTGACACACTCGAGAAGATCAATGGAATAAATAGCTATAACTATTTTCTAGCAGAATACACAACTCTTGCATTTTGTGGCTATAGTCGAGATAAAAATCGGAACATCCTTAACATTATGACAGATGCACTTCATGCATATTATGCGATGCGTTGTGATGTACTTGTTACTAAGGATGATGGTATGAGAAAGAAAGCTCAGGCAGAATTCACTCGATTTAATTCACCTACTAAAATAATTACAATTGAAGAATTACGCACATTCTTAGAAAACGAATTATATTATCAATACAATCTTGACTACATCCAACATGAAGTCATTCCCAAATATTCAAAAGGTGAAGACCGTGGAGATGGAAAAATAGCGTACAAGAACGTACCATCTCCTATTGGGGGATTGTTTACCAACTGTATTAAAATCCCAGAAGCCCCCAACGCTTTAGCTTTAAAAGTAAATCTTGCCCCCAATGGTTACGTTTATTATACAGAATTAAAACGATTCTTTAACCTTTTGATGGAATATGTTCCTAACAAACAAAAGGTTATATTCCAAAAGGAGGTTATTGACAAGTTCCTTACAAGAAATAAAGAAATCATACTTTCTATAAGAATATTTTTCCATTTCAAGAAATGGAAAATAGAACTTCTTGCTGATCCAGAATCGGACGTTCCTCTTCCTATGTTAATCATCCGAAAGAAACGAAAAATGGTAATATTGCTTGAAAAAGTAATTTCAATCTTTCACCATTAACGAGTAACTGGATAATTCCTGCTAACAGAACGAAAAACAATGATAGCAATTTAAATATGAAGTAAATCGTAAATTATTTGCTGTTTTTTGAGATATTAGTGCGAAAATCCTAAAAGTTTTTGTATATTTGCAGCAAAATACCTTAGAATAACGTGTTAGAAAGCCAAATAGAGAATAGTTTCATTTTGAAACTAACAGCAGATTTGAAGTATGTTTATCGTGATGACATTCACGATAGACAGAGTCTTGAGCGTAACTTTAGGGAGAAGTTTCAGGCATTGAACAAGGTGCATTTGACGGATGCAGAGTTTACCAGATTGATGGAGGAACTTACAAATTCTGATGTCTATGCCTCTTCCAAGAGATTGCGTCAGCGTAATACGTTTATGCGTGAAGACGGCACACCACTTCAATATACATTGGTCAATATCAAAGACTGGTGCAAAAATGACTACGAAGTCATCAATCAGTTGCGAATGAACACCCGCTATAGTTCGCATCGCTATGATGTGATTCTGCTGATTAACGGCTTGCCCCTTGTGCAGATTGAGTTGAAGACACTCGATGTCAGTCCTCGTCGTGCTATGCAGCAGGTTGTTGACTATAAGAACGATGTTGGCAATGGATACACCAATTCGCTGCTATGCTTCATGCAGATGTTTATTGTCAGCAACAGGACAAACACCTACTATTTTGCCAATAACAATAGAACTCATTTCAATTTCAATGCTGCCGAAAACTATTTGCCTGTCTATCAATGGGCTGATGAGAAGAATAAAAAGATAACTAACCTTGACGACTTCTCTGATGTCTTCTTGGCGAAGTGTAAGTTGGGCGAGATGATTAGCCGATATATGGTCCTTGTTGCCAGTGAACAAAAGATACTGATGATGCGACCTTATCAGATCTATGCTGTAAAGGCCATCATAAACTGTATCAATGAGAATCGTGGTAACGGCTATATCTGGCATACAACAGGAAGCGGTAAGACTCTCACGTCTTTTAAGGCTGCAACGCTGTTGAAGGACAATCCTGAAATTGACAAATGTCTGTTTGTAGTGGATCGTAAAGACCTTGACAGACAGACACGCGAGGAATTCAATAAATTCCAGGAGGGGTGTGTGGAAGAGAATACCAATACAGATGCACTGGTGCGCAGAATGCTTTCGGAAGACTATTCTGATAAGATTATTGTGACCACCATTCAGAAGTTAGGTATTGCTTTAGACCCGCAGAATCGTGCTAACTATCAGAAACGCCTGCTTCCTGTAAGAGATATGCGTATGGTGTTCATCTTTGACGAGTGCCATCGTTCGCAGTTTGGCGAGAACCACAAGGCCATTAAAGAGTTCTTCCCCAACTCTCAGTTGTTTGGCTTTACGGGAACGCCCATCTTTGAGCAAAATGCATCTTATACACAGATTACTGGTGAGGAGGCGCAATATAAGACCACAGAAGATGTGTTTGAGAAAGAACTGCATGCCTATACTATCACCAACGCCATTGATGACAAAAATGTGTTGCGTTTCCATGTGGACTACTTTAAGCCTGATGAGGACGACAATGTTATAGGCATTGCGAAGAAACAGGCTATCGTCAGGACGATTCTGCAAAAACATAACAACGCCACCAATGAACGTCGTTTCAATGCACTCTTTGCAACTGGCTCTATCAATGAGGCCATTGAGTATTATCAGTTGTTCAAAAAGATGCAGGCTGAACAGCAGGTAAAAGATGAAACCTTCGAGCCGTTGAACATTGCTTGTGTGTTCTCTCCTCCAGCTGAAGGAAATAGAGACATCATGCAGATTCAGGAGGATTTGCAGCAAGAGCGCATAGACAATGAGAAAGAGCCTGATCAGAAGAAGGCTGCACTCATGGCTATCATTGATGACTATAACAAACAGTATGGTACGAACCATTCTGTAGCTGAGTTTGATGCTTACTATCAGGATGTGCAGAAACGCATCAAGAGCCAGAAGTACACCAATCAGGATTATCCACATAAGAACAAGATAGACATTACGATTGTGGTGGATATGTTACTGACAGGCTTTGACTCCAAATATCTGAATACGCTCTATGTGGATAAGAATTTGAAATATCATGGACTTGTGCAGGCGTTCTCTCGTACCAACAGAATTTTAAACGATACGAAACCATACGGCAACATCCTTGATTTCAGAGGACAGCAGGAAGCTGTTGATGAGGCTATCGCATTGTTCTCAGGCGAGAAGAATGGAGATGTTGCTCGCCAGGTATGGCTTGTAGAACCTGCAGAGGTCATCATACAGAAATACTGTAAGGCTGTGAATGACTTGCGCAATTTCATGCATTTGCAGAATCTGGAGTTTAAACCTGAAGAGGTGGCTAACCTGAAAGGCGATGATGCTAAGGCGGGCTTCATCAACTATTTCAAGGAGGTGCAGCGATACAAAACCCAGTTGGATCAATACACAGACCTTGTGAAAGTTGATCACAATGAAAATCCTTGGATGGCAAGTGAACCCGCTGCCACAACGACATACGGTTTCTATAGTGATGATGAACTGCGTGCATTCCGTGGTGCATACCTTGATGTGGCCAAGCAATTGAAAACCAAACGCGAAAGTAATGATACACCAGTCTCTACAGAGATTGAGGATTTGGATTTCGAGTTTGTCCTGTTTGCTTCGGCTCTTATAGACTATGATTATATCATGGAGTTGATAAGCCGCTATGTAGGTGCGCCTTCTATGCAGAAGATGACAAAGGAGCAATTAGTAAACCTGATTTGTTCCAGTGCCAACCTTATAGACGAGCGTGAGGACATCATCGACTATATCGACGACTTGGATGCCAAAGGCGTGAATGGCAAGACAGAAAAGGAAATAGAGCAAGGTTATGAACTCTTTAAAAAAGACAAGTTCACCAAGGCTATATCTTCCATTGCCGAGAAACATCATTTGGATATCGAAGCCGTTCAAGCTTTTGTCAATGAAATCGTAGAGCGAAGAATCTTTGACGGAGAGAAGCTTTACGACCTGATTGCCCCTCTGGAATTAGGTTGGAAAGATCGTGCCCGAAAGGAAGAGGAATTGATGAAGGACTTGATTCCTTTACTGAAACGAATGGCTGGAGGACAGAAAATTTCTGGACTTTCAGCGTATGAAGAATAATGGGAGGGTTAACATGAATACGGAAAAGAAACTCGTCCCAATACTCCGTTTCTCTGAATTTAACAAAGAAGAATGGAAAGAGTACAAATTAGGTGATATCGCCCAACTTTATAAGGGGAAAGGGCTTCCCAAGAATGATGTATCGGAAAAAGGTACTATACCATGTATCCGATATGGAGAACTATATACGCATTACAAGGAAGTTATCGACAAAGTCACATCTTATACGGATTTGCCTATTGATGATTTATTCATGAGCAAAGCAAATGATGTTATAATTCCTTCATCTGGAGAGACGAAAGAAGATATAGCAACAGCATCATGTGTTTTGCATGATAATGTTGCATTGGGAGGTGACATAAATGTTATAAGAACTTCAAATAATGGTGTGTTCCTGTCTTACTATCTCAATAATGCAAAGAAACATGATATTGCAAAGATTGCCCAAGGAATTTCCATCATTCACCTATACAATGAGCAGTTACGCAATTTATCAATAGAGCTTCCAGACCTGGAAGAACAACAAAAGATAGCAGAATGTTTATCCACTATTGATTCTTACATTTCTTCCATTAATGAAAAAGTGGAGCAATTAAAGGCACATAAGAAAAGCGTTCTGCAAAAGTTGTTCCCTCAAGGAGGCAAAACCATTCCTGAATATCGTTTTCCAGAATTCGAAAAGGATGGATCATGGGAAGAAAAAGAATTGGGAGAATTAATCCTTGAAATTGCAGAATTTACAAGTAGAAGAAATAATGTTCCATTATATAGTTTGACTATTGAAGATGGGGTGTCGCCTAAGACAGACCGATATGAAAGGGACTTCCTTGTTAAAAAAGAGGGAGATAATTTCAAAGTTGTACACCCAGATGATTTTGTCTCGAATCCAATGAATTTACGATTTGGTGCGATAGGCTACAATAAAGAATCGTTTAAAGTATGTGTCTCTGGCTATTATGATGTTTTTCGATTTAAAGATAAGGGTACATCGTCTTTCTGGATTAACTTTATGAAGAGTAATTGGGCATTGGATATGTATGACAGAATAGCGATTGGCTCTTTATACGAAAAACGAAGAGTTCATTTCTCAAATCTTTTGAGAATGAAGTTATTAGTTCCAAAATATTCTGAAAGGCTCAAAATATCAGAATATTTATCCTCTATGGAAGAAGTGATTGGCTTTTATTCAGAAAAGGCATCTCTGTTAGAACAACATAAAAAAGGTCTGATGCAACAATTGTTTCCCCAAGCATAGTAAGCAATATGATAATAGACAAACATGAGAACGAATTAATTCTGCAAGTGACACTTGCCAAATTAAGTGAAATATGGTAACAAATAAACAACACGAATTAGGAAAGACCCTTTGGAACATTGCCAACAATCTGCGAGGGGCAATGATGGCCGATGATTTTCGCGACTATATGCTGTCGTTCCTGTTCTGGAAATACTTGTCGGATAACTATGTGGATGCCGCCAAGAAGGAACTGGGGGCTGATTATACCTCGCTTCAGACTTGGTACGATGAGAACCCCAACGATACGGAGTTGTTTGAGAAGCAGATGAGGCGTAAAATCCACTATGTCATAGAACCATCTTATCTTTGGGACAATATAGTGGAACTGGCAAGAACGCAAAGTAACGATTTGCTCCAGACACTGGAAAAGGGATTCAATTACATTGAGGACAAGACGTTTGAAAGTTCCTTTAAAGGTTTGTTCTCTGAAATCAATCTGAGTTCAGAGAAGTTAGGCAAGAACTATACAGAGCGAAACGACTTACTGACAAAGGTCATTACGACGATTGCGAATGGATTGAAAGAGTTCTCTGCTGATAATGATTCATTAGGCGACGCCTACGAATATTTGATAGGTCAGTTTGCAGCAGGTTCAGGTCAAAAAGCTGGTGAATTCTATACGCCACAGATGATCTCAACGATTCTTTCACGCATTGTTACATTGGATTGTCAAGACCCTGCATCTGGCAAGAAGAACAGAATTAACCGTGTGCTGGACTTTGCTTGTGGTTCAGGATCGCTATTGCTGAATGTTCGCAACCAAATGGGAGAAAGCGGTATCGGCAAGATTTATGGTCAGGAAAAGAATATCACGACCTATAACCTCTGCCGAATGAATATGTTGCTGCATGGGGTAAAAGACTCTGCTTTTGAAATACATCATGGTGACTCACTTGCTAATGACTGGGACATCTTGCAGGAGGAAAACCCTGCCAACAAGATAGATTTCGATGCAGTCGTAGCCAATCCGCCATTCTCTCTGCGTTGGAATCCGACGGAAGATACTGCAAACGACTTCCGTTTCAATCGTTATGGAGTAGCTCCACGTTCAGCAGCTGACTTTGCTTTCCTTTTGCATGGTTTCCATTTTTTGAGCGAAGATGGTACAATGGCCATCATCCTGCCTCACGGTGTGTTGTTCCGTGGAGGCAAAGAGTTGACTATCAGAAAGAAACTGCTTGAAGATGACAACATCGATGCTGTTATTGGTTTGCCTGGCAACCTATTCTATTCAACAGGTATTCCTGTTTGTATCATTGTTTTAAAGAAATGCCGCAAGAATGACAAGATCCTCTTTATTAATGCCAGTTCTGATGAGCACTACGAAAAAGGTAAACGCCAGAATTATCTTCGTGATGAGGATGTCAATAAGATAGTTGATACTTACCAATTCCGCAAAGAAGAGTCACGTTATTCCCGTCAAGTCTCTTTGCAGGAAATAAAGGATAATGACTACAATCTGAACATTACCCGCTATGTCAGTCTGGCACAGGAAGAAAAGCCAATCGACTTGCAAGAGGTACATGATAAATTGGTAGAGATAGAAGCAGAAATCGTCAAGGCTCGAGATAAGCATAATGAATTTCTGAAAGAATTAGGTCTGTCCCCATTGGTATAATGAATAGAATTGTACTCATAGGCAATGGCTTTGATTTGGCCCATAATCTCAAAACCAGATATGAAGATTTCATAAATTGGTATTGGGACTATAGAGTTAATGGATTTTCTAATAATCATACTAACGAGTCTGCCGATTGCCTATGTACCTTTGAATGCCTACTACAAGAAACATGGTCTTCATTTTTCTTCTATCTTCCCAAACACTTTCAAAAACTAAAAGGCAAAGAAATCGTTCAGTCAATCCGTAAGGATCCATATAGATACAAAGTAAAATATTCTCCTTTCTTTGAGAATATTTGCAAAAGCATCGAAACTAAAGGATGGGTAGATATTGAAAATGAGTATTATCATCTGCTGACGGAATATGCCTTAATTAATAGTTTTCAAGAGGAAGTTAAGGGTTTAAATGAGCAATTGGTTTATCTGAAAGATCTATTGGCAAAGTACTTAGAATTTATAAACAAACAAGAAGTAAGCATTGTCGAGAGTATCAAGAGAAAGATTTATGCCCCAATAAAATTGGATGACATTTCTGTTGCCAGCAAATATATTCTAAAAGAAAATGTCGATTCCTGGGTAGAGGAGAATGATATAGTTGTGAAGGAAAAAATACGCCGATATGGTTTAAATAAAAAGGATTTAAAAACTTCATTAGCCTATTTCCGTGTAAATTATAAGGCAGGTAAAATTCCCTTTACTGATGTTCCAAGACAATATTTGCTCCCAGATGCGGTGATGCTGTTAAATTTCAATTATACACATACAGCTCAATTATACTATAATGCAGATTTGGGATTTATCAACTATATCCACGGAAAAACAGATGACCCTCAAAGCATTATCTTTGGCTATGGAGATGAATTGGATGATGATTATAAAGAACTACAGAAACTAAATTATAATGAATGTCTATGCAATGTAAAAACCATAAAGTATCAGGAATCTGATAATTACAGGAAGTTATTGGCTTTTGCAGAATCTGCTCCTTATCAAGTTTGCATCATGGGACATTCTTGCGGTAACTCTGATCGCACTTTGTTAAATACACTCTTCGAGCATAAGAATTGCATCTCTATCAAACCATATTATTATATAAAGGAAGACGGAACGGACAATTATCTTGAATTGATTCAAAATATCAGCCGAAACTTTACCGATATGAAACTAATGCGAGATAGAGTGGTTAATAAGACCTATTGCGAACCACTTTTGAAATAGGCAATGGCAAAGGGATATTAATAAGCAATTGGATACGACGAAAGAAAACAGAGACTAAGAGACCTAGAAGAACAGAAATATGAGGATTATTAACAAGATAGGAAACGAGGGACTTTTGAACAGAGAAAAATCGCTCTTTCTTTGTTCAAAACATGCGCCATATTCTGTCTATGACAAGGTGTTCGGGTGGGTAGATTCTCTTACTGCTGACGATTGCGTTATATGCTTTAACTCCTCAGAGTTAGAAGATGAAGTAATGAAAGCTTTACTCGTCAATCAAGTTCCTACGATTCTTGTAGTAATGAATCGTTTTACTGATAGGTACAACATACAAATTGAGAAGGCTTTGACTGAAGAACGCATGCTCATTCTTGTTCTTCAACGTGACGAACCTTATGGTGCAGGAAAGACACCAAGGCTGAGAAATCAGTATATGTTGCAGAAGGTTGAGCATATAGTCTGCGGCTATATCAACAAAAATGGCAGTATTTTTCCCCTCTTGGCTGGTGTAAAAAATGTACGTTACTTGGAACAAGAATCTGTCATGATGGCTGCAGAGCCACTTGATCCGCCTACCCATCAGCGATGGACAGTTTGGCAGGACAAGATTCTTCTACGGATGTTTTATGAAGACATGGGGCTTCATGCTATCAAGAAAAAGCTCCGCAGAACTTATATCTCTGTAAGAAACAGAATCAAAGCTATCACATTACCTGAAGAGGTCCTAAAGGGGCGCGAATTTGAGGACTTTGTATTAGAACTCTTCGACCTGAATGAAACAAAGAGCTATTCATTATTAGAATGGAGAGGTGACAAATCCTTAGGAGAAATTAGTCCTGCTAGCAACACCTATCCTGACTTTGTACTTGAATATAATGGAGGGGAATGGAAAAAGAAAATCGCTGTAGAATGTAAATGGCGAGCAAACATCCCCAGACGTTTATCTCAACCTCTGTTCGTGTCTGAGCAAATTGCTCGTTATCAGGAATATGCCCAGGAGAAATCTATAGATGTATCTATTATATTAGGCGTAGGAGGAGAACCTTCTATGCCTGAGGAGCTCTATTTAATTCCTATTAATTCCGTCTCTCAAATACAATCAAAGCCCTCAATGCTTAAACAGTTCAAGAGAGAAATTGTAAGCAAGTGGCTATCAATAGACGAGTTTAAAGAAAAAGAACGTTCCCTAATATCGAACGCATGGGAATCTCCTTAAATGGCTCTCGCATGGAACGACAACTTATCTCCAACTTCACCCGTTTATTGATATATGGATTAATGGAGGGGAGCACGGATTTGTATTCTATAAAGAGTTCCACCGGGTCTTTATCTGACTCCTTGACAGGCGGGACTGCCACTCTCATGTGCGAGATGGCTGTCCCTGTATGCGAGACTGCCATATACGCAGAAAAACGCTGAGCATTTTCTGGAAAACGGTGAGCGTTTTGGCGAAAGCGCTCACCGTTTTTCCTAGTGTATAGCTAATACATGAGTATATACAGGTATGTTACTCCGGGTGATGGCTGCGTGATGGCAAAGTGGAACCTCCATTCGCACGGTACACCCGCGCGAATCCTTATCTATAAAGGCTTTGCAAGTGTTCCGTGGAACGTGGAGGCATTTTTTCAAAAAACGCTTTTCAAAAAATCGCTTTCACACAAAAGTCGTACCACTTTCGCAGGTCAGAACCGATACTGTAACTTCACATTGGCGGCATGCCTGTTGACCTTCGCATCACTACAAAAGGCATCGAACATATCGTGCCAGTCGACACCGAGATTCCACCTGCCACCCAACTGCTTGTTGACAGACAAACAGCCATAGATGGGGACGTCAGTGGCCTCACGTCGTGGTGACTTGCTGGTATAATAAACCAGCTGCATGCCCACCTGCCAGTCGTGGGGAAGATAGGCGGTGGGAGCCATGCGCAAGGAGGCATAGGTTCCGCTCTCGGCGGTATACAGGTTCACCCCTCCCGTCAGGCTCAGCCAGTTCTTTTTCCAATAAGCCGACGCATTGAGTTCCGTAAAATTCTCGTCCTCCTCAATGACATAATGGCTCGCCTCGGCATGCACCGTCAACTTCGGCGTGCTATAAGCATAGGCCACCTTCATCTGGTTGATGGTGCGCTCCACCAGCTGACCCTTGGTGATGGCCCAGACGTCGTCAGACAGCGCATTGGCATCCATGAAGAGGGACTGATAGCTGGGGTTATAGAACTTGCGGAAATAGCCTACCTGGAACTGATGGCGATTGTCTGGCACAAAGATGACGCAGGCGTTGGCATTGTCACGGGTGTCATCACGCTTCTGGCTGACTCCCGCATCCATCAGCTTGTAGTGATAGAACATGACACGATTACCCACCGTCAGCCTCCACTTAGGCAAGGAGTAGGTGAACTGCAAGTAGATGTCGTTATTGAAGACGTCCCAACTCCTGTCCGTACCCTTTTGCTTGATCATCTGGAAATCGCCCTCAAAACCAAGCGTCATAGAAAGCTGTTTAGTCAGCAACGGCGTATTCAACTCGACCAAGCACATGGGCAGTCGGTTGGAGAGAACTGGGTCGCTGGCATACTGATAGCCACCCAGCAGCAGTAGCTCCGTTCCCACGTCGTTAAAGGTATGGAAAAATCTGGCCCTGCCCATCACCTTGCGTGACATGCCGGCAGGATGGTCAATAAACTGCTGGGTGAGATAGGTCAACAGCCTGTTACGGTCGTCGAAACGGTTCGTCATGTGAAGCGTCAGGTACTCCTCATTCCCTTCCTGATGACGATAAGAGGCGTTGGCATAGAGGTCGGTACGTGCGCTGCCATATAACGCATTCATCGTGCCGATACCAGCCACCTCTTTCCCAAAGTCTCCTTGTCCTTCCACGAATCCTTTCCACGCATCAGGCATCTTCATATTGATGTCCAGCACCCTACCCATTCCAATGCTTCCCTTCGCAACACCCGTATTGTCGCAGACCTGGATTTTCTCCACGTCCTTGGCCTTCATCTGACTGATTATCAGCCTCGTGTCGCCATTCATCGAACAGTTGTCAATGCGCAGATTATAGTTAGAGATGACATCCTCATAACCCGCAATCATCAGGTCGGGCACCATCATGAGAATATCCATCAGCGACTCCTCGCCCGTCAGCTCCATGCGTTGCGGATAAATCATCACTCTGTCTGCCTTCATCTCTATGATGGGCAAACCACTTTCTGCTGTCATCGGGACGGACAAGAGCAGAAAGCCAATCGATAGGAGAACATTTTTTATCCGGATGCACATAAGCATTATATGAGATTCAGGAAGAGGGTAATCATTCCCGTATTAATCAAATCGGCGAACATGGCACCAATGATGGGGACGATGAGGAAGGGCTTGACGGTATAGCGGTATTTATAGCACACCGCACTCATGTTGGCCATAGCATTGGGCGTGGCGCCAAGGCCGAAACCACAGATGCCTGCACACAGGACGGCAGCATCGTAGTTGCGGCCCAACAGGGGGAATGCCACCATGTAGGTAAAGAACCCCATCAACAGCACCTGCGACACCAGGATGACGATTAACGGAAGGGCCAGACTCTGCAGTTCCCACAGCTTCAGCGATATCATGGCCATACCGAGGAACATAGACAGGCAGATGTTGCCTACACTGATTATGCGATCCATATCCAGCAGCTTGTCGGCCTTCACCCATTTGCCGTCTTCTTTGTAACTGACGAATCCTAACGTGTTGCGAACAATGGCCGCAAGAATCAGGGCACCGAAATAGGTGGGGAAGGTGACGCCCGTCTTTGCCAACAGCCAACTCATGATGGTGCCAGCACCCATGACCAGGATGATGCAATAGGTAGCCTTGGCATACTGCTGGAACTCCTGCTCGTTAGAACTGATACGCTTGGCACGACCTGTGGGTGAAGCCTCGTCGCTCTCGATACCAGCCATAGCGGGGTCAACCTCGTCATCTTGTGGCTGCATCTGTTCGTGCGTCAGCTTCGTGCGGATAATACGCTCTGCCAAAGGGCCGCCAATCATGGAGCCTGCTATGAGGCCAAAGGTGGCAGCAGCCATACCGATTGTTCCTGCGCCATGGAGTCCCATACCTTCCAGAACGCTGGCAAAACCGCCTGCCGTGCCGTGTCCGCCAGTCATCGACATGCTGCCCGCAGCCATTCCTATCAAAGAATCGACACCCATCAGCTTGGTTATTCCTATTGGCATCAGGTTTTGCAGGGCAATAATGGCAACCAGCAGGGCTAGCATGATGACCAGTAGTCGGCCTCCTTGTTTAATGACTTTCAGGTCGCTCTGGAAACCAACGCTGGTAAAGAATGCCAGCATAAAGACATCCATCAATGTGCCATCGAACGACACCTCGACGTTGCACCAGCCATAGAGTGCCAGCGTCAGCAGCGAAAAGATGATGCCACCGCTCACTGGCGATGGTACGCAGAACTTCTGCAGAAAGGCAACCTTTCGCGTCAAAACCATACCAACGATAAGGGCTAAGCCACCTATGCTGGCAGTCTGTATCATGTCTAGCTCCACACTAGTCATAGGCCACTTGCTTGGTATCAGAAGTTGACCTTCTTCTCGCCAGCGAATGAGCAGAAGCGGGCTGTGGCATCCTTGATGTAGAGAACGGCCATGTTGCCATCATCAGCCTTATACATAGACTTCAGGCCAGGATTGCGCTTTAGGAACTCTTCCTTGACAGCCAGCGTGTCGTCGTTGACCAGCGTGCCGCTGAGACGCAACCACTCGCTGCCCGACTTCTTCAGGGCACAAATCTCGAACTTGCCGTTCTTGGCCATCTGCTTGAAGACGTCCTTCACCTTGCCCGTCATGATGTAGAGGCGGCCATCGATAATCTCTGATACGCCAAAGGGACGTACGCGGGGCTGGTCTTGATCAACGGTGGCGATGTAGAAGACGCCACATTCCTTCAGGTAGTTCTGTACTTCTTGCATGTTATGTTCCATAGTTGTCTTGTCTTGAGCCTGTACTGTCAGCGACAGCAGCAGGGCTAATGTGAAAAGAATCTTCTTCATCTTAAGTTAGTTATGTTACAATTCTGCTGCAAAGATAGAAAATATTTCTGAAAGTACAAAGAACTACCGAAGAAATAGTGACACATCAGGCTTCGTCCGTCAGGTCTTCTATCTGGTCGATGATTTCCTGATACTGGCGCTGGGTCTTGAAGTGGAGAGAGAATCCCCAGATAGCTCCGAGAGTGCCGCCAATGCATCCTGCCCAGAAGAGGCCGTTGAAGAAAGCATCTGGATGAAGCAGATAAGACTCGTACATAAACCAGCCCAGGAAGGCGATGGCGAAGGGAATGCCGATGAAAAGCCAGTCGGCATCGAACTTCTTGGCGCGGGCCATACGGCGACGGACATCCACGAGGTTGTTGGTCATCAGGTTCGAATCGCTCAGTTTCCTGCTGTTATAGAAGGTGCCTCCGCCACAGATCAGCATGCCGATACAGGTAAAAATCCAGAAAGGAATGGAGAAACCGTTCAACTTCACAAATGCCCAATAGCTATAGGGAATCATCAGCAGACAGAGAGCCATAATCATGTAATATCTGCGGCTGATATTGCCTGCGGTCTGTTTCATGGAGTGGCGAATGAGACGGTCGTTGACAATCTCCTGCTTGTTGAGTTTATTCTTGAGGGTGGTCATCTGCTGACGCATGTTCTCAAATTCGAAATCATTGTTGTTCATAATGTCTAATGTTTAATGATTAATCTTTAATGTTCTTAAGCTGTTCGCGGATTCTGAACAGGCGGACGCTGACATTCTTAGCGGTGATGCCGACTATCTGACCGATTTCCTCGTACGATAGGTTCTCGAGCCAGAGCAGGACAATCGCACGGTCGAAGGGTTGCAACTTGGAGATGCGCTTGTGGAGCATGCCCACTTGCTTGGTGTCCTCATCGCGGTCTTCAAAGAGGTTGATGTCCATGGTCAGGCGGACTTCGGATTGGCGTCGCTTCTTTTTCCTGTCAAGAGAGATACAAGTGTTAAGGGCGACTCGATAAATCCACGTCTGGATGTCGGAGCGATGCTCGAAGCTCTCGAAGCCTTTCCATAGATTGACTAGTACCTCCTGGAACAGGTCGTTCACCTCGTCGGCATCCTGCGAGAACATGTAGCACACGGTATAGATGGTGCTCTTATGTTCTGCAACGGTTTGCGCAAACTGTTTTTCTAATGTCGTCATTGTCGTTCTGTTTTTAAATCTTTTTGCCCATTAGACGCAACAAAGGTACGAAAAACTACACAATATTCAAAAAAATTTGTATCTTTGCAAACGAATTAGCCCATAAACGGACCAATGGACTATTTTTCATGACTAGGGAGAAGGAAATATATAAGGTAACGCTGATAGGTAGTGTGGGCAATGCTGCACTGCTGACCTTTAAGTTCATAGCCGGCATGCTGGGCCACAGCTCTGCCATGATGGCCGATGCTGTCCACTCGCTGTCAGACTTCCTCACAGACCTGCTGGTATTGGTCTTTGTAAGTATCAGCGCCAAACCGCAAGACCAGTCGCACGACTACGGGCACGGCAAGTTTGAGACCATCGCCTCGTTCCTGATAGGTCTGTCACTGGTGGCTGCCGCAACAGGTATCGTAGTGTCAGGCGTAGTGAAGATGGCTGCATGGTGGCATGGTGAGCAGATAGAGGCGCCAGGATGGATAGCCCTTTGGGCAGCCCTTCTGTCTATACTCATCAAGGAGCTGCTCTATCAGTATACTGCACGACGTGGGCGCCAGCTGGATTCGCAGGTAATGATTGCCAATGCGTGGCACCATCGCAGTGATGCACTCTCGTCTATCGGTGCCGCCTTAGGCATAGGCTTGGCCATCTGGTTGGGCCAGCGCTGGACGGTACTCGACCCTGTGGCCTCCATCGTGGTGGGTCTGATGTTGGTGAAGGTGGCTTACGAACTGCTCAAGACCAGCATCGGCGAGTTAACCGAACACTCGCTACCAGTTGAAACCGAGCAGGAGATAGAACAGATCATCCAGTCGTTTGCCGATGTTCAGGAGCCTCACAACCTGCGCACCCGTCGCATTGGCAGCCGAATAGCCATTGAGGCTCATGTGCGGATGGACGGACAGCTGCCACTGAATACCGTTCACGAACGTGCTACCACCATTGAGCATAAGTTGAAAGAGCGTTTTGGTGCCAAGACTCATGTCACCCTACACATGGAACCCGTAAAACCAGTGCAAAAGTAATAAACTGATTATTATGAAGAAGCTTACCAAGATACATCTCATTATCACCCTACTCGCGCTGTTGGCAGTGACCAGTTGCAGCAACCGCCAGCAAAAGCTGCAGGCTTTCGCTGACACTGACGGCTACAACTATGCCGACTCAGTGGTTTCTGACATTGGTGATGCGCGTGACTATCCACGTCTGTTAGAGGTTACCGACAGCTTTGTGAACACGGGCGACCTGACACCAGTGAGGGCCATCTTCTATAAAACGATAGCATACAACCTGATGGGGCAGCACCGCAAATCGCTGCAGATGTACTATCAGCTGGCGATGATTGACGTGAAGACGCTGACCTCGCAGGCAGATGTGGAGTCATACATCTATTCTTATAAGGACTATGTGAGAGTGTTGTGTGACATGAAGCGCTATGACCGTGCCCTGCGCGAGGCCTATTCCGCTGACCGCAAGTTGAGGAATGCGGGCTACGACTCGTTTATCAACCACCACGACATTGCACAAATCATTGGTGAGTGTCAGCTCTATCTGGGACAGGAGAAGGAGGCTGCCCGCAGCTATGAGAAGTCTCTGCAGGGTGTGCAGATGCGCCTGAATTCGTTCCATGACCCGTTGGACTATCGCGAGTGTCAGAAGACGATGAATGCCATTGCCAAGACCTATATCCATACCAAACGATACAAAGAGGCCATTCCTTGGATTGAGCGTCAGGACTCACTATTCACTATTGCCGACAAGCACCCACAGCGTGATTCTGTATTCATTGATGAGATGAAGGCTGACATCAACTACAGCAAGGCGTTGTTAGCACATGCCTTAGGACATCCTGTGGAAGCCGAGCGAGCCTTCGCCACCTATCAGTCGACCGCAGCGGCACAGAAATTGGGCAACATCATCAGCAGCAACGAATACCTGATGCTGACACATCGCTATGACGATGCCGTCCGCAACTACGCCAAGCTGGAGCAGTTCCTGAAGGAGAGCGGTTACAAGGCCGACCTTGAAGCCATCGGGCGTTATATCCTGCCCAAATACCGTGCGAACCTGTTAGCAGGCCATCGTGACTCAGCACTCTATGTTGCCAACCTCGTGGCAGAATACTACGACACGGCGCTGGTACGCCAGAAGGCCATTGACGCTGAACTGATATCTACCATCTATGATACCGAGGGTAAGGAGAGGCAGATTGCCGAACAGCGTGCCAAGTTGTCACAACAGCGCCTCATCTCTGGTGTCGTTGTCATGGTTATCATCTTAATCTTCTTCCACATCTACTCCATGCAGCGCCGCAGGGCCTACCGTAAGCTCGATGCCACCAACCACGAACTCATGCTGGCCAACGAGCGTGCTGAAGAGTCGTCGCGCATGAAGACAAAGTTCATTCAGCAGATATCCCATGAGGTGCGCACACCGCTGAACGTGCTGTCAGGATTCAGTCAGGTGCTTGCCACACCCGATATAGAAATCGACAATGTTGAGTTGAAGGACATCAGCAAGAAGATTGTAGAAAACAGCGAGCGCATCACCAAGCTGGTAGATAAGATGCTCGACCTGAGCATGATTAACAGCAATGCAGATATCGAGTGTACTGACACGGTGAGTCCTGCCAGTGTGGCACAGAAAGCCGTTGCAGAGAGTGGTATCGAGAAGGCTGCCCATCTGGACTTTGAGTTACAGATAGCCGACGAGGTCAAAGACATCCATATCAAGACCCACCAGAAATCGGCTGTCAAGGCTTTGACATTGCTCCTTGACAATGCCATCAAGTTCACGCACCCCTTGGCATTCAGAGGCCGTACTAAAAAGAACGCCAAAGAGCATGTGACGCTGACCATCAGCAGTACACAGCATGAGGCTATTTTCACCCTTGAGGATACAGGCATTGGCATTCCTGCTGAACAGGCCAAGAACATCTTCACTGAGTTTGTGCAGCTGGACGAATACTCCGACGGCACAGGTATCGGTCTGTCCATCGCGCGTTCGCTGGCACGACATATGAAAGGCGACATCATCCTCGACACCTCTTATACTGAAGGGGCACGATTTGTGATGTCGCTTCCTTTAGAACAGTAGCCCTATACCTTTAGTCACTCACAGCAGAGAAAAGGATCTCGCCTAACGTGGGATGGATATGTACCATGTCACGCAACTGGCTAATGGTCGTATCACGACACATCAGGACACTGACCTCCTGCACGATGTCGGCAGCATGGGCACCAAAGGCATGGCACCCCAACAAGCGGCCATCATCAGCAGAGAACAGTTTGAGCATTCCTTCTGTCTCGTCCATAGCGAGGGCTTTGCCGTTAGCACGCCAGAAGGCCTTGCGACACTCGTAGGAGATGCCATCGGCTTTCAGTTGGTCTTCCGTAGGACCCACACAGGCGGCCTCAGGGTCAGTGAAGATAGCAGCAGGCATGACGTCAAAACGGATGGCATCCTGTTTACCGATGATCTGGTTCACGGCATGAACGGCCTGCATCTCAGCAGCATGTGCCAACATCTGACGGCCATTCACGTCACCAATGGCGTAGATGTCAGCGGAAGATTGCAACGCCACACTTTGACCATCGGTCAAAGAGCCGCTGACCACACGGAAATGGTCGTCGACGGGGATGGCGCCATTCTTTTCTAACGTAATGCCAAGCGTCTCAAGACCTAGGCCTTCGGTACGTGGCTTACGGCCCGTTGCCATCAGGATGACGTCACCATCGAGGTCGGCAATATTCTCCACAGCCGTCTTCATCTTGAAAGTGACACCTTTCTTTTCCAACTGCTTACGAAGACGTTTGGCAATGTCGCTGTCGAGAGCTGGCAGACATTCCTTCAGATACTCGATGACTGTCACCTCTGAACCAAAACGGTTGAAGACGCTGGCAAACTCCATGCCGATGACACCAGCACCAATGATGCAGAGCTTCTTGGGGAGCGTCTCGAGTTGTAGCAATCCTGTACTATCCACAACACGAGGGTCGTCAAGTCCCTTGATGGGTAGCCACTTGGTTTCTGAGCCCGTAGCAATGATTATGGGAGTCTGCCCCACCTTCTCCAATGGGAGGGAAGAACTGCCGAAGGCGACATGCTCGCGTAGCAAAGTGATGTTGGGATGCGAAAGGAGAGTCTCAACGCCTTGGCGCAGTTGAGCAACAACGGTTGACATACGCTCACGAGCCTCTGCGAAAGAAGCACTATGCACATAGGTCTTGGTGGGTATGCACCCCACATTGAGGCAGGTGCCGCCCACGTCTGCACCTTCGAAGACAATAACCTTCAGTCCTTGCTTGGCAGCATATTCAGCGGCGCGGTAACCACCAGGTCCCGCACCGATGACAATCAAATCACACTCTTTCATTTTTACATTATCTCATTCTTCAATTGGCGGAACGTCACAATAGGATGCTTGGCAGCAAGCACATCATCGACACGTCCGATGGGCGTGGTGTGTGGAGCCGTCTTCACCAATTCAGGATCGTTCTTCGCCTCCTCGGCAATCTGGCGCATCACCTGGATAAAGCCATCGAGCGTCTCTTTCGATTCATTCTCTGTAGGTTCTATCATCAGTGATTCGTGGAAAAGCAACGGGAAGTAGATGGTGGGGGCATGATAGCCGTAATCCAACAGACGCTTGGCGACATCCATGGTGGTGACACCCGTAGACTTGTCCTTTAATCCGTCAAAGACAAACTCATGACAGCAGAGGGTATCGATAGGCAGCTCATAGACATCCCTCAGCGACTCCTTAATATAATTGGCATTGAGTACGGCCAACGGGCCTACCTCTTTTATATGTTCACGACCCAGCGAGAGGATGTAAGCATAGGCACGCATCATGACGCCATAGTTGCCGAAATAGGGAGATACGAAGGGGAAAAACTCCTGCAAGCCTTCACGGACACCCACTGGGCCAGCACCAGGGCCACCACCGCCATGAGGCGTAGAGAAGGTCTTGTGCAGGTTGATATGCATTACGTCGAATCCCATATCACCAGGGCGACAGGCGCCGAGCATCGGGTTCAGATTAGCACCGTCATAGTACATCAGACCACCTGCATCATGCACCATCTTGGCTATCTCTGGGATGTGGGTCTCAAAGAGGCCAAGGGTATTCGGATTGGTCATCATCATGGCAGAGATATTGGGGCCCTCAAGAGATACTAGACGCTCTAGGTCTTCTAGATCGACTAGACCTTCAGAGGTCGACTTCACCTCGATGATTTCCAAGCCACAGACAGCAGCCGAGGCAGGATTAGTGCCATGGGCGCTGTCAGGTACGATAACCTTTTTCCTATCGAAATCGCCACGCGAACGATGATAGTTATCAATAGTCATCAGGCCAGTCAACTCTCCATGAGCACCAGCATAGGGTTTAAAGGTGAAATGAGCCAACCCCGTCAGTTCGCAAAGCGACTGTTCCAAGAGTGTCACCAGCGCCAAGGCGCCTTTGGCGGTGCCTGCAGGCTGCGACGGATGCAGATTCTGGAACTGTGGCAGGGCAGCCATCTCCTCATTGATCTTAGGATTATACTTCATCGTACAAGAGCCCAGGGGATAGAAGCCCGTATCCACCCCGAAGTTATTGTTCGACAGGTTGGTATAGTGGCGCACCACTGTCAACTCGTCACACTCAGGCAATGCAACATCCTCTGCACGACACATGGATGCAGGTATCTCGTAATTGCCATAGTTGTTCTTAGGCAGACTGTAGCCTTTGCGTCCCTCCTTGGAGAGCTCGAAAATCAGGTTTCCATATAATCTATTAGTCATAAGGCAGCAATCTTTACGAGGTTATCAATTTCTTCTTTCGTACGCTTCTCTGTAACGGCAAATAGCAGACCATCCTCCAGTTTGACAAGCAAGAAGCCGGCCTCCACAAAACGCTGATAGAGAGTATCTACATCGCCATCATACTTCACATAGAACTCATTGAAGAACGGCTGGTCGAATACCAAGTGGAAACGTCCTGTCTTGTTCAGCTCATCCCAGAGATAATGGGCACCAGCATAAGAGAGCTGGGCAGCCTCCTTGAGTCCTTGCTTACCCATCAACGAAAGATAGATGGTTACAAAGAGTGCCATCAGCGACTGATTAGAGCAGATGTTTGACGTGGCCTTCTGGCGACGGATATGCTGCTCGCGAGCCTGTAGTGTCAACACAAAAGCACGCTGGTCACGATTGTCCTTGGTCATACCAACGATACGTCCTGGCATCTTACGGATCAATTTCTCTGTGCAGCACATATAGCCCACATAAGGCCCACCAAACTGCATAGGGATACCCAATGACTGGCCATCGCCCACAGCAATGTCGGCACCCCACTCGCCAGGAGTCTTCAACACAGCGAGATCGGCAGCAACACAATCCATCACGAAGAGGGCTTTCTGCTCATGACAAGCATCGGCAAAGCCCATAAAGTCTTCAACGATACCATACACGTTAGGCTGTTGCACTATCGCCCCAGCTACGCCACCTTCAGCAAGTGAAGTCTTCAGGCTGTCCAGATCAGTAACGCCATTCTTCAGGGGGATGGTCTCGAGTTCGATACCCTGATGCAGGGCATAGGTATCGAGTACCTCGCGGGTCTTAGGATTCAGACCTGCAGACACCAATACCTTATTCTGTTTCTTACCTGCAGCAACAGCCATCATCATGGCCTCAGCAGTAGCGGTAGTACCATCGTACATCGAGGCATTAGCGATGTCCATCCCTGTCAGTTCGGCCATCATGCTCTGGTACTCAAAGATATAGTGAAGCGTGCCCTGCGAGATTTCAGCCTGATAAGGGGTGTAAGACGTCAGGAACTCAGAACGCTGCAGCAATTGAGGAATGACAGAGGGGGTGTAGTGGTCATAGACGCCCATACCTGCAAAGCATGTCAGTTGCTGGTTCATAGAGCCGAGCTTCTCGAATAGCTGACGCACCTCCATCTCGCTCATCTCCGAAGGCAACTGATAGTCACCCTTGAAGCGGATGCTGTCGGGAATCTGAGAATAAAGGGCATCGACGGAATCGATGCCTACTCTATCAAGCATTGCTTGTAGGTCGGCATCGGTATGCGGGAAATACTTGTACATTAAAAATTAAAGATTTAAAATTAAAAATTACTTCTCGCAGAAAGCAGCGTAGGCCTTGGCATCCATGAGGTTGTCCAGCTCCGACTTGTCCGACATCTCTACCTTAATGATCCAGTTAGCATAGGCATCACTGTTGATGAGTTCCGGCTGGTCTTCCAATGCCTCGTTGACTTCAACGACAACACCCGTAACTGGAGCGATGAGGTCACTGGCGGCCTTCACACTCTCTACGGCACCAAACTCTTCACCTGCCGCTACTTCGTCATCTACTTCCGGCATGTCGACATACACCACATTGCCCAAAGCGTGCTGAGCATAGTCAGAAATGCCGATGAAACCGATGTTACCTTCTACTCGTACATACTCGTGTGACTCACTGTAGTAGAGTCCTTCCATTACTTTAGCCATAGTATTTATTTTTTATAGTTTTTGTTATAGAATTGTTTCTTCACCACTTTGCCTGCAAACACCTTCTTGCGGATTTGTATCTCCACCTCGGTATCCAGCTTAGCATACTGTGCATCTACCAAAGCCATACACACACTCTTGTCAGTAGACAGCGTGTGATAGCCCGTAGTTACCTCACCAATGGGTGCTCCCTCCTTATTCAAAACAGTATATCCATGACGGGGAATGGCCTTATCGAAGAGTTCTATTCCTACCAGTTTCTTGGCAGGGCCCTCCGTCTTCTGCTTCAGCAGTGCTTCGCGACCAATGAACTCAGGTTTGTCGAACTTGACGAAGAGAGAAAGGCCAGCCATCACGGGTGTGATATCCTGCGACAACTCGTCACCATAGAGTGGCAAGCCCACCTCAAAGCGTAACGTGTCGCGGCATCCCAGTCCACAAGGCTGTACACCAGCAGCTATCAGCTTATCCCAACACTCGCGAATATAATCATGAGAAGCATAGATCTCAAAACCGTCCTCGCCAGTATAGCCTGTACGGGAGATGATAACCTCACCTATCTGCTTACAGGTATAGAAAGTCAGTTCGGCACAAGCCAGTCCCAGCACCGTCTCCACGATATGCTCTGACTCTGGTCCCTGTACAGCAATCTGTCCGTAGAAATCAGAGCGATTCTGCAGGTCAATATCAAAACCGGCAGCATGCTGTTGCATCCACGCCCAATCCTTATCAATATTGGAGGCATTGATGACGAGGAAGAAGTCGTTGTCGCCCATCTTATAGACCAGCAGGTCATCGACAGTGCCACCATCCTCATAGCACATCATGCCATAGTAGATCTTTCCTACGGGAGCATTGGCAATATCGTTGGTGAAGATATGCTGCACATAGCATTCAGCATCCTTGCCACGAACCGTCACTTCGCCCATGTGACTGACATCAAACAATCCCACCTTCTCACGTACTGCCATGTGTTCTGGCGCAATACCTGCATACTGGATGGGCATGATGAAACCACCAAAGGGCGACATCAGTGCTCCTAATGCGACATGCTTGTCATACAGACAGGTCTGTTTGTCTTTCTGTTCTGTTTCTTCTTGATTAATTGCCATATTGAATCATTGCTTTTAGTAATATTGTTCTTCTATCTTTTCTATCTGTGCCACCTCATCAGCTGTCAGCATACGCTCGCTGTCACACAAGGTACGGATGATGAGTGCTTTTACCTCATCAAGAGTCAGCGAGGTATAGTCCTTCAGCAGAGTGATGCGTTGGCGCACGCTTTCCACACCGTTCTTCGCCAGTTTCTGCTGGGTGGGAGTGATGGCAAGAAGCATGTGTTCCATATTGGTATCATAAAGCATCGTGCTATGGACAATGCTCCCTGAGGGCATCTTCCTACAGGCCGTCCCACAAACCTTACGGTCGCCAATCATGATATCGTTATGACGAGTACCAGTAGCCTCAACGCCCATCTTTCTCAACACCAGCAGCACCATATTCACAAAACGGTTGAACGCAAAACCAACCTGCTCTTCCTTGGTGATGAACGACAGCATCAGATTATCACGGTCAGCATACACACAGCCTCCCCCACTTTTTCTTTGGAACAACTGGATGCCATGCGCCTGACAATATTCTATGTTCACCTCATTCTCAACCACTTGGTTGCGACCATAGATCACGCTGGGCTCCACCTGCCATAGGAAGAAAGCATCGTCAGCCAGCTGCTGACGAGCCACAAATTCCTCTGTGGCAAGATAGAACGACAGTCTTCTTGCAACAGCGGTTTCCGGTAGGATGATATTAATCATAGAACGTTATAGGTCAGTAGCTGAATGTTTGTGCAAATATATGAAGTTTTTATGTAATCTGCAAGAATTTTTGATTTTATTTTGATATTTCCTCGAATTACACTATCTTTGCATCTGAAAAAGAAGTATATACTATTTTGGAAACACAGAATAATGGGCTTTTAGCCCAAATACAATATCCTGCCGACCTGCGCAAGTTAAGTGTTGACCAGTTGCCAGAGGTGTGCAAGGAACTCCGCGAGGACATCGTGAAGGAGCTCTCTGTAAATCCTGGACATCTGGCATCCAGTTTAGGTGTGGCAGAGATTACGGTAGCCTTGCACTATGTGTACGACACCCCAGAAGACCGTATTGTCTGGGATGTGGGTCACCAAGCCTATGGTCATAAGATATTGACAGGACGTCGCGAACAGTTCTGTACCAACCGTAAGTTGGGTGGTATCCGTCCGTTCCCCTCTCCTCTTGAAAGTGAATACGACACCTTTGCCTGCGGACATGCATCGAACAGCATCTCTGCAGCATTAGGTATGGCCGTTGCAGCAGAACTGGAGAAGCAAGAAGGACGTCATGTGGTAGCAGTCATTGGCGACGGTGCGCTGAGTGGCGGTCTGGCTTTTGAAGGACTGAACAACGTATCGTCGAGTCCTAACGACCTGCTGATCATCCTGAACGACAACGACATGTCAATAGACCGCAGTGTGGGTGGCATGCAGAAGTATCTGCTGGGACTGAACACGCACAGAACCTATAATGCCATCAAGTTCAAGACCACACGATGGTTGTATAGCAAGGGTCTGATGAATGATGACAGAAAGAAGGGCATCCAACGCCTTTCTAACGCCATCAAGAGTGCTATTGCCCACCAGCAGAACATCTTCGACGGCATGAACATCCGTTACTTTGGTCCGTTCGATGGTCACGATGTCAAAGAGCTGGTGCGCATACTCAGAGCGCTCAAGGACATGAAAGGTCCTAAGCTGTTGCACCTGCACACGCAGAAGGGCCACGGCTATGCACCTGCCGAAAAGGATGTAACGACATGGCATGCTCCTGGTAAGTTCAACCCTGACACTGGCGAGCGTATCGTTGATGATGACCCGACAAAGCCACAGAAGTACCAGGATGTGTTTGGCCACACGCTATTGGAGCTGGCACAACAGAATCCGAAAATTGTGGGTGTCACACCTGCTATGCCCAGCGGCTGCTCGATGAATATCATGATGGCGGAGATGCCCGAAAGAACCTTCGACGTAGGAATTGCCGAAGGACATGCTGTCACCTTCTCAGGCGGTATGGCTAAAGACGGACTGCTCCCCTTCTGCAATATCTACAGTGCTTTTGCCCAGAGAGCCTACGACAACATCATCCACGATGTGGCACTGCTGAACCTGAACGTGGTATTCTGCTTTGACCGTTCCGGACTGGTAGGAGAAGATGGGCCTACACACCATGGTGCCTTTGACTTGGCAGCACTGAGACCCGTGCCAAATCTGACGATCTGTTCACCCATGGACGAGCACGAATTGCGCCGTCTGATGTATACAGCACAACTACCCAACAAGGGCCCGTTTGTCATCCGTTATCCACGAGGTGGTGGTGAGTTGCAAGACTGGCGTTGCCCCTTCGAGGAAGTAAAAGTAGGCACTGGCCGCAAGCTGAAAGATGGTACCGATATCGCTGTCTTGAGCATTGGCCCGATAGGCAATAACGTCACAAGGGCTATTGCCGAACTTGGTGACAGCGTCAGTGTCGCCCACTACGACATGCGATTCCTGAAGCCACTTGACGAGACTATCCTTGACGAGGTAGGTCGCAAGTTCAAGCATATCATTACCGTAGAGAACGGTGTGCGCAATGGTGGTATGGGCTCAGCCGTCATAGAATGGATGAACGACCACGGCTATACTCCAGTCGTCAAACGTTTGGGTCTGCCCGACAAGTTTGTTGAACACGGAGAAGTCAGGGAGCTGCAAGCCATTGTAGGCATCGACAAAGACGGTATTATCAAAGCAATACAAGAACTGACATGAAGATTATCATCGGCGGGGCAGGCGCTGTAGGTACACACCTGTCGAAACTACTGTCCAAGGACCATCAGGATTGCGTCCTGATAGATGAGAACATTGACCGTCTGTCCGGTTTGGAGAGTCGTTATGACATCATGACGCTTCATGGTTCTCCCACCAGCATCCAGACATTGAAAGATGCCGGCGTGGAACATGCCGACCTTTTTGTAGGTGTTACTCCCGATGAGAGTGTCAATATGAATGCCTGCATGATAGCCCATGCGTTAGGTGCCAAGAAGACGGTAGCACGCATTGACAACTACGAATATCTGGCACCCAATCTGAAGGCTTTCTTCGAGCAGATGGGCATTAACTCACTCATCTACCCAGAGGTGCTTGCTGCTCATGACATCACCAACGGTCTGAAGATGTCGTGGGTGCGCCAGCGCTGGGATGTCCATGGTGGTGCCCTCATCATGCTGGGCATCAAGTTGCGTGAGACCTGTGAAATTCTGAACCAACCGCTACGCACCCTCTGTGGTCCTGATGACCCCTATCATATTGTGGCTATCAAACGTGGCGACGAGACGCTCATCCCCAGTGGTAACGACGAGTTGCGCGTCAACGACATCGCCTACTTCATGACTACCCGCGAGTACATTCCTTATATCCGCAAGATCTCCGGCAAGGAGCACTATGCTGACGTAAAGAACGTCATCATCATGGGTGGCAGTAAGACGGCAGTACGTGTGGCGCTGACTACTCCGGAATATATGAACATCAAGATCATCGAGATTGACGAACAGCGTTGTGAGCGTCTAAATGAACTGCTCAACGAAGTCGACACGATGATTATCCATGGTGATGGTCGTGACCTTGGCATCCTGCAAGATGAAGGTGTACAGCACACGCAAGCCTTTGTGGCGCTGACCGACAATGCTGAGACCAACATCCTGGCCTGTCTGACTGCCAAGCGACTGGGTGTGCGCAAGACGATCGCTATGGTTGAGAATCTGGACTACGTGGAAATGGCAGAGAGTCTGGATATCGGTACCATTATTAATAAGAAGACGCTGGCGGCAGGTCACATCTACCAGATGATGCTCGATGCTGACGTCACCAACGTCCGTTCTTTGATGATGGTCGACAGTGACGTTGCAGAATTCGTGGCTGCCGAGGGGTCGAAAGTGACCAAGAAACCTGTCAAGGACCTTGGGTTACCCTTTGGAGTCACCATTGGTGGACTGGTACGCCATGACCAAGGCATCCTCGTCAATGGTAACACACAGATAGAGGCTGGCGACTCCGTCATGGTGTTCTGCCACGAACAAAACCTCAAGAAAGTGGAGAAGTTTTTTAAGGCCAATGTGCTATGGTAAATCTACGGCTGATATATAAGATTATCGGTTCGCTGCTCTTCCTCTTGGGCACGCTGTTGCTCATCTGTACGGGCATATCCCTATACTACAAGGAAGACGATATGGTCGCATTCCTTATCTCAGCCATCTTTACCTTCTGTGCTGGTCTTGTCCTTAAATATTTTGGCAACGATGCCAACAACAATCTGAGCCGTCGTGACTCATACCTGTTGGTTACTGTCACCTGGGTTGTTTTCAGTCTCTTCGGCATGTTGCCATTTCTTATCAGTGGGTATATCACCAATATCACCGATGCCTTCTTCGAGACGATGTCGGGCTTCTCTACTACTGGAGCCACCATCCTCGACGATGTAGAATGGCTACCTCATGCCACCCTCTATTGGCGCACTCAGACCCAGTGGATAGGCGGTCTGGGAATCGTCTTCTTCACCATCGCCATTCTGCCCTCTATGGTGGGTAGTGGTAGTGTGAAGGTCTTCGCTGCCGAAGCCACGGGCCCGCTACGTTCTAAGATGCATCCGCGCCTGTCAACAATGGCAAAGTGGATTTGGACCGTCTATCTGGGCCTTACCATTGCCTGTATTCTGGCTTTCGCTGCTGCTGGCATGAACTGGTTTGACAGCATCAACTACGCGATGACTACCACGGCAACGGGTGGTTTTGCTACCCACAACGACTCGACGGCATTCTTCAACTCGGCTACCATTGAGTATATCTCCATTCTCTTCCAGTTCCTGGCAGGCATCAATTTCATGATGCTCTATGCCAGCATCTTCAAGCTGAAGCCCTTGGCACTGTTCAAGAGTTCGGAGTTTAAGTTGTACATCTCGATTATCAGCATAGCCACCCTATGGATACTCTATCTGCTGATGACACGTAACGGATATGGTCTGGAGCGTGCCTTCCGCTCGGCATTGTTCCAAGTGGTATCGTTCATCACGACGACAGGACTGTTCAATGACGACGCTGCCCGTTGGCCCCACATCACGTGGGTCATTTTGGGCTGTCTGATGTTTGTGGGAGCCTGCTCAGGTTCTACAACGGGTGGTTTCAAGTGTGTTCGTGCCGTGATGATTATGAAGGTACTACGCAATGAGTTCAACAAGCTCTTGCACCCCAACGCTGTACTACCTGTCAAGATCAATGGTACACCCGTTCCTCATGGGCAACTCAACACGCTGCTGGCATTCTTTGCCATCTTTACCATTATGGTGATACTGACAGCAACGCTGATGATTGCGGCAGGCATCGACAATACCAATGCCGTCACCATCTCACTGAGTTGTATCAGCAATGTTGGCCCCACGCTGGGTACACAGATTGGTCCGGAGATGTCATGGAGCGAACTTCCAACCTATGTCAAGTGGCTCTGTTCGTTCCTGATGCTCGTAGGACGTCTGGAGATTATGTCCGTACTGGTACTGTTTACCCGTGGTTTCTGGAAAGACAACTAAGAAACTGTTGTTGCCTGTTCTGACTCAAGATACAGTTCCACATCCTGCTGGATGCGCTGGAACTGTGGCGACATCATATAGCCCGTATTCTTTTTCAACATTTGGCGGATGTCCTGCAACGAGTGTTCGTAGCATGACATCTCGTTACGCCGTTGCTCATGGTGCACGGCAGTGTGGTATATTTCCTCCTGGCGTTCCATACGCAGGCGGTTGCACACCTTATTTAATATAGGGACGATCACATTGTCAAACAGATGGTGGCCCTGTATATATAAATAGGTGGTCTGTGGTGTCACGCCCAGCGCCTTGATGCTGGCCTTGGTGTCAAGGTATTCTGTCTTGACACCAGGAAATACCGACTGTAGCTGTTTTACCTTACGCCCTACCTTGGAGCGCAGATGGTCCAACGAGGGCTGAGGGTCTAACACATTGAACTTTCCAGGGTCGATGACGCGGGCAAAATCCGTCATCGTAAAACGATTGTAATTGCCTGTGCGGTAAGCCCACACACTCCACACGAAGAGTGGGAAGATAGCTTCACTATACTGTGTCAGATAGTCGTAGAAGTCAAAGATGCGGTGGTCGTTGAGTGTCACGCTGACGCACACCTCGTGCAACGACTGGGCAAAACACTGCATATTCTCAATGGAATAGGCATAGGTGTGGAACACATAACCGCTATTCAGCACCCGTTGCGACTGTGCCGTAGCACCTTGCAACATATAATCGTAGTCGGCATCGACACAGGCTATCATGTCTGGTCCCACATTCTCGCCGACGAAATTCATCAGCACCGACTTCTTGCCGCGTTGCAACTTCTGGTGCGAGGGCAGCATCACCTCAAAGTAGCGCTTGTCGTCCTCGAAGCGTGAAAGCACCGTGCGCCAAAAGTAGATGTCATCGTAGCTTTCTACATAAGCTACGATACGACGCCGTGCTTTCTTGGATTTCAACTGGTTGGCAGCTTGGAAGTAACGGCTATTGAGTTGGTCTTTCAGTTTACTAGCCATACTCGAAATACTAGTCCTACTAGTGGGTACTAGAGTGTAATATCCGATACTTCTGTCACTTTATCCATCCAGCCGTTCATGATAACAGCAGGAGAATGGGTGGTAAGGATAATCTGTACGTTGGGATTCATCTCTACCACCAAGTCAATGAGTCGCTTCTGCCACTCGATGTGCAGGCTGACCTCTGGCTCATCCATGAAGAGCACATAGGGCAGCTGGTCTTCTACCAGCACAGTCAGCAGGATGGCCAATACCTGCTTCTCGCCACTCGACAGCTGATAAGGTACCAGTGTCTCGCCAATCTGCGAGAAGCGTATCTCGTTTTCTGTGCGGACGATCTTCTTGCCCGTCTCTTCAAAGAGTTCGTCAACAATATCCTGGAAGCGGGTCTTGGCCTGCGACAGCTGCTGGGCAGCATCAGTATTTCCTGCCTGTAGCTGTTCGATGATGCGGTTGCCGATGTTCACCTGATAGTCCAGATACTTGCGCTGGAGGTGATAGAGTTGGAAGTCAAGGGCTGAAGAAATACGCGCATCCACCATGTTGATTGTCTCGTTGTTGAGCAAGGGCGAATCCATCGAGCGGATGATGTCATAGCGGATATGGGTAGCATCCTCTGGCTCTACCGTCAGATGAACTCCCTTGAGCAGGTGGTTCTGTAGGTCGCCATTCGTATTGACACTACGGAACACCTTGTTCAAGATGGTAGACTTACCCACACCATTGATACCACTGAGAATATTCACATGCGGGTCAAGATTCCACACGATATGCTTCTTACCACTCCACAGGGAGTCGATTTCGATAATCCGGATATAGTCTGCGTATTTCATAGGCCAATAAACAATAATTGTTAGTCTCTGTCGCCTATTGTCTTGCGCCAGAAGTCTTCTAACTGCAATTCAAAGATCAGCGTGCTATAGGCTGGTATGCCTGTTCTTGTCGCTGAACCATAGGCCAGCTGGTAAGGGATATAGATGCGCCAGCGGTCACCACGGTGCATGTGCATCAGAGCAGTAGAGAAGCCCTTCACCAGACTACCGACAACAAACTTTGACGGTGTGGCTGTGATTGGGTCAAAAGTACCAGAGTAGCTCTGGTCGAAGATGTATCCGCGCAAATAGCTGGCAGACGGCAGCAGACGACCTTGATAGTGTACGGTGACGGAGTCTGTCAGGAATGGTGACGTCGAGCCACCACCCTGCTCCAGCTTCTCTACTACCACATAGTCGCTGTAGCCGAAAGTATAATATTCCTCTGGCATCGTATAGCAAGGTAGCAGACTCCATGTGGTCTGCCCCTTGTCTATCTTCTGCTTCGTTTCAGATACCAGATTACTATAATACGTGTCGTTGGTAGCCTGCCAGTTGGCATACTCCTCTACAGCATCGTCTTCCTCCTTACAAGAGGCAAGCGCCAATACTGCCAGCAGACACCAGATGAGATTTCTGAACTTCATCGTTTATTACTGTAATTTCTTCAACAGGCTTGCAATGCTCACCTTATCTTCGATAATGCTGTTCAGGTCGCTGATGTTTACACGCTCCTGCTCCATGGTGTCGCGGAAGCGCAGCGTTACCTTGCCATCAACGAGTGAGTCGTGGTCGACGGTGACGCAGTATGGTGTACCAATAGCGTCCTGACGACGATAGCGCTTACCGATAGAGTCCTTCTCGTCGTACTGGCAAGCGAAGTGATACTTCAGCTGGTCAATAATCTCACGAGCCTTCTCGGGCAGACCATCTTTCTTCACCAACGGCATCACAGCACACTTGACAGGTGCCAGAGCAGCAGGCAGACGCAGTACGGTACGTGTCTCGCCATTCTCCAGTTTCTCCTCGTCAAAGGCATGGCACATGATGCTCAGGAACATACGGTCTACACCAATAGATGTCTCGATGACATACGGAGTATAGCTCTCGTTGGTCTGTGGGTCAAAGTACTTGATGCTCTTGCCAGAGTATTTCTCATGCTGGCTCAGGTCAAAGTTGGTACGAGAGTGGATACCCTCAACCTCCTTGAAGCCAAACGGCATCTTAAACTCGATATCGGTAGCGGCGTTAGCATAGTGAGCCAACTTGTCGTGGTCGTGGAAACGATAGTTCTCAGCACCGAAGCCCAGTGCCTGGTGCCACTTCATACGGGTCTCCTTCCACTTGGGGAACCACTCCAGCTCCGTACCAGGCTGTACGAAGAACTGCATCTCCATCTGCTCAAATTCACGCATACGGAAGATGAACTGACGAGCCACAATCTCGTTACGGAAAGCCTTACCAATCTGGGCGATACCGAAAGGAATCTTCATACGACCGGTCTTCTGTACGTTCAGGTAGTTCACGAAGATACCCTGAGCAGTTTCAGGACGCAGGTAGATTTTCATAGAAGCATCAGCGCTGGCACCCATCTCGGTGGCGAACATCAGGTTGAACTGACGGACATCGGTCCAGTTCTTGGTACCGCTGATGGGGTCTACAATCTCCTCGTCGAGGATGATCTGCTTCAGAGCCTCCAGGTCTGGTCCCTGCATGGCAGCAGCATAGCGTGCGTGCAGGTTGTCGCGCTTCTCCTTGGTCTCCTTCACGCGCTCGCTGGTCTCCATATACTTAGCCTCATCGAAGCTGTCGCCGAAACGCTTGCGAGCCTTCTCCACTTCCTTCTGAATCTTCTCGTCGTACTTGGCAATCTGATCCTCGATCAGCACGTCAGCACGATAGCGCTTCTTAGAGTCGCGATTGTCAATCAAGGGATCGTTGAAAGCATCCACGTGACCAGAAGCCTTCCATATTGTCGGGTGCATAAAGATGGCGCTGTCGATACCCACGATATTCTCGTGCAACATCGTCATAGCCTTCCACCAATACTGCTTAATATTATTCTTCAACTCAACACCGTTCTGACCATAGTCGTAAACGGCTCCTAAACCATCGTAAATCTCACTTGAGGGGAATACAAAACCATACTCTTTACAGTGACTCACGATTTTCTTAAATACATCTTCTTGTGCCATATTTTTCTTTATTGCTTTTATCCTTATTTTTATATTTCGTGCAAAGGTAGTCATTTTCAACGAATAATCCACCATTTTTACACATTATTTAATATAATATGCCCATTCCACAAATAATTCGCCAAAAGTTTGGAACTTTAGAGATTTCTTGCTATCTTTGCAGCAGAACCAATAACGTACCCAAAATTAAACTACGACGCTTATGGACTGAGAATAGAATAGTCCACGTTGTCTTTTTTGTGTATTAAAATTAACATTCCAATAACTTAAAACAAATGATTATGAAAAAACAATTACTATTACTTGTGTTGATGATGCTACCATTGGTGGCAAGTGCCGATGCAGTTGAGATTGGTGGCATTTATTACAATTTAATTGTTGATGAAAAAACAGCTGAGGTAACCAGCAATCCTAACATGTACACAAAATCTGTTATTATACCCGAATCAGTAACTTATGAAGGTACAGATTATAGCGTGACAAGTATAGGTGTGAGTGCTTTCAGTTGGTGCTCTGGTCTTACCTCCGTCACCATTCCCAACAGCGTGAAGAGCATTGGCCAGTGGGCATTCAGTAGTTGTTCTGCCCTTATCTCCGTTACCATTCCAAACAGCGTAACAAGTATTGGCATTTCTGCTTTCAATGGTTGCTCTGGACTTACATCTATCACCATTCCCAACAGCGTGACAAGCATCGGCTCTAGTGCTTTCTCTGGCTGTTCCGGCCTTACTTCCATCAATGTAGAATCAAGTAACTCTTATTATGATTCGAGAAGCAACTGTAATGCCATTATAGAGACATCAACAAATACTCTTATCGCAGGCTGTCAGAATACGACTATCCCCAATAGCGTGACGATAATTGAAGGTAGTGCTTTCTGGCGTTGCACTGGCCTTACCTCCATCACCATCCCTAATAGTGTGACGATAATTGGAAATCATGCTTTCTATGGCTGTTCTGGCCTCACATCCATCAACATTCCTAACAGTGTGACGAGTATTGGAGATTATGCTTTTGATGGCTGCAGCAACCTTACCTCCGCCACCATCGGCAATGGTGTGACTACTATTGGAGAGTATGCTTTCATGGATTGCAGCGACCTTACCTCCATCACCATCGGCAATAGCGTAACAGATATTGGTATTTATGCTTTCTGTCGTTGTACTGGCCTTACTTCCGTTACCATCCCCAACAGTATGACGAGCATTGGACATTGCGCTTTCTATAGCTGCACTGGTCTTACATCCGTCACCATCCCCAATAGCGTAACTAGCATTGGAGATTTTGCTTTCTATGAATGCACTGGTCTCACATCTTTCACCATCCCCAATAGCGTAACAAGTATTGGAGATTCAGCTTTTAAAGGCTGTACAAGTTTGACCTCCATCACTATCCCCAATAGTGTGACAAAGGTAGGAGAAAATGCATTTTTGGAAACTGCTTGGTACAATAACCAGCCTGACGGAGTCGTGTATGCTGGTAAAAATTTGTATTACTTTAAAGGTATTATGCCAGATAATACATCCATTACAATTGATAATGGTATATTTAGCATAGGAAGTGGTGCGTTCTCTTCATGTCAGGGGCTAGTTTCTATAACCATTCCCAATAGTGTGACATCCATTGGCAAAAATGCATTCCGTGACTGTATCGGTTTAACCTCCATCACCATCCCCAACAGCGTAACATCCATTGGTGAAAGTGCATTCCAAGGTTGTAGTAATATGGCTTCTGTAACCATCTCCAACAGCTTGACAGCCATTGCTAAGTATCTATTCCGTGGTTGTGCCAGTTTGACATCTCTGACAATTCCCAACAGCGTGACAAGTATAGGAGATAAGGCTTTCGCTAGCTGTTCTGGCCTTACCTCCGTCACCATTCCAAACAGCGTGACAACTATTGATGAATACGCATTCCAATATTGTACCAGTTTGATCTCTGTGACAATTCCTAACAGCATGACATACATTCGTGTAGGTGTATTCGAAGGATGTAGCAGTTTAGCCTCTGTAGATATCCCCAATAGTGTAATCATCATAGATTTTTATGCATTCCAGGGATGTACAAGCTTGACTTCTCTGACAATTCCAAATAGAGTACAATTAATCGGTAAAGGGGCATTTTCTGGTTGTACAGGTCTGACCAGTATCGTTATTGGAACAGGAATAATGGATATCCTTCAGAAGGCTTTTGCTTCTTGTTCTGCGCTTACTGACGTATATTGCTATCGTGAAAGTTTGCTTAACTTTAATACGGATAGTGAAGCTTTTATGGATTCACACGTAGAGAATGTAACTCTTCATGTTCCCTCCAATGCCATCAATGAATACAACTCCGAAGAACCTTGGAAGTACTTCAAAATGATTGTCCCATTGACCAGCGATGATCCAAAACCGACAGGAATAGAAAAGATTAACTATAACAAATCAACAGACGATTGGTATTATTCTCTTGACGGTAAACGTACTGCCACACCTCAGCGTGGCCTGAACATCGTTCGTATGAAGGACGGAACGACACGAAAGGTTATAGTAAAGTAAAAGTCTTAATAACTTTATTCATAAAGCGCAGCAATGAATAATTGTTGCGCTTTTTCTTGTCTGTAGCCTGGTAGAGGAAGGCTCGTCGGAAGAAAAAGCGGGTCGGTCTCCCTGATCCACTTCAATAAGGCCGTAAAGCATTGAACTTCACAAAAATAAGCGCAGCAAATGCTGCGCTTTATATTGAGCTTAAGCGTATTGCATT
>CADCAG010000025.1 GCA_902799355.1 uncultured Bacteroidales bacterium
CTAAAGAAAAAAACGAAAAAGAATCTATGCTATGAAAAACAAGGAATTCTGGAAGACGGTGATTCAAGTCATCGTGACGGTGCTGACGGCACTGACGACTACGCTGGGCGTCACCAGCTGTATGTAAGGAAAAGAGGTGGAGCCTGAGCGGTTCCACCTCTTTGGTTATTCAGTTCCTGCGGCTTACAGGAATTGGGGTCGGAGATTTTTTCTACTCCTCCTGTTCGTAATAATACGAGTAGTCGATACCCTTCATGAAGATTTCGCGATCGTCAATGCGGTCTGTCAGTGCCTGTTTCAGCAGTTCGCGAATTCTTGTACTATCCATTTGGCTTACAATCATGGCATCGAGATAGTCTTTCTTGTTGATCTTGCTCCAATCGACACACATCTTCAGCTGCTTCTTGAATATAAGGTCGAGCCAAATACGTGTAGAGCGGCCATTACCTTCCATAAAGGGATGGGCCACATTCATCTCTACATACTTATCTACAATCTCATCGAAAGTAGTCTCTGGCATCTGCTCGATTGTCTTCAAGTTCTGATGCAGATATTCTGCCAGACAGAAAATGGTGTTACCTTTAGAAATGGTCTTAGTACGAATCTTACCTGCAAAATCATAAAGTCCACCAAAGAGGTAGGCATGAATCTGTTGTAGGGCTTTCACAGTACCTGGCTTCAACGTTTCTAACAAGCCACTTTCAACAAGGGTGTAAGCTTTTTTCTTGCTCTGCCCGTCGATGGTGTTGTCGCTATATACAAACCAGTCGAGGAACGCATTGGCACGATTATTCGGATAGTGCTTTGCTAATGTCTGAACACATTCAGCATCAAGTGCATCAGCGGCACGTTGCTTACCATCAGGAGCCTCGAATTTGAAGTCGTGAGTGACACTCACGAGTTGAATACCATCAGCAGAAAACTTCTTTTTAAGCCAGCGCCAATAGTTACCAGCCTTCACATAGTCCTCTTCATCGTTGATGGCACGCACGATGTCAGTAGCCGAGAACCACCACTTGCTGTGTTCCTCGTCCCAAACGGCTCTTACTTCGCGGTCGTTGAAAAAACGTATTGATTTCTTGCTCATCGTGCCTGCAATGTTTTACTCTGCAGCCCTTACTCCCTATGGAGATCAGTTATTGTCACATTGCAAATGCAAAGATAGTGATAATTATTGAAACAAAGAAGAAATTACCGATATATTTTTGAAAGATAGATGGTGGTATGGAGTTTTTTTTGTATATTTGCCGTCAAAAAATAAAAACGAGATAACTACTGACAATAACATCATAACAAGGATAGAGATATGAAGAGAATTTGTCATTACATCTCAGAGTATATGGGCATACTGGTGCTGGCCAGCGCAGTGGTGGCACTGGTGTTTCCTGACGTGCTGCAACACGTGAAGCCCACAGTCATCAACTATCTGCTGGGCGTGGTAATGTTCGGCATGGGACTGACGCTGAACCTGAAGGACTTTAAGATTGTGTTCAGCAGGCCGAAGGATGTCATTATAGGTTGTATGGCACAGTTTACGGTGATGCCCCTGCTGGCATGGACGCTGGCACGGCTGTTCGCGCTGGACGAGGCACTGGCGCTGGGCGTGGTGCTGGTAGGCTGCTGTCCTGGTGGCACTGCGTCGAACGTGATAACCTATCTGGCGAAGGGCGACCTGGCGCTGTCTGTGGGAATGACAGGTGTCTCTACCCTGCTCGCCCCCTTCCTGACGCCTTTGCTGACATGGGCGCTGGCAGGAAAGAGTGTCAACGTGGATGTGGTGGGCATGCTGCTCAGCATCCTGTGGGTAGTCATCGTGCCCATTATCGTCGGACTGATTGTAAAGTGGCTGTGGCCTAAGTTCACAGAGCAGGCGACAGACTATCTGCCCGCCTTCTCATCGATAGCCATTGCGACGATTGTAGCCATCATCATCGCTGCCAATGCAAGCAAGCTGCTAGCAGGTGGAATGATTATCATCGTGGTGGTAGCACTGCACAACGTCTGCGGATTGGCGCTGGGTTATCTGATAGGTCGTCTACTGCGACTCACGGAGGCCAAGAAGAGAGCCATCTCCATCGAGGTGGGCATGCAGAACTCTGGGTTGGCCAGCAGTCTGGCAACCATCCATTTTGCAGCTTATCCGCTGGCCACCATTCCAGGTGCAATCTTCAGTGTGTGGCATAATCTCTCCGGTGCGTTGGTAGCCCGTCTGTATACAAGGAAAGGCTAACAGCCACACCAGAGAGATAAGATTACTTCACGATTTTACGTCCTTCCATGATGTACATGCCGTGAGGCAGACTCTCAGCAACATCATGACGACGGCCCTGCAGGTCGTAGACATTCCCATTGCCTACAGAAGAGGCGTTAGGAGTGAGACAGCTGATGCCTGTGGAACCAGGAACAATCTCAATGCCCAGCTCGGCACAGGAAGACCACGCATTACCATTGATCTCGCTCTTGGCGATGAGTTTCAGGTAGCGCGCTGTCTGGGGTGTATTCAGCTTGGCAGTCTGCAGTGCTGTGGTGTTCTTGAACTCTCCGCTGACCACTGGCGAGCCCCACGAATTCTTGTCATTGCTGAGGTAGAACTCATAGCTTTTCACCATACCGTTGGCGTTGCCGTCCTGACGAGCCAGATAGGTGATGGCAGTGATGTTATAGGTCTGAACCATATCGATGACCAACGTGTGGGGACAGCGAGGCTCGCTACCCTCCCACTCTGTATGCCAGAAGGTGTCGTACTTGCCATCGATGGCTTTCGAGGCCTCGTTGCCACTATGCTGACTGTCGTAGCTGACGACCTTCCACGCGCTCTTATTGATATATACGGGGAAGTCGTAAGTCTGGCTGGGACTGTCCATCAGACCATCGAGCGAGCAGTAGGCCGTGATGGTGCAGGCATCGTCGTGCTGGATGGTAGCAGTATATTTCTGATATTCTCCACCATTGATGCTGTACCAGATGGTAGCACCCTCTGTGGGAGTGCTCATCTGGATGCGTCCAGTGGTAAGGCGCTCTACGCTAACAGGCTGACAGACAGGCATGTCGATGCGAGCAGCCTGGGCAGCCTGGACACCAGCCTTCAAAGGAACGATGAAGAAGCGGAAAGCAGTATTAGCTGCGCGCAACTCGTATTTATCCATCACGTCAGGGCCACAGGAGTTGTTGCCAAGACCGCGAGTGACAGCATCGAGATTGACAACAGTAGTGGCACAACTCTTAAACTGATAGGTATGCTTAGCACGATTGTCCTTATCGGTATAGTTGTCCTCCGGACGGAAGTGTACGGCAGAGGCTGCCATCTGATCGGGAGCGACGAAGAGCAAGCCGAGGCCATCCGTATTGGTCACAGACATCCAGCGCACCTCCTGTTTGGTACCATGCTCCTGAGGCAGGATATATTCTTCGTACTGGTCAGTAACCGTACTGTTATAGATGGCAGGCAGACAGGCTTCCTTGCGGTCGCGATAGCTGTCCCATGGGCCACGACCAAACCAGCTGAGCTGTTCCATCTCCTTGAGCAGCTCTAACCTGAAGCCGAGCTTGGGGATGATGGCACCTGTATTCTTGGGACGAATCATAGAGTTTGTCATGATGGTACCATCGGCACAGACGATGAAGTCGAGACTGACATCAAACGTATTCGAGCCAGTTCCGTAGGTGCTCTTCATGCTGACAGTAACGGTCTTGCCGTTGTCGTCCTTTGTCACCTTGGTGCTGGTTCCCTTCGCTGTGGAGCTGAGCGTAGGAAGTCCCAGAGCATCCCAGCTTGCCTTCTTGCTGCCATCGTTGTCTGTCGGCAGACGGAAGGCATTGAGGACAAGGGCCTTGCGAATGACTGACACGCCATCGAGCGTATAACCTGACAGCGTTCCTTTGCTCTTGCTAAAGCTGGCAGTAAAGTTCGCACCACTCACCTTGACAGCAGAACTGGTCTCCTCGACTGTCAGTGCATCAGCAGTAGCAAACGTCAGGTCCTTCATGGGCTTCTGCGCAACCTTCACAGGCAGCTTCTCTTCAGCAACCACATAGCCAGCATCAGCCCAGGCTGTGGCCTCTTTCTGTTTGGCACAGAAATAGATGAAGGCCTCCTTGTCAGCAGAAAGCGCAGAGAGCGGTGAGAGGTCGATGGTGATATTCTTAGACTGACCAGCAGCGACATCGTCACTGATAGTTCCACTACCCAGGACGTTACCCTCTTCGTCAAGCAGTGAATAGCTGACATCATAGGTCGTGCTGGACAGGAACGCCAACTTGTTCTTCATGCGGAAGACATCGGTCTTACCACTGACAGCTGCCCACTCCAGGGGCTGGTAGATCTTCTTGGTGTTATAGGTCTTGGCAGTATAGCTCCAGTCAGGATGCACCAGACCATTGATGCAGAAATTACCATCGTTGGGGTTGTCGCCAAAGTCGCCACCATAAGCCCAGTATTGCTGACCATCAGAACTGGTTGTCAGCAGACCCTGGTCTTTGAAGTCCCAGATGAACTCACCCGTCAGACAGGGATACTGCTCGTAGAGGTCGAACATCTCACGGACATTACCCATCGAGTTACCCATAGAGTGCGAGTTCTCACACTGGATGTGAGGACGGTTCTTCTGGTTCATACCCTTGTTCTTTATGCCGTTATAATCCCAGTACATCGATGAGGATACATCGGCATAGTCACTACCACCCTCATAGTGGGTCAGACGAGTCTTGTCGAGGGCCTTGATGGCAGTCTGTACGGCAGCGAAGTTGTTGCCATTACCACTCTCGTTACCGAACGACCACATGAAGATGCAGACGTGGTTGCGCATCCAGCGAACGTGGTTCTGCGAGCGCTCTACCATGGCATTCTTGAACTGTGAGACATGCGAGAGATTCCAGTTGCCATGACACTCGACATTGGCCTCGGCCAGCACATACATACCGTACTTGTCGCAGAGGTCATAGAACACAGGATCGTTGGGATAGTGAGAGGTACGTATGGCGTTGATATTCAGACGCTTCATGCAGAGAATATCCTGTTCAATCTCCTCAGGAGTAATGGCACGACCATTGATGGGTGAGAAATCGTGGCGATTGACACCATGGAACACCATGCGCTGGCCATTGATGAGCAGGGCACCGTTCGTACCGATGCTAACCTCACGGAAGCCCACCTTGCCACCACGACGATCGATGACATTACCATTACTATCCTTCAATGTCAGCACAAGGTCATAGAGGTTGGGAGTCTCGGCAGTCCACTTGTCGGGGGCAGTGACGTCCATATCCAGACTCAGCTCAGCAGCCACAGAGGCAGAAGCTGTCGCAATGGCTGAACCATTACGCTCGATGCGGGCTTCTACAGTACCTCCGCTGAGGGCGTCAGCACCCTCTAGCGTCACCTTCACATTGGCCTTGGCATTGGTATAGCTCGCGTCAAGGTCGGTGGTAAAGAAGTAGTCGCGAATCTGACTTTTGGGGGCAGACCACAGGAAACAGCTGCGATGAATACCCGTCAGACGCCAGTAGTCCTGACACTCGAGGAACGAGCCACTGGTGAAGCGATATACCTGTAGGGCGATGGTGTTGTCACCCTCAACGAGATAGTCGGTGATATTGAACTCTGAAGGCAGGTAGGAGTCTTCGCTATAACCTACACGTTGTCCATTGACCCACAGATAGTAGCCATGACCCACGCTGTTGAAGCGCACATAGACATTGCGGCCAGCCCAGTCAGCAGGAACAGTGAAATGGCGGCGATAGGTGCCTACAGGATTCTTCTTGCTACCAGTATAGGTGAACCAGCTAGGACGATCAGCCATCACGCTATAGGTCGACTCGTTATATGAGAACGGATAGCTGGTATTGCAATACAAGGGTTTGTCCCACGACTTGCCGTGGTTCAGTCCCCATACCTGCCAGCTGCTGGGAACATCAATGCTGGTCCAGGCAGCATCGTCGAAATCCTTGGCGAGCCACTCTTCCTTGGCATTGGAGGGAATACCTACCCACTGGAATTTCCATACGCCATCCAGTGACTGATAGTAAGGAGACTGTGTCATGTCGTTCTGCGCCACTTGGACGTCAGATGACATGGGAATGGCTAAGGTGTGTGCTGTCTCTCTGTTTACGCTGGTTTTGAGGGGGTCGTCCCACTCCGTTCCAGTAATGGTTGTCTGGGCTGTCGCTTGCCCAATGGTCATAAGTGCAAGAATGCTGATAGTTAGTTTTTTCATATAGATGAGTAATATTTAGGTTACTAAAAAGTGTTGTTTCAGGTCAAAAATCCCTAAGCTGTTGTGCAGCTCAGGGATTATACATATCTTTACAGTAGAAAGCCATGATATCGTCAAGCATCTGCTTGGCCTCGACAGCAGGACTGTCAGGGTCGAGCTCCATAGCCTGTATGTAGCAGTTGATGGCTTCGTGCCACTTCCCTTCCCTACGGGCCTCATTGCCTTGTTGATACCATTGTTCAGCTGTCATTACTTATAGTATTCTTTCTTACCTGCAGCGAGGGTATTCTTCATCAGTGAGCAGATGGTCATTGGACCTACGCCACCAGGAACGGGCGTGATAAAGGAGCACTTGGGAGCTACCTCGTCGAACTTGACGTCGCCATTCAGACGGAAACCGCTCTTGCGGGTAGCATCAGGAACGCGGGTGGTACCTACGTCAACGATGACAGCACCATCCTTGACCATATCGGCAGTGACAAAATCGGGCTGTCCGATGGCAGCGATAATGATGTCAGCCTCCTGGCACTCCTTCTTCAGCGTCTTAGAGCGAGAATGGCAGACGGTAACGGTAGCGTCGCCATACTGCTTCTGCATCATAAGCTGTGCCATAGGTTTGCCCACGATGTTGGAGCGACCCAGGATGACACACTTCTTACCACTGGTCTCGATGCCATAGCGCTTCAGCAGGGTGATAATACCCAACGGAGTGGCAGAGATGAAGCAGGGCAAGCCAATGGCCATGCGGCCAACGTTGATGGGATGGAAGCCGTCGACATCTTTGCGGTAGTCGATAGCCTCGATGATTTTCTGTTCATCGATATGCTTGGGAAGAGGCAGCTGGACGATGAAGCCATCGACGTCGTCGTCGCGATTTAATCGCGACACACAGTCGAGGAGTTCCTCCTCTGTGATGTCATCTTCATAGCGGATGAGCGTGCTCTTAAAGCCACAAGCCTCGCAGGCCAGCACCTTGTTCTTCACATACGTCTCTGAGCCACCATCGTGACCTACGAGTACGGCTGCCAAGTGGGGCTGCTTGCCACCACGGGCTACAATCTCTTTTACCTCTTCGGCAATCTCAGCCTTGATGGCTGCTGCCGTTGCTTTTCCGTCAATTAAAATCATATTTTTATGGGACTAATGGGGCTAATGGGGGGTAATCAGAAAGGCATCTTGCCACCTCGCATCTTCATGGCTGCTGCCATCTGCGCCATCTTCGACGAGCCAGCACCTGTCATCATGCGCATTACCTTACGCGTCTGCTCGAACTGCTTCAGCAGGCGGTTGACCTCCTCAATCTTTGTACCAGAACCCTTGGCAATACGCAGCTTGCGACTCTGGTTGATGATATCAGGATTCTGACGCTCCTTGGGAGTCATGGACTGGATGATGGCCTCAATGCCCTTGAAGGCGTTGTCGTCGATGTCGACATCCTTCAACGCCTTACCCACACCAGGAATCATGCTGGCGAGGTCTTTGATGTTACCCATCTTCTTAATCTGCTGAATCTGACCCATGAAGTCGTCGAAGTCGAACTTGTTCTTGCGAATCTTCTTCTCCAGACGCTTGGCCTCTTCCTCGTCGTACTGCTCCTGGGCACGCTCAACGAGTGAGACGATGTCACCCATACCCAAGATGCGGTCGGCCATACGCTCAGGATGGAACACGTCGAGGGCTTCCATCTTCTCGCCAGTACCCACAAACTTGATAGGCTTGGTAACAACAGTACGGATACTGAGGGCAGCACCACCACGGGTGTCACCATCGAGCTTGGTGAGTACGACACCATCGAAGTCCAGACGGTCGTTGAACTCCTTGGCGGTATTCACAGCATCCTGACCAGTCATCGAGTCGACGACGAACAGCGTCTCGTCGGGCTGGACAGCCTGCTTCAGGGTGGCTATCTCGGTCATCATCTCCTCGTCGACAGCCAGACGACCTGCGGTATCGATGATGACAACATTGTAATTCTTCTGCTTGGCTTCACGGATGGCGTTCTGGGCAATCTCTACAACATTCTTGTTGTCTGGCTCAGAATAGACGGGTACGCCAACGCTCTCGCCCACTACATGCAACTGCTGGATAGCAGCAGGACGATAGACGTCGCAAGCTACGAGCAGCGGATTCTTGTGCTGCTTGGTCTTCAGCATGTTGGCCAGCTTACCAGAGAATGTGGTCTTACCAGAACCCTGCAGACCAGACATCAGCACGATAGAGGGACGACCCTCCAACTTCAGCTCTACGGCCTTGCCACCCATCAGCTCTGCCAACTCGTCGTGGACAATCTTGACCATCAACTGACTGGGCTTGATGGCGGTGAGCACATTCATGCCTAGCGCCTTCTGCTTGACAGTATCGGTAAACTGCTTGGCGACCTTGTAGTTGACGTCGGCATCCAACAGGGCCTTACGCACATCCTTCAGGGTCTCCGCAACGTTAATCTCGGTGATTTTTCCTTCACCTTTCAGTATCTTGAACGACCGTTCAAGTCTATCACTTAAATTCTCAAACATAATACCTCTTTTATTTAGGGTGCAAATTTACAATAAAAAAACGAGACTCACAAATTTATGAGTCTCGTTTTTTTGTATCGCTATGCGTTTAGAAGGTGTAGCCTAGCGTGAAGAGTACCTGATGTCGCTTGTTCTCGACAGAAACCTGTGGAGCAACACAGTCAAAAGCTGGGCTGTCGGCATCGTAGTAGCTCATGAAGGGTGAGAAGGTTCCCTTGGTGACGCTATACTGATAGGCCAGCGAAGCGTTGAACTTGTCGAACGTATAGCCAAAGCCACAGGTGAAGCGATTGGTAGCATCCCAGTTGGTGTAGTCAGTAGCTGAGCTGACATACGAGCCGTCAGAGTTGATGGTACCATCCTTGAAGCCTTCCTTCTGATACATCGGACTCACATAGTTGTAACCCACACGCAAGGCAAGATTCTTGGCAGGTTTGATTTCTGCACCCAGCTTCAGGGTGTGTACACCCTTCAGTGTCTTGGCAGTATGGTCGTTCATGATGCGGTCGCTCTCCGAATTGCTGCTATAGGAGTCTGAGTATTCATCATAGTATTCGCCAGTGATATAGCGCGAATCCATGCTTCCATAGTCTGCATATTCGTAGCTGGCACCCAGAGCCACCTGTGAACCAATGGTGTGACCCAGGCTGACGCCAAACTTCCAAGGGGTATAGAGGCGGAACTTATAGTTGGTACGCTCACGAGAATCGTTGATCTTACCCGAGTCGTAGCGATACTTACCGTCAGAGATATAGGAATAGTTGGCAGTCTTCAGCTCGTAGAAGGTGGGCGACGCGATAGACAGGCCAATGCGGAACGGAGACTCCTCGACAGGACGGAGGATGACACCAGCCTTGACGTCAATACCTTGACCCGTTATCTCACGACGATCAGCAACAGTACACTGGAAGTCCGTCATCTGCTCTACATACTCGCTATAGTGCTTGTAGTGAACATCGTGAATACCAACGGTAAGTCCCAGATAGATACGATTGTTGATGTTGCCACTGATGTTGAAGTCATACTCGCCAATATAACCCTCGTGGGCACGGTCGAAGCGGAAATTATCTGCATTGATATAGTCCCATGATTTGTTGGCATCATCCCAGTTGACATAGTATCCGAAGAGATCGTCCAGCTGGCTACACGTAATATAAGGAGCGCCGAAATCAGGGACGTCAATCGTCGTTCCATCAGGCTGCAGCTCTTTCTTGGCCTCATAGACATAGCCAAGGTTACCCTTCGCCCAGGTCAGCTTATTGAGCGAGGCATTGCCCAAGTTGTTAGCTGCTGAGAGAATCATATCGAAGTTACGACTCTTGTGGTAGTTGATGGCCATATTGATATACGACGTCCTGCCACTGCGATAGGAATAGACGAAGCCCAGCTGGTCGAACGACGCATTGGTGGTAGAGCCACCTACGGCATTCTGAGCACCACCCTGGGAAACCAGTCCCATGGAGAGGCTGATAGTCGAGTGACGGAACAGACCAATACCTGCAGGATTAGTGCCGATGGTCGAGATGTCGGCACCTAGTGCCTCCATGGCACCGCCCATACCGACATAGCGGGCTGTACCGTTCAGGTCTTCCTGAGCAATCTTCGCATTCTCATACGTTTCCTGTGCTGCTGCGGGCATAGTGGCCACGACAATAGCAGCTATTGCAAATAACTTTTTCATAGCTTATACGTTTAAATGGGTTGAGGTTAGGGGTTACATATCTCTTATCGGCCAAAGCGTCCACCACCGCCACCAGAGCGCGAGCCTCCGCCAAAGGAGCCACCACGACTGCCTCCGCTGCTGCTACTGCTGGAGCGATTGCCACCAAAGGAGCTAGAGCTGCTGGAGCTGGAACGGTTACCGAAGCCAGTATTGCTGCTGCGCGAATTGCCAAAGGTACTGTTCTGTGTGGAGGTAGAACGGTTATTGCTACCACGTGAATTACCAAAGCCGCCTCTAGAGCTTCCACCACGGGCACGTCCGGAACCATTGCCGAAGGCAGAAGAGCCACTCACATTACGATTGGCGTGGAAGCGATGGCGTGTTGTGACGTGGTGACCAACACCATGATAATAAACAGGTGTATACCAGCTGTAGTAGCCCCATGGACGATAGTAGTAGCTGCTGTACCAGCCATAGCGCCATGACGACGTCCAGCCGTAATAGCCACCATAATACCAAGGATCATACCAGGGATCGTACCAGGAGATATACCATGGATCATACCACGTGCTGTACCAGCCATAACGACCATAGTACCACGGCGACGACCAACGTCCGTCACGATAACCTTCCCAGTAGGCCTGACTGGGACTGTAGTCATCGAAGCGTGACAGCTGGCGCGTATACTTATAGTCGTCAGACTCTACTTCCTGTCCTACTGAGTCGATAGGTGTAACGCTGGAAGACAGACGACCATTATAGTCGTCCACGCTACGGTTGGAGCCCGAATAATAGGTATTCGTAGGCATGCCGTAGTTCTTGGTCTCCTTGGCTACGTTCTCTTTCGTAGGAACGAAGTACATATCATCGTCCTGTGCCATCATCGAGAGTGGCAAGGAACATACTGCTGCTAAAAGAATCCACTTTTTCATAGCTTTTCGTCTTTTATACTTGTTCACGTTGCAAAAATACAACATATTTTCATGCAAAATTAGGGAAAAACCCTAAGAGAGCGTAGGTTTTTCCCTATTTTTTGTAATTTTGTGGGCAAATTTAACATCTTATGAAGTATTACGAAGTTGATTTCACCATGACGCCCTGCACACAGGACGCACAGGATATCCTCTCAGCATTGGCTGGAGAGGCTGGTTTCGAAACGTTTGAAGAGACACCAACAGGTCTGAAGGGATATGTGCAGCAAGCGCTGTTTGACGAGGATGCCCTCAAGTTAGCGCTCGAAGGGTTTCCCTTCGAGAACGTTACCCTCACCTACTCCATCCAGGAGGCTGAGGACAAAGACTGGAACGAGCAATGGGAACAGGAGGGCTTTGAACCCATAGAGGTAAGATGTAAGAAGGAAGATGGAAGATGTAGAACATTAGTTATCCACGATGGACGCCACCTGCCATCAGACATCGACCTTCAGCCATCAGCCATCATGATTGAAATCGACGCCCACCTGGCCTTTGGCACAGGTACCCACGAGACCACCCGCATGATTTGTGGCATGCTGCTCGATATGCAGCTAGATGGTCTGCGCGTGCTCGACTGCGGCTGTGGTACAGGCATCCTTGGCATCTGTGCCCTGAAGTTAGGCGCAGCAAGTGCAGTAGGTTACGACATCGACGAGTGGAGTGCCGACAACACGCGCCACAATGCCGTCATCAATCGTGTTGACGACCGCCTCACCGCCCTCTGTGGCGATGCCAGTGTGCTCAGCGGTTTTGCCGCTGAGTTTAACCTCGTCATGGCCAACATCAACCGCAACATCCTGCTCAACGACATGGAGCACTTCCGTAGCGTGATGGCCCCCAAGGCACAACTCATCCTCAGCGGCTTCTATAAAAATGACTGTGCCCTGCTCGAAAGCAAGGCACAGACACTTGGTTTATCATTGAAGGCTACCCGCACCGATGGCGACTGGGCGTGCCTCCTGTTTTCTCTTGATTAGAAGAAGAGGTAGCGGTTGTCTACCACATCAGCCTTCATATACATCTCGTTCATGAAACGGCCGGCAGCCTGCTGAGCCTGCTGCTGCAGCTGCTTCATCTGCTGCTTCTCATCCAGCTTAGCGCCCTCGCGCTGCTTCTTAGAGAGTACCTGGAAGAGGTATGCGCCACCATTACCCTTGACAACGGCGGGACTGAACTGACCCTGCTTGGCAGCAGCAACAGCACCACTCAGAGCGGGCTCGCTGGCACCAGCAGCCTGTACGAAGACAGGAGCAGAGAAGGTAATCTGACGAACGCTGTCAACAACAGCACCCTTCTGCTTAGCAGTAGCGATGTCCTTGACACCAGCCAGCTGGGCAGCAGCCTTCTCGAACTTCTTGTCACGAGTAACCTCCATCTTCAGCTGCTCCTTGACGCTCTCCATAGCACGATAGCCTACGGGGTGAACATTTGTCAGGGCGATAACCAGCAGGTGGTCGTTGTTGCCACACTCATAGAGAGGAGAAACATCACCAGCCTTAGCGTCGAAGATCCACTTCATGGCCTCACGAGTAGCACGCAGACCAGCAACGGTGTGCTCTGAGCTGTACAGGTCGTTACGCTCCTGAACGCGGAAGCCGAACTTCTGGGCGTTCTTCTCCAGACCTTCCAGGTCCTTGTTCTCGCTGACATACTGGCTGAAGTTGTTGTATGCGTTAGAATAGGTTGTCTTTGAGAAATCGATGGTGTGCTTTACAACGGCCACGTCAAACTTGTTGACCATAGCCTTGCGGTTGGTAACCTGCAGCACGATATTGCCCTGAGAGAACTGGAGGTTCTTCAGCTCGCCAGCACCCAGTGTGTTGAGGGCACTGATATATTCCTTCGTATCAGCATCGAGAGTCTGAGCACGCTCATACATAGCAGAGGTCATCCACTGCTTCTCACCAGTCTGGTTGTATTTCTTAGCCAGTACCTCGAAGTCTGCACCACCCTTCAGAGCGGTATAGATGCTGTCTGCCAGCTTGTGAGCCTCCTCAGCAGTAGCAGCACCAACCTGAATCTGACGATACTCGACAGAGTCGGGCAGCTGTACCTTGTTGATGAGCTTCACCACGTTCAAGGTGTTGTCATAAGCAGTCTCGAAAGGTGCTGACACCTGACCGATCTGCATAGAGTCAATCTTCACAGCGATGTCGTTGGGGAAAGCGTTACGAGTAGCAGCGATACCTGTATAGGCAATCTGCGACTGTGCCTTGCGAACAACCTCGCCAGCTGCCATACCGTTCTCCAGCTGCTGCTGAGCATCCTTCATGGTCTTCATCAGTTCTGCGCGGTCAGCGGCAGAAGCTACCACCTGGAAGTCTACATACTTGATGTCGCGGCTCTCCACATACTGCTTGAACTGCTCCTTCTTCTCGTCGTACTTAGCCTTCAGGTCAGCATCGCTAATCTCTACATCAGCATCCTTGATAGCGTTGTAGGGAACGGTAGCCAACAGGATGTCGCTCTCCTCGTTCTGACCATTGAAAGCCATCTTAGCAGAGATGGGGTTCGACAGCAGAGACTGAGCGAGCAGGCTCTGGTACTTCTGAGCGAGCAGCTGCTGACGCAGTGTCTTCTCAATAAACTTCCAATAGTTGTAGATACGGGTGTACTGCTCCATCATCTCTGCGTTGCCACCCTGCTCCTGCTGCTTCTTATAGTCGGCCAGGAACTTGGTGAGCTGGCTGACGTCGAAACGACCAGTCTGCTGATTGACGAACGGTGTCTGCATCAGCATACCATGAGAACCAGCCTTCAGCACGTTCTGCAACTCCTCATCGGTAACAGTCAGACCAACCTTCTTGGCTTCAGTCTCCAGAATGGTGTTGTTGACAAACTGCTGCCATACCTGGTCTTTCACCTGGTTGAGCTCCTCCTCAGAGAGGTTGTCACGACCCTGAGTCATCTTGATTACTTCTTGATACTCGTCGACAAGACTCTGGAAGTCCTGAACAGAGATTTTCTTACCTAACACTTCGCCGACCTGCTGACGACGCTCGTTGCCAGTAGCCTCGCACGAGCGGAACATCTCTTCGGCAATGAATGCAAAAAGGGCCAGACCAATTACTGTAGCAAGTACTGGTCCCCAGCTTCTAATTTTTCCAATTGCTGCCATTTGATTTTATAGTTATTAATTTTTTATTTTTTTTGTTCTTCTCTTGAATTTTTACATTCAGCCTGCAAAATTACAAAATATCAATGAAATATCCGCATCTTTTTCAAGAAAAAATGCCCTATTCAACGACTTTTAGCTTCACAAGCTCTATTTTCGTCATTGTATTCTTGATGATTTTGAACTCAAAGCGCCCTATTTTCACTACTTCGTTGAGCTTCGGGAAGCTCTGGTATTCATGCAGGATGAGTCCGCCAACCGTCATGTAGTCGTCACTCTCTGGCAAGTCCAGGTCGAAGAGCTCGTTGACCTTTTCTATCTCCAGGCGTGCCGACAACAGGTAGTCGCCATCGTTGAGCACCTTGGCCACATATTTGGTATTGTCATGCTCGTCTTCAATATCTCCGAAGATTTCCTCAACGATATCCTCCAGCGACACGATACCGCTAGTACCGCCAAACTCGTCAATGACGACGCCCAGCGACTTCTTCTGCTGCAGGAATATCTGCATCAGCTTGCGGGCAGCCATGGTCTCAGGGACATACGGCATCTGCTGGATGTGCCCTTCCAAGCCCCCTAAGTTAGGGGGTTGGGGGTCTGAAGTAGTCTTGTTCAGACCCCTATCGTCCCCTAACTTAGGGGACAATGTAAACATCTCCGACGAGTGGATATAGCCGATGATATGGTCGATGTCCTCACGATAGACGATAATCTTCGAATGTCCACTCTCCACAAACTTGTTCTTCAGCTCGTCGATGGTACAGTCGTCAATGTCTATGGCGTCGATTTCCGTACGAGGCACCATACAGTCGCGCACCTTCGTATCGGCAAAGTCCAACGCATTATGGAATATCTTGACCTCCTCCTCTATCTCGTCCTCATCCTTGGCATTATCGATGCTCGACTGCACTAGGAAGTCCAGGTCTACCTTCGTAAACTCCTTGTCGTCACTCTCTTTAGGCAGTTTCACGCCAACGATGCGCAACAGTCCTCGTGACAACAGCGTGGCAAAGCGCGAGATGGGATAAAGAATCACATAACACAGATAGGCCGGCAGTGCGAAGACGGTCAGCATCGTATTGGGATTCGACTTAAAGATGGTCTTTGGCAGGAATTCACCCGTAAAGAGCACAACAACCGTCGACAGCAAGGTGTCAGCTGTCACGCGCATACCATCACTCAGCGGATAAAATAAGGTGGCGTCAAAGATCTTGGCAAAGAGGATACCATAGATTACCAGCGAAATATTATTGCCCACCAGCATGGTCGACACAAAGTTGTTGGGGTGACGGTAGAAGACGTCAAGAGCGCGTTGCGACAAGCCATTCTTTTCACGGTCCATCTCAGCACGCAGGCGATTGCTCGAGACAAAAGCAATCTCCATACCAGAGAAGAAGGCCGAGAAGACCATCGTCACAATGAGTCCTATGATGAGATTCGTCATGGCTGATACGTTGACTTTTGAGTGGCTTTATGACGCGTGGCAGCCTGACGGACAGGCACCTGTTGGATGGTGTCGGGCTTTTGGCTGTTAGCTGCAGGCTGCTGACCATTGGGAGCAGGCTGCTGGCTGTCGCCCTCCATATCCTCCGACTGGAACGAGCCCACCGAATTGGTGACCTCATAGTGCGTCATGTGCTCATCGCTACGGAAGTAGGTACCTTCGAGTGTACGCTCTGGAGTCACCACCCGCGAAAACTTATGAGAATAGAATTCATGTCGGATGCCGTCCCACCACAGCTCTTCACTATTGAAGATAAGACCATTGACGTTACGGATCCATACACGGCCACGCAGCTCCCACAACTTGTTCTGGTCATAATACCACGCACTATCTGCCTGGATATAACCCTCGATATGGAAGTTCTCGTCGAACTGCTCCATGAAGATACCCTTGTCAAAGGTCCAGCGTGTAGGATTCTTGATGGTATTGACATCCCAGCGCTCGGTAACGATGCGATACTTGATGACGCCAGAGTCGGAAATCAGCGTGTTGACACCATAGCTCACCATCATCGATGCTGAGTCACGGTCACGAACGGCAGGTGCCGTGTGCGCCTTATGTTCTGTACACGACAACACCATGAGCACTACGCCCAAGCATAAGAGGTAAATAAAGTTTAGTCTACCTTCCATTTTGCAAACCAGCGTTCATTGAACGTCAGTCCTATATTGATGCGGAACATGTTCTCCTTAATCAGGTCGCAACCGGTATTGCGCACCCACTGGGCACTGATATTCAGTGTAGAACGGTTGTTCCATGAGTTATAGAGGGGAATACCGAAACCACCACTTACCGTCAGTTCACCAGGACCGTCTTGCGTACCTATTTTATAATAAGGGGTAGCATAGGAGACTCCTAAGCGGTAGTGAACCAGCTGGTAGAACTTACGACCCAGCGGTTTGGGCTGCCAGTCGAGACCTGCAGCAACCTTGTGACGATCCAGCAGGTAACCACCCTGTAACGTATAGGTTCCTTTGGCATTGTTGAATACGGGATAGTCCAGCGAGCCCCACTTCTGCAAGGTATAGTCGGCAGCAACTGTCAGACTTCTCTTACGAATCAGCGAGGCACCCACACCAATAGTAAGGGGGAGACTGAAGGGTTCGTTAATAGACAGCTCCGTGCCATCTCCCGCAGAACTGGAAGTGCTGAGGTTCATCACCGTCAAGTCTGCATCACCGCTAAGCTTATGACCCAAGCCCACCGTAGCACCGATGGTCAACAGGTTGTTGTCGTTCAATGGCTGCTGCCACTGTGCACCGAAGTCCAGCTTATAGCTGCTGATGGAAGCTTCATAGGTCATGGTCTCGACATTGGCACTCGTCTCATTGGTATTCATCTGGATATCCTTGGAATAATTACCCCAGAAATACGAGAAGTTGAAACCCAGCGAGAGGTTCTTCGTCACCTGCCAGCCGGCACCCACAAAGAGCTGCGAGAAGCCGCCATCACCATTATAGGTCTGCGTGGCTGTCGTCTTCGCTCCCTCTGTAGAAGCACCAATGGTACTGGTGTGCTTGTAGGAATAACCGATATTTGAGAACGGTACGACACCAAGGGCCAGACCTACACGGGGAAACAGACGGAAGCCTGCTACCGCATAGTCAAAGTTACCCGTCTTGGTGTTCAGACTCTTTCCACCTTCTTTATAATTAGACATCTGTCCCGTCACTCCAGCGTCGAAAATCATACTCAGCGAGTCGATGGCAGCGTACGAGGCAGGGTTTTGCATATTAATATACTTACCGCTTCTAAGACCATAGGCCACACCACCCATACCACGGTTAAAGCCTACGGACTGATCAGAGAGGACACCTAAGCCATACTGGCTGTAGGGTGACAGCGTCGTGCTCACCTGAGCAACAGACGGCAACAGAGCCATACCTGCCAGAAGACTTACTATAATGCGTTTCTTCATCTTTCGTTTATTAGTGAATTCGATTTCGGAGTGCAAAGGTACAAATAAGCAGGAATAATACAAAATAAATATACGAATTTTAATTTTTTATTAAAAAAAATCATACTAAACGCACGATAAGTGGAAAATAAAGGCTAATTTTGCAGCGTGAAATATTTGAAGACCATAACGAGCGTCCTCAGAGGGGGGCTTTTATTGCTGGCTATGACCTGTCAGAATACAGCGATGGCACAGGACTACAACCTTCCACCGATGGATTCTGTAGAGATTAGTCTGCTTACCTGTCAGCCCCACGACGAGGTCTACAGTCTCTATGGACATACGGCCATCCGCTACCACGAACTGATCAAGGGTGGCATCGATGCTGCTTTCAACTACGGTGTGTTCAACTACAACGCACCCTTCTTTGCCATCCGCTTTGTTTTCGGACTGACAGACTACGAGTTGGGAGCCTACCCCACCCAGCTCTTCGAGCGTGAATATCGCCATTTTGGCAGTATGGTGACTGAGCAGGTGCTCAATCTCACCAATGAGGAGAAGTACAATCTGCGCATGGCGCTGGTAGAGAATCTGAAGCCAGCCAACTGCGTCTATCGTTATAATTACTTCTATAACAACTGCACCACGAAGGCTCGCGACATCATAGAGCGTCACGTCAATGGAAAGCTGGAATACACTGGACGTGAGGCCTATACGCCAACATATAGGGAGATGGTTCACCACATGACACGCAACAATCCCTGGTCGCGTTTCGGCAACGATCTGCTGTTGGGCATACAGGCTGACAGCAAGACGACGATGCGTCAGCAGGAGTTCCTGCCCGACAACCTGTTGTACGACTTCGACCACGCTCAGATATACACCAATGGCCAATACCGTCCGCTGGTCAAGGAGCGTCGCATCATGGTTCCTGCCGGTGTACAGATGGTACACAACGGTTTCCCGCTGACACCCAGTCAGTGTGGCATCATCCTATTAGTCGTTGGCCTCGTACTGTTCGTGATACAGTGGCGCATGCATCGCGCCTTTATCCTGTGGGAAGGCCTGCTGCTGCTGACATCCGGCATCATAGGCTTCATGCTGTTCCTCATGCTGTTCTCTCAGCATCCTACCGTACAGTTGAACCTGCAGATCCTGCTCTTCAACCCGCTGCATCTGGTCTACCTGTGGCCTGTCATCAAAGGCCGTCAGACACGCTACTGGATGATCTGTGCCGTGATGGTCGCCCTGTTCCTCATAGGCAGCCTGTTCCAGTCGTATGCGGAAGGGCTCTATACTTTGGCATTATGTTTGCTGTTACAGTCTATACTTCATCTTTTTACGCGTAAAACGAATGAATAACAAATACATATATATCACCCTTCTCTCAGCATTGGTTCTGGCCAGCGAGGCAGAAGCGCAGACGGTTCCACAGGCTCCCAAACTGGTGGTATCCATCACCGTTGACGAGTTGCGCACAGACCATCTGGAGACCTTCGCACCGTTGTATAATGCCTACGGACTGCGCAGAATGCTGACAGAAGGTGCGTTCTACACCAATGCGTCCTACAGCTTCACGCCAGTAGACCGTGCATCGGCGGCAGCCTCTTTGTCGACGGGCACCACACCCTACTATCATGGTGTCACGGGCGAAGAGTGGCTCGACCGTAGCACGCTACGTCCCGTACGTGCCGTCCACGACGCGCGTCAGGGTTATTCTCCCCGCCAGTTGGGCACATCGACGGTGGGCGACGAGCTGAAGGTTGCTTCTAACGGCATTTCCAAGGTCTTTGCCTTTGCCGCCACACCAGATAATGCCATCTTGTCAGCCGGACATGCTGCCGATGGTGCTGCATGGATACAGTCAGGCAAGTGGGTTATCACCAACTACTATGAGCCCCTCAACCAATGGCTGCGCGGCTTCACCCGCCTATACAATCCCACTGCTGACGCGAATGCCAGCGTGACAGATATCGCCGTGGAATGCCTGAAGAACAGCGGAATGGCACTCGACGACAAGACCGACCTGCTGAGCATTGGCTATTCCGTAGCTCCCCAGATGGAGGGTTATGTGGCGCTCGACCGTACCATCGCCCAGCTGGTAGACAGCGTCAGCAAGCGTGTGCCCCTCGACCGCGTGCTCTTCGTACTGACAAGCACTGGTTCGGCACGTGTAGAGAACGAACAGAACAACAACGACAAATACCGCATTCCCACGGGTAAGTTCGATATCCAGCGTACTGTCAACCTGCTGAATATGTACCTGGGCGCCACCTTCGGCACTGCCCAGTATGTTGAGACGGTCTATCAGAACCAGCTGTTCCTGGATCATAAGCTGCTGGAACGTAAGAACATCAATATGGGCGACCTGCTGCGCCGTGCTCAGGAGTTCATCCTGCAGCTGTCGGGCGTACGCCACGTCTATACCGCCAGCCAGCTGACCACCAGCGACAGCAACCAGCTGGAGCGCATCCGCAACGGCTTTAACGTCGAGAAGTGTGGCGACCTGATTATTGAGATTGCACCAGGCTGGGAACTGGTCAACGAGAACAATCACACCTCTACGACATCTCGAGTCAGCAACATTCCATTCCCCATTATATTCTTTGGTGCAGGTGTCAAGGCCCAGCGCATTCAGACACCCGTTACGGCCGATGCCATTGCACCGACCATAGCACGCATCATCCGCATACGTGCGCCGAATGCCTGCTCCGCAGAACCATTGTTCTAATATATAATAAGGAGAGAATGACATCACACAAATAACGACAAAAAATAAAAAACAACAATACAACATGAATTTTACAAAGATTTTACGTTCGCTGTTTGGCGACAAATCCTCACGCGACATGAAGCTCATCCAGCCTCTCGTAGAGAAGGTGAAAGCTGTTTATCCCGAGGTACAGAAGCTTGACAACGACGCACTTCGTCAGCGTACGAAGGACATACAGCACTTTGTGCAGGACTCTGCCAACCAGCAGAAGCAAGAGATAGAGAAACTGAAGGCTACCATCGAGGAGACTCCCATCGACGAGCGTGCCGACATCTTCGCCAAGATTGACAAGCTGGAGAAAGAGGTGCTCGACATCTATGAGAAGGCCCTCGACGAGGTGATGCCCGAGGTCTTTGCCATCGTCAAGGAGACAGCACGTCGCTTTGCCGAGAACGAGGAGACCGTCGTCACCGCTACCGACTTCGACCGTGAGCTGGCTGCCGACCCCCGCAAGGACTTCATCACCATCGATGGTGACAAGGCCATCTATCACAACCACTGGACGGCTGGTGGCAACGACCTGAAATGGGAGATGGTACACTACGACGTACAGCTCTTCGGTGGTACCGTGCTCCATCAGGGTAAGATTGCCGAGATGGCTACCGGTGAAGGTAAGACGCTGGTCGCTACCCTCCCCGTGTTCCTCAACGCCCTGACAGGCAATGGTGTCCATGTGGTTACCGTCAACGACTATCTGGCCAAGCGTGACTCCGAGTGGATGGGTCCGCTCTATATGTTCCATGGCCTCTCTGTCGACTGCATCGACAAGCACCAGCCCAACTCTCCTGAGCGCCGCCGTGCTTATCAGGCAGATATCACCTTCGGTACCAACAACGAGTTTGGTTTCGACTATCTGCGTGACAACATGGCCATCTCGCCCAGCGACCTCGTACAGCGTGCCCACAACTACGCCATCGTCGACGAGGTAGACTCGGTATTGATTGACGATGCCCGTACACCGCTTATCATCTCTGGTCCCGTGCCCAAGGGCGACGACCAGATGTTCGAAGAGTACCAGCCACTGGTAGAGAAGCTGGTAGGCGTACAGAAGCAGCTGGCTACGCAGTATCTGGCTGATGCCAAGCAGAAGATTACCGAGGGTATGGAGAAGAACGACAAGAAGCTGCTCGACGAGGGATTCCTCGCCCTGTACCGTTCTCATAAGTCTATGCCTAAGAACAAGCCGCTCATCAAGTTCCTCTCTGAGGATGGCATCAAGAGCGGTATGCTCAAGACCGAAGAGACCTATATGGAGAACAACAACCGTCGCATGCCCGAGGTCACAGAACCCCTGTACTTCGTGGTCGACGAGAAGCTGAACTCCTGCGACCTCACCGATAAGGGTACCGCATGGCTCGCCAAGCAGGTAGGCGATGCCGAGCTCTTCGTATTGCCCGACATCACGTCACAGCTCTCTGCCCTGGAGGGTGACACCTCACTCTCTGACGAGGAGCGCATCAACAAGAAGGACGAGATGCTGCAGCACTATGCCGTACAGTCTGAGCGTGTCCACACCCTGCAGCAGCTGCTCAAGGCCTACTGCATGTTCAACAAGGACGACGAATATGTCGTCATCGATGGCGAGGTGAAGATTGTCGACGAGCAGACTGGCCGTATCATGGAAGGCCGCCGCTGGTCTGACGGCTTGCACCAGGCTGTCGAGGCCAAGGAACATGTCAAGGTCGAGGCTGCCACACAGACCTTCGCCACCATCACCCTGCAGAACTACTTCCGTATGTACCACAAGCTGGCAGGTATGACGGGTACCGCTTCTACCGAGGCTGGCGAGTTCTGGGACATCTACAAGCTCGACGTCGTGGAGATTCCTACCAACCGTCCTGTCATCCGTGACGATATGGACGACCGCATCTATAAGACTGCCCGCGAGAAGTATCGTGCTGTCATCGAGGAAGTCGTACGTCTGCGCAACATGGGCCGTCCAACCTTGATTGGTACTACCAGCGTGGAAATCTCAGAGCTGCTCTCTCGCATGCTCGACATGTATGTCAATCCAGAGACCGGCAAGCGCGAGGGTATTCCCCACCAGGTGCTGAATGCCAAGCTGCACCAGAAGGAGGCCGACATCGTGGCTCTCGCTGGTCAGTCAGTCAATGGCAAGGGTGCCGTAACCATCGCCACCAACATGGCTGGTCGTGGTACCGATATCAAGCTGTCACCCGAAGTGAAAGCCGCCGGTGGTTTGGCCATCATCGGTACCGAGCGCCACGAGTCACGTCGTGTAGACCGCCAGCTGCGTGGTCGTGCAGGACGTCAGGGTGACCCGGGTTCATCACTGTTCTTCATCTCACTGGAAGACAAGCTGATGCGTCTGTTCGGTTCTGAGCGTATCGCCACCGTCATGGACAAGCTCGGCTTCAAGGAGGGCGAGATGCTGGAGAGCCCCATGATTTCCAAGCAGGTAGAGCGTGCACAGAAGAAGGTCGAGGAGAACAACTTCGGCATCCGTAAGCGCCTGCTTGAGTACGACGACGTCATGAACAAGCAGCGTACTGTCGTCTATGGCAAGCGTCGCCACGCACTCATGGGCGAGCGTATCGGCATGGACATCTCTAACACCATCTGGGACCGCGTGGTCAACATCATCGAGACCAACGACTACGAGGGCTGCAAGGAACAGTTCATCAAGATATTCGCCATGGAGTGCCCCTTCACCAGCGAGGAGTTCATCAACAAGAACCGCGAGGATCTCTGCGAGGAGGTCTTCCAGGTGGCTATGGGCACCTTCAAGCGCAAGATGGAGCACGTCCAGGAAGTCGCCATGCCCGTCATCAAGCAGGTCTACGAGAACCAGGGACAGATGTACGAGCGCATCGTAGTGCCCCTGACCGATGGCCGCAAGATGTACAACATCCCCTGTAACCTCAAGGAAGCCTACGACACCGAGTGTAAGTCGGTCGTCAAGGAGTTCCAGAAGCAGATACTGCTCCACATCATCGACGAGGCCTGGAAGGAGAACCTCCGCGAGCTCGACGAGCTGAAGCACTCCGTACAGAACGCCTCCTACGAGCAGAAAGACCCGTTGCTCATCTTCAAGCTGGAGTCTGTCAAGCTGTTCGACAACATGGTCAACACCATGAACAACCGCTCCGTCTCTATCCTCATGCGCGCTCAGATTCCTGAGATGCAGCAGGTGCAGGAGGCCGCTCCCGAACAGCACACCCAGCGCCAGCAGTACACCGAGTCGAAGCAGAACCTCAACCAGGAACAGCTCACCGACCCCAACCAGGCCGCCGCTGCCGCCCAGGACACCCGTGCCCGTCAGCCACAGGCGCCTATCATCAAGGACAAGCTGCCCGGACGTAACGATCCCTGTCCCTGCGGCTCTGGCAAGAAGTTCAAGAACTGCCACGGCCGTGGCCTAGTATAAATCATAGGACAGCCTAGGATTCCTAGGCTATCCTAGAAAAAAATTACAACCATGATCAAAATCACCAACCTCAAGAAACAGTTTAGCGAGACATGTGCCTGCGATATCCCGTCGTTCCAGATCAACGACGGCGATATCCTGGGTCTCGTAGGTAATAACGGAGCCGGCAAGACCACCCTCTTCCGCATGCTCCTCGACCTCCTCAAGGCCGATAACGGCAGCGTGGAGTACATCTTTGCCCCTACTCCCGACGCCACTGTGCCCGACGTATCAACGTCGGGAGAGAGTCTTATCAACCCCACCTCCTCCGAAGCCTGGAAGCGCCACGTCGGTGCCTACATCGACGAAGGCTTCCTCATCGACTTCCTCACCCCCGAGGAGTACTTCGCCTTTCTCGGCAAGGTGTCGGGCATGACCCAGCAGCAGGTCGACGAGCGACTGAAGGACTTCGAGCGCTTTGCCAATGGCGAGATCTTCGGACAGAAGAAGCTCATCCGCAACCTCTCAGCAGGTAACAAGATGAAGGTCGGCATCATCTCCGCGCTACTCCGCAAGCCGGAGACCGTCATCCTCGACGAGCCCTTCAACTTCCTTGACCCCACCTCGCAGCTCGTCCTCAAGCACCTGCTTACCGACTACAACCGCGAGACCGGCGCCACCATCCTCATCTCCAGCCACAACCTGCAGCACACGGTAGACATCTCTACCCGCATCGCCCTGCTGGAACATGGCGTCGTCATCCGCGACCTACCTAACGCTGAGGGCAGCGCACGCACCGAACTCGAAGCCTACTTCTCAGCAGAGTAATCAAAAATGACTCAGGGATGGTGCCCTGAGTCATTTTTCTTATCTCTTATTTCTTCCCGTGAAATATCACAAACAACCGAACATAATCTTTAGACTCACATCTTCCCTCAGACATCTACATGTCAGTCACCTGTCCCTGCAGCATCTTATAATAATGCCATTCGTTTTAATCTGCATCCAATGGTTATATTAACTATAAACTATAATAATAAGACTTGATAAGCTCTGTCATTTTTGCTCTGCGAGCTTCAAGGAAAGTCTGGTAACTAGTGTGGTCCATTTCCAAAATCTCAACTGGGATACAGTTATCTTCAAGATTCTTTAAAAATTCCGCCTCGCTCTTAATTTCTTTGTATGAATTATCTTGTGTACCCTTTATCGCATTAAGAGCTTCGTTCAGATACTCTTTGGGAGATTTTTTACCTATCTTTATATTAAGAGGAGTATCCAGATATGCATAGTTGGCCACCTGATTATATTCGTGTTTGTCATATCCGTTATCTACCAGATATTGTTTAGGGAAAATATGGTGAATGTCGCCACCAAGGTTTACTAGCTCTCCAACAGGAATGTGAGATAGCAAGGAATCTTTCTTGAAGAAGTTCTGTGCAGCAAGGAATACTTGATAGGTTGGATTGATAGAAGAAACGAAAGTTAGATTCTGATTAAGCTGAACATTCCAAAAAGCATCAGAAAGGTTGGCATCTTCAATAGCTCGTAACGTGGCCTTAACTCCGTTTTCTCCTATTGCACGTATATCTTTCGCAAACGCAGATTCTGGAGATGCACTATAACGGCCTGTCAAAACAGAAAGAACATACCAACGCTGTACCAGACTCTTAATTTCATCAACAGGTATTTCCTTTGATTCCTGAAGCAGCAGATAAACAGCATAGGCAAAATCGATGGCCATTACTGAGTTAACCAGTTTCTTCGATGTAAAACCAGCGCTACGGATAGCCAGCATAAATTGTGTAAAATTATATCCTTTGATGACATTGTTGATACCAGCTTCAAGTTCCTTATATGTGGATTCTACAATCTCCTCCTTGAATTCACGAGTTTCGAAATCACGACCTGACAGCATGGCCACCAAGTCTGCTAACTTCGCTCTCTTACAACGATGCATAAATGCCACACGTAACACATCGTCACATTCTGGATCATATACAGTTTCCTTGTCATCTTTTAGCCACTCCAGTTTGTTAAGATAACCAGAAGAAGCAAACACCTGATCTTTCTCTTTTATCTTATTATAGAAAGTACCATCTTTGCAGAGGTGGGCAAAGTAATCAACAACCTTACGTAGTGTATTGCCGCCATGAATCTCGTCTGCTGCAATCTTAGACATTACGAAGTCACCTTGACTTAAAGCCGTTCCTTTGGAATTAATGCGTATGAATATGTCTGTAACAACATCAATATCCAAAGATGCATCCAACTCTATTACTCCGATATTGCAATGCTGAAGGTTCTTTAGGCTTTCCAGCACCTTATGCAATTCTTCTTGGTCCATTTCCGGATTGTCGACTACATATTGGTTGATGAACTTGAAACTGGAAAAGTCAGGTTTAAAAAGCTCTGCAATATCAGGAATCCATCTTTTTCCTTTTAGATGTGCTGGAGTCTGCACTGCAAACAACTCCGCATCAGGATTACCTGAAATAGCTGCAAATGGGTCAAAAGCAATTTTTACACGACCTTCGCTATAGTCATCAAATACAACAGTTTTACCAGCAATAGCTGTCATCAAAGCTGTGATGCGTTGCTGACCATCAATGAGGACTTTCTTGCCTTCTGAAAGAGATCCATTCTTTAGTTTTACGGAAGGATTCTTCCATATGATGATATAACCCGTTGGGTATCCCTTATAAAGAGAATCCATTAAGTCGCGTACCTGCGACTTCCGCCATACAAACGGGCGCTGAATCTCAGGAATAGCTATATCGTTAGCCTCAATTAATCCAAGTATCTGACTTATAGCCAGAGGGTAATTGTTATATTTTTGCTTGTCCATTATTCTCTATTGTTGTTTCGTCATTATACCATCAATTTCTTGCATAATACGCTCTGTCTGCTGGAGCACATAGATAATGTTGCCATAATGCTTCACGTCCTCAAAACTCAGGGTCATGCCCTTGCGATCTTTCAGCCATTTCTGCGCTGGCTGGTAGCCACCGATAAAGAAGCTCCAGGCTGATTCAGGCACACCGTCGAAATATTGCTCAGCGTTGATATATACGCGATTGTCCTGCCAGCGGTAGCAATCCACAGTCTTCCATCAGATGCAACTGCCGTAGTTCTTCTCCCTTTTCTGCCAAATCGCGGAATTTCTCCCAGTCTGTTGGATAAGGAATGCGAGGGAAGTCTATCTTCAGGAATTCCTTGTAGCGTTCGCGATATGTTGGGCTATGCAGCACAGCATAGATGTAATCGAAGAGGTCTTGGGGATAGAGCACACCATTATAATCGCTTATTGGGTCAACCAAGACGTTGTCATCATAGCTAGGAAGGTAGTTCAGGCCTTGGGCTATTTTGTCATACAATTCTTTGTTGAAGTTGACAATGCGCTCTTCTTTGCCCATGTTTTCTTTGTAAAGGTAAAGAGGAAATACGTTCCCTCCGCCTCTATAGAAAACATTCAAATCAACGATACCTTTTGCAATGTATGTAAGATTCCATTTGTTGTTGCCACATACTTGACCTTGTCTTCCAACAAGAATAGCGAGATTGCCGTCGTGACGCATATGAGACATTAGTTTCTCACGAGTTCGCTCTACCAATTTGGCATCGTAATAAATATATCGAATATCAAAAGGTCGGTAGGCAATTTTATTTATACATGAATCTGCTATCTCTATATTGTAATAGTTTCTCACGTTTATGCAAAGAGAATTTCGTTCTTGGTTAATAAGAACTTTATCATTTGCTGTAAACACTCCAACATTAGTTGATGAGAATAAGTCTACAACACTAATACCTGCATTATACTTTTCTTCTAATCCAAAATCTTTCGGTACAAAGAAATACATTGGTGCTCTTGGTTGCATTTCATCATATCCAACATTTTCTAAAGTGGCGTTATCAAGGAAATCATATTTTTGCTGTCTGATTCCATATAAATCTTTATGGTACACCTTTCCAAGTTCTTCTTTGTCTTTCTTGCCAGTCTTGACAAACAGGTTAATGCTGACACCCTGCATAATATCAAAGACATTCTCGTCCTTGCTTCCATCTGGGCATGTCTCTTTCTTCTTCGAATTGCCATGAAGATCAATTGTGTAAATCTTATCGAAAGTCTTCAGCAGATTCCAACGCATACCTCTGAAAGTGGGATTATCAAGATATCCATGAGGATTGATGAATCCTATGACGCCTTCTCCATTCTTCTCAATGTAATACTGAGCAAGACGGATAAATTTCACATAGTCATCATTCAACCATTTTGGATTACGTTCATCCAAAGACAGCATTCCGCCAGGCTCTTTCTTATAGTCCTCCATCAGAGACATAATCCAATTTCCTTTATTTTGGCTGGCTCCACTATAGGGTGGATTACCAATCATCACCATTACAGGACAGTCACGCTTAATCACATTTGCTTCTGTTGCTTCACGGCTAAGCCACTGGGCAAAGAGGGTGCGAGGCTCGTTGTTGCTTTCTTCGAGAGAATTGGTCAGATAGACATGCAGACGTTTTTCAGACTGGTGTTGATAGCCTGTTTCGCTCAGCAACATGTCAAGTTTCAAATGGGCTACGGCATACGAGGCCATCAATATCTCGAAGCCATTCAGACGAGGCAACAGGTGTTGTTCCACATACTGCTGCCAAATGCCCTGTTGGTCGCGATAGCGGTCATAAATCTGATTGACCACCTCTGCCAAGAATGTGCCAGTACCAGTAGCAGGGTCAAGAATCTGCACACGATGGAAGCGTTTCATAGCGTGCTTCATGCCATCTTTGGTTCGTCCATCATAGCTCTGCTCAACGGCAACATCCTTTTCAATCGTGGAGTAGTCGGCCAATCCTTCTGGCAGGTTGAACTCCTTTTGCAGAATCTCGTCAACAGCCCTAACAATAAAGCCTACAACAGGTTGTGGAGTGTACCAGACACCTTTCGATTTACGCAGTTTAGGATTGTATTCAGACAGGAAGTCCTCATAGAAATGAATCATAGGGTCGTGGTGGCGCTTGTCTTCACCATAGGCCTTCATTATTTTCTGCAAGTCAGAAGCCAAGAATACCGTCACCAAATCATCCACTACCCATGCGATACGTTCATCAAGGTCGTTGCCTGCCAGATTGTTGAATATCTGACGCAGGAAGGGGTTGGTCTTAGGAATTAATCTTGCAGCCTCTTCACGGCTAAAGTCTTCTGGTGTATCGTCGTGCAAACGAGCTGCAAACAATCCGTAGGCAATAGTCTGGGCATAGATGTCTGCAAAGTCTGAAGGCTTCAGTTCCTGAATGAGTACATCCTTGAAAGCATTATACTGTCCTCGTAGATTATCATTGGCATAGCTCTCCGTATCATCGTTCATGGCCTGCTCGATGATATTCTCCAAGAGACGAGCCTTGCCTGCCATCAGCTTGGCCAGACGCGATGCAGACGTAATGCGCTGAATAGCGTTATTGCCTACATGCTCTATGAGATTGAGAAACTTCTCTTCATTCTCTTGGATGGCCACAATCTTGTCACCCTTCACCTCTGCTATACGCACGCTATCTACAAACTCACCATGCTCGTAAAGGTGGAAGTCCAGATAGTCAGTGAAGATGATATAGTCGAGCGCTTGCTTATAGCGTGTAAACTGCTCTTTATGGCCATGAGGATTGCGTCCGTCAAGGTCGTTGTCGCCAATATCCTTTGCCTCTATGTAAAACACAGGCATACCATCCTTACGACTGGCAATATAATCAGGTGCACCGCACTTCACTCGCTTGGGCTCGTTCACAATGCGCAGTTTGGGCAACAGCGTTTGCACCAACTGCTCCAAAGCGCCTCTGTAGCTGTGCTCTGTGGCATTGCCATCACGGAATTTCTGATTAACGGTGCTAATATATTCTTTTAGGTCCATATTGGGTAATGTAGTCACATTTAAACGTTTATAGGCTACAAATTTACTAAATTATTCTTGAAAGTAATACGCTTTTGGACAAAAAACTTCAAAAAAAGGCTCGAAAATTTGGAGCTTTAAGTAATAATGTTCATCTTTGCATCAGGAAAGGAAACGATTTCCTCCAATTGTATGGGAATAAGCACTAACATAAGGAATCATGACAATAAGCCTCATTTGAATCAACAACTCCTTTAGAGCTATCTTTTCCAACAGCTTGCCCTTATCAAGAGCCTCTGCCAGAGAGCATTTCCCATCAGCATATTTGACGATAGTCTTGATGATTTCCTTTTCTGTCTTCTTGAATTTCATCACTCTATTCTACATTAGCCTTTCTTTTGATTGTCGTTATTCTCCAACAGCGCCTTTACTGCTTTGTCGAAGTCGCTCTCAAGCATACGCATTTCGCGCTCACGGTAGATTTCAAACTCACGCTCTGCTTTCTCAATGGCTTCCTGATATAGATATCTGTTACCTGCTGGTAGAAGTTACGCTCACTGCTACGGATGTCGCGAATGCGTTGCAGCAACTCCTTGAAGTAGCGATTACCTCCTTGCTTCAGACGTTCATCGTCCATCGTGAAGCCCTTCTGGATATATTCATGCAATAAGCGAGTGGCCCAGCGACGGAAGCGCACGGCTATAGGCGACTGAACACGATAGCCGAGGGCAATAATGACATCGAGATTGTAGTGCAGTACCTCATGAGTCTGGGTTTTGCCCTCAATAGCACCATGCTGAGTGGTATGTCGGAATTTCCGAACTACCACTTCTTTGTCTAGTTCCTTATCTTCAAAGATGTTTTTAAGATGCTCACTGATATTCGACTTGCTCGACTGATAAATCTCTACCAGTTGGGCTTGTGTCAGCCATACATCTTCATCAGCAAACAGAGTATTTACGCTCAGTTTCCCTTCATCATCTTTATATAGTATCAGTTTATTCTCTGATTTCTTTGCCATATTTTTGTTGTCTATTATTCTATCTGCAAAGATACGAAAAATTTTGGATTTTACCAAAAAAATTGACGAAATAATGTTGGCTATTTGCGGATTTTTTTGTACCTTTGTATCATGAAGCTGAGGCTCGGAAAAGACCGAGGAGTGCTTTATAAAGGACTATATAACTATAGTCCCTATCCCTATAGATAGGGACATATATATATAGCTTAGATGAATAGGTCTATATACAAAGACCTATATCATCTAATGCAATAAGAATAAGTCCTATCGGACTAGGCTATATGCGGGGGTGCCTAGGAGAGGGCACCCCGCAGGGCCAGAGAGTAAGAGGGTAAAAGCTAAAGAAAGAACAGAAAGAAATAGACGTATGAAACATGAGGACATTGTCCTGGCGGCGACAAGCGCCAGGAGCTACACTCGCCACTGGCGGGCTAAGAAACTATCGTGGAACGCTATTGGCAAAATCCGATACTTGATGGACGGGGCCATCGAGTATATGGATGAGGTTACGCTGTGCTATCCACAGTACAAATTCAACAAGCTACGCACGGCTCTGGGCTTCAAGCAGGATTCGGAGCTTACCGAACTCGTAGAACAGGCTGAGGTCTTTAGCATTGTACGTCATAAGGAGAGTGGAGAGATGATAGCCTTTATGACGCCACTTGTGCCCTATCGGTTTGTCCTTACGCCAGACCAAGTCCTTGAGGAGCCAGCCATCAAGAGCGAGGTATTTGACGTCAAGGCCAACCTGGTGTATAATCCCAAGAACAGTGACAAGATTGCGGATAACCTGCGGGTACACAAGAGGAGCATCAACATGAAGATGCTGCTGAAAGAAAACGCACCAGCGTTTCATGCAGAAGCCAAACGTGATGCTGATTTACGCATCAATAGCCTATTCCTCAGATTATTAAGCCAAGAGCAACCCTTCAGGGAATATTTTGGAGAGTTCCTGTACCATTACCAGGAGAAATACAAGAAGCAGGGTAACACGTCAGTTGCTGCCCTTCAGTCACTTGTCTTCGAACGCATGATACCCCACATGGCCAGTCGTGTGGGAATAGAGAACTGGCCAGAGGAGGCCATTCTGAAATGGATCAAGAACTATTTCGGTGCCCGTCGTCTGCCCTACGTGATTACCGAAGCCCGTGAGCTATGGCTCAAGGACCAGGAGAAGGAAAAAGATGCAAGGTTTTCCCCCACGGCGTCACGTTAAATAATGTGAATGCGGAAATACAGCTAATACAGACGCGGGAACAGCTAATACAGACGCGTATTAGCTGTATACGGGGTGTAAATACAGCTGTCTCGCGCTCGTATCAGCTGTATAACTCGGGGATGCTTGCTTTTATGATTCTTGTTTGGTGTAGCATATATTCTGTTATCTCAAGATGTCGCTGTCGTCCAGGTCGTCTGGGTCAAGATTGAATCCTTCTTCATTGTCCAGAGACTGGGTTGCACCGCTAACAGTCAGCAGGTGGCTCTGGTGTTGCAGCATGACGAGCTGCATCGTGGGGTTGATATATTGTCTTTTCATATTTTTCTTATAATTTTGAGCGTAACGACCATTTGTTATTTAATCACTACTTTACGGCCATTCACGATATAGATACCTTTCTTCAGAGGTAAGACGCGGCGTCCCTGCAGGTCGAAGCAGGAGGCCCCTACCAGACCTCCCCGTGGGGAGGCTTCCGTACTCTCCCCCTCGGGAGAGAAGGTGGGGGGTTCTATCCCCGTGGTCTCTTCTCCGAAGTCCAGCTCATACTGGCGGACGGCCGGGCTGCCACCGTTGGCAGGGATGTGGAAGTAGGCACGGCAGGCGCCGAGGGCCTTGCCGTTGGCAATGGTACGGTCGGTCTTGGCGTAGCCCAGCTTGTTGCCGGCAGCCAGCAGCAGGATGTCGTTGCGGTTGGCATCGGTAATCTCGAATGGATTATATGTGCCGACGAACGAGCCACCGTTGAAGTCAACCACCGTCGATGCCGAGCTATTGATGTCCACTTTTTTGAATACAGGATTCTCGATGTCGCTACCACTCTCCCACTTCACGATATAAGGCTTGCCTGGCTCTATGCTGGTTACGGTGTTGAAGTTCAGCGTCAGCACGCCGTTGTCGTCGAGGCTTGATGTAGAGCTGTCCAGTTCCTTGACGGTGGCGCCTTCTAAGATGGTGCCTTCGAAATTGCCAATATCAAACGGCAGGCACAGCGTATTCCAGTCACCGTCCTTATAGAGTGTGCGCCCAAGGAGGGCAACGCAGCGAGGCCAACTTGCTGCTTCTTGAATGACATAGCTGTTGATATCGCTATAGACAGTATTGTTGTAAATGGCAATACCTGGTACCCCTCCGTCGTTATCGGAGACATCCTTATCGTTACATCCCCTAACCTCGTAACCATCTGATTCTGGGTAGTGATAGTAGTTGCGAAGCAAAGTTCCGGAACGGTCACCGCAGACGGCACCGCTACGCTTGATGTTGGGAACGTGGACTCCAAATGCCAAGTTGTCGCTCAAAGTACCATCATTATCTCCTGCGATGCCACCGAATTTCATACATTCCGTAGCACCGTTCTCGATGGTGAGCGTGGCTCTGCTGGTGCATCCGCTGACGGTACCAGTGTTATAGCCCACAATGCCGCCGTGATCATTGGTTTTGTCTACTGTAGCACGGATGGTGACGCTGTTGGTGACGTGACAGTCGGTGACGGTGCCACTGTTGTAACCCACGATGCCACCGGTACGTTCAAAACCCGTGATGTCTGCATCGGTGAGGATGATTCCGCTGATTACTGCATCAGCAATATAGCCGAAGAGTCCCTGAGTCCTTTCACTGCCCTGACGGATGCGGATCCCGCTGATGGTATGCCCGTTGCCGAGGAAATGACCGCGGAATCGGTTCGTAGTAATTTTGCCAATAGCTTCGAAATTGCTCTCATCGTCGCCGAGGCCTGCATCGTCAAACTGTAGGTCTGCGACCAACTTATACCACTTGGCATTGTTGCCGTATGTTTTGCCGTCGGTATCTTCAGCGCCAGTATTCACGCCATAGGCAAGCATCCTTAAATCTTTGCAGTTTTGAATGAGGTAGGGACTGCTCTCGGTACCTTCGCCCTGCCACTTGTCCACCAATATGGCTGCGCCGACGGTAACAGCTTCCGCAGGCATGGTAAAGGTGTAGCCGCTGATTTCTTCACCGTTCACGATATAGCTGGCATACTGGAACAAGGAAGTCACAGCGGGTAGTCCACCGCTAAGGGTAATGGTGGTGCCCGCAAGGTAATAAGGTGTAGCATCTACTGTAGTAGCCGGTGTAGTTGTAGTAGTTATGCCATCGGCCAGCATCAAAGGATAGACGGGCATGGTGCAGGTGACTTCCGTATTCTGTGCAGGCATGGTAAAGGTGTTGCCACTGATGGCTTCACCATTCACAGCATAACCGTCAATAAAGATGTAACCTACGGGCGGAGTGCCGGTCTGTGTACCGCTCAAGGTAATAGTCGTACCGTGGGCATAACAGCCGATTGCTCCGAAGGTGACGGTTGGAGCGGTGGTAGTAGTGATGCCTTCAGCAAGCGTTAGCATGTGAAGACCGACAGAGGCAGCGTTAGCGGTGACGTCGGCACCCTTCATGCCTACGTCTGCAGCGTTGACCACGCCTGCCACGTTGCAGTCGAAGTAATAGTTACGCTGCATGGAGGTGGCATAACCGTCGCCAGCAATGGCGCCATGCTTATTTTCGTTCGAAGCTGCGGCTACGGTGACGCCATTAGCGAAATTGTCGGTCAACGTTCCGTTGTTGAAGCCCACAATGCCACCGTAGCATTCACAGCCAATATAGTTAGTGCCAGCAATGGTAAGAGTGGCAGCGCTAACACACTCCGTGACGGTGCCGCTGTAGTTAAAGCCGATGAGGCCACCATGATAGTCCACATCGTTCTCGACTGTATGGATGGCTACGGTATTGGTGACATGGCAGTTGCTGATGGTTGTGTTAGCTTCGTTGCGTCCCGCAATGCCGCCACAGAAACTATGGCCAGTAATGCGGGTATTGGTGAGGGTGATAGCCTTCACCTCGGCGCCACTGCCAATATAACCGAAGAGAGCTTGGTAACCGCCGTTGTTGGCAGTGGTACCTGCGTTATAGATGCGGATGCCGCTGATGGTATTATCGTTGCCGTCGAAATGGCCTTGGAACTTGCGGATTGTACTTCCATGCCTACTACCGATGCCCGAGAAGTTGCTCTCGGTGCTTGTGGCATCGTCCCAAGTGGTGGTGGGACGTAGCGACGCGTCGACGGCATCGTTGAAGTCGATGTTGTTCATCACCTTGAAGTACTCGCCGCTGTAAGTTGTGCCGCTATTCACGTCGTCGGAGAGCTTGATGAGGTCTTCTACGGTCTTGATCTGGTAGGGCTTTGCCTCTGTGCCCTCATCGCCTGAATAGAGGGGGAACTGTTTGGTGGCCGCAGCCCACGTCGCAGCAGTAGTCAGCAGAAGAAGTGCCAACATCAGGAGTCTCTTCGGTTTACTTTTTGCCATGATTGTATGGTTTTGGGTTAGTTTTCATAAGTTTATGGTAGAGATGGAATCATCTCTATTTGTTCTTCGGCTGCAAAGTTACGACTTTTCCTTGAAACTTGAATCATCAAAATACAAAAAAAATAACGAGCTAAAGTAAAACTTTGCTCGCTATTTTGTTACTTTTGTGATTCCGGCGGGATTAACACCTACCTTGATTATCAAGCACTTAGAAGAGAATTTGCTACTTATTGGAACGCGGTAGCAAAATGACTATTCATTATTCTGGAAAGATCTCTGCGAGCTTCTTGTCAATATCTTCGCCACGCAATCCACGGGCAACGATGGTGCCATCGGGAGCAAAGAGGATGAGTTCAGGAATGCTGTTGACGCCATAGAGCTCAGAGGCTATAGCCTGCGAGTTGATAATTTGCGGATAAGGGATTGCGTCGTCTTTGATGGCGCGTAGTGTAGCCTCGGGCTTGTCTTTTACTGCTACTCCAAGAGCAGTGAAGTTGCGGTCTTTATACTTCTCGTACAAGACAATGATTTTCGGTATTCCTGCGCGACAGGGACCACACCATGATGCCCAGAAATCTACGAGCACATACTTTCCACGACCCACATAGTCGCTCAGATGGGTGGTCTTGCCGTCGTATTCTACAGCAAAATCTCTGAACTTGTCACCCTCCTGCGGACGTGTCAGCAGTTTGTTCAATCTTTCTACATACTGAGTGGTGACAGGATGCTGTTGGACAATCTCGCCACACTGGCTGACGAGTGGCAACACATTCTTAACATCGGCTACCGTTGAGTGGGGCAATGCCGTTAGCATCAGCACAGCGGTGAGGTCGTTGCGGTGGGCAAGGATGTAGTCTTTGGTAAGTTGGATGGCTTTGTCCTTATCACCAGCCTCGATGGCTTTTCCAATCTCACGTGTGGCATCAAACATGGCATCGTTGAGTGGAGTGCCTCCTACGCGACACGACATCCAGTCATCCTGTGTGATAATGATATTGCCTGCCTCGAGGAAGAGTGGAAAGCGCTGTGTACGAATGCCGTATGGAATTTTGATTTCCAATATGAGTGCAGCAATCTGAGGTTTGTCTACCGTTCCACTGATGGCAACCTTGTTTCCTTGTAAGGCAAACTTCTCCGTGATAGGCGCTTGGCTTGCAAAGTCGGCCAAATAGAAGCTGTCAACCTTGGCCTCTTCTTTTTTCAGTTCTTCTATCAGTGGTGTTATGTCACAACTCAATGTGTAAGTATTTTGTGCCCAGCCCGTCATAACAACAAGGGCTAGCAGAATAGTTGTAATAGTTTTCTTCATATTTGGTTTATCTAAGTTGTAGTATCTTTTAGTTATATATACGCTCAAAATTGCTAAAATATGGCGCATATGGTTGTTAATTATTTCTAAATGGCTTAAAACAATGAGACTCCCTCTGCCCGAAAGCAAAGAAAGTCTCTCAATTATTAATCTTCTCGTCTCATCATTAGTTATGGTCTATGGATTGGTAAGCTCTTAATAAATTGGTCGTACTACCTCCACTCTCAATCCGAGAGCATTGATGATACGATAGAACACTCCGACACTAGGAACAATGACACCATTCTCTATCTTAGAGATATAAGACTTAGTGGTGTTGGTACGACGTGCTAACTCCTCCTGAGTTACCTTAGCCTCTTTTCTGGCATCCTGAAGTATCTGACCAGAATAGAAAGAATAAGCAGCTTCTTCTGCCTGAATACGCTCAGGTGTACCCTCCTTGCCAAACTTGGCGTCAAGTACGAGATCGTAGTCAACGATTTTGTGATTGTTTGTCTGCATAATATGCCTCCTTAATTTTTATTGCTTTTTCTATTTCGTTTGTTGGTGTTTTCTGAGTCTTCTTCTGAAACCCATTGAATAATACAACAATCTGTCCGTCATCAAAGATAAAGAATACACGGTAGACATAAACGCCTCAAAATAACCACCGTATGTAAGAATCTTACGCTTCATGGGTGCAAAGATACAAAAAGTTGTCGTATCCTACAACTTTTTGAATAATAATTTTATAGAAATAGCACACATACAAATAAGAGAGGTATTAAAATACCTCTCTTTGTGATTCCGGCGAATTGACTTTGTCGAACCCTTAGCCCTGCCACGGGCTAATGGTTACAAAAAGCAAAAAAATAACGAGCTAAAGTAAAACTTTGCTCGCTATTTTGTTACTTTTGTGATTCCGGCGGGATTCAAACCCACAACCTTCTGATCCGTAGTCAGATGCTCTATTCAGTTGAGCTACGGAACCCTCTCTTGGCTCCTCTTCTTATCCGACTTGCGCTAAACGCAGCGGTCGATTTCTGATTTGCGGGTGCAAAGGTACGGAGTTTTTTCGTAACCACCAAATGTTTTGCAGACTTTTTTTCAAAAAAGTGCTTTTTATAACATTTTTGGCCACAAATGGTGGTAAATTGACTTTTTTTTATTTACTTTGTCGAGTAAAACTACTGGCAAGCTATGAAAAAACTGTTATTGCTTGGGATGCTGACATCTGCCCTCGTCGTGTCTGCTCAAACGACGCAGGACTCCTTGCGCGTACGTATAGGATATGGTAAAGGCGACGTGAACACGATAGCCGGTGCCGTCAGCAAGGTGACGGAGAAAAGGATGAACAAGGGTCTTGTGAACAACTCGCTGGATGCGCTGAACGGTCAGGCGGCAGGTGTGACGGTACAGTCGAGCGGCAACCAGGAGGCGATGTTGTCGGCAGTGCGCGTGCGTGGTACCACGTCGCTGACGGGTGGCAACGACCCACTGGTTATCATTGACGGTGTACAGAGCGACATCATGTCACTGTATATGATTTACCCTGCGGACATTGAGAGTTTCACTATTCTGAAGGATGCCTCCGAGACGGCACAGTATGGCAGTCGCGGTGCTGCGGGTGTCATTGAGGTAGCCACGAAGAAGGGCAAGGGCGAGAAGTTCCATATAGCCTATAACGGCAGCATCGGTGTGCAAGACGTCTACAAGACGGTGGAGATGCTCAACGCCTCTGAGTTTCGTGCTGCTGCGAAGTCTCTGGGTATCAACATCATAGACAAGGGGTACGATACCGACTTCACGCAGTCGCCAATCCGTACGGGTTATGTACAGAATCACCACATTGCCTTTGGTGGCGGTACAGAAACGGCCAACTACCGTGTGTCGGTGGGTATTCAAGACCATCAGACTGTCATCAAGAACAACCGCTATCGCAACTATAGCGCAAAGGTCGACGTCAGTCAGCTGGCTTTTGAGAACAGGCTGACGGTAGACCTGGGTGTCTTCGGTTCGTTGCAGAAGGACGACTACATCCCCTTCCCGCAGCAGCTGTTCTATTCAGCAGCGACCTTCAACCCCACCTTTGCCGACGGTAAGAATGCCAGCAATGGCTACGACCAGGTGACGGAGGCGCTATGGATCAGCAACCCCAACGCCATTCTGGAGGTGCAGGACGATGCGAACAATGCGCACTTCAATACGCACCTGAAGGCGAAGGTTGACCTGGGCTACGGTCTTACGTTGCGGGCTTTCGGCTCCTTCTCCTACAACAACATTCTGGGCGGCCACTACTACCCTACCTACGTCACGAATGACGGCGAGGCATACCGCAAGGAGACAAAGAGTGAAGAGAAGCTGGGTAACCTGTCGCTCAACTGGGAGCACCACTTCGGCAAGCACCATCTGAACACGCTGTTCCTGACGGAAGCGCGAAGCGAATCGCAGAAGGGTTTCTACACGACGACTACGAAGTTCTCGACAGATGCCTTCGGCTACGACAACCTGTCGGCAGGTGCTGCCCGTCCGTGGGACGGCACGAACTCATTCTATATAGACTCGCACATGGAGTCGTTCCTGTTTCGTGCCAACTACTCGTATAAAGAGCGCTATACGGTGACCGTCAACGCGCGTACGGACGGCTCGTCGAAGGTGGGACGTAACAACCGCTGGGGCTTCTTCCCTTCTATCAGCGGTGCGTGGGTGGTCAGCGACGAAGCGTTCATGAAGCCGCTGACATGGGTTAGCAAGCTGAAGGTGCGCATGGGTTATGGACGCAGCGGTAACCTGGGAGGTATAGACTCCTACCTGTCGCAGCAGCTCGTCCAGCCCAATGGTGTCGTCAGCGTGAATGGTGCACCCACAACGACGCTGGGCATTATCCGCAATGCGAACCCCGACCTGCGATGGGAAATCAAGCGGACATTCAACGTGGGTGTGGACATGGCATTCTGGCAGAACCGCATCCTGCTGTCTGCCGATTTCTATACCTCGCGAACGTCAGACCTGCTCTACAACTATACCGTTCCCGTTCCGCCCTACACCTACAACAAGCTGTTGGCGAACATCGGCAAGATGCGCAACCACGGCTTCGAGATTGGTTTCGGCATTACGCCCATCAGCAACAAGGATATGCTGTTGAGCATCAATATGAACTGGAGCTTCCAGCGTAACAAGCTGGTAACGCTGGACGGTGAGTTCAACGGCCAGTATCTGACGGCACCGTCTGTGAAGGGCATCTCGTCGCTGTATGGTGCAGGATTCCACGGTTCCAGCGACGTCTGCTACCAGATAGTCGGTGAGCCGCTGGGCGTCTTCCTGTTGCCCCACTGCAAGGGGCTCATTACCTATGAGGACGGCACGAAGGAGTATGACGTCACTGACGAGAAATATGTCTGTGGTCAGGCCACTCCGAAGGCCAGGATGGGTTCGAATATTGCCTTCCGCTATCGTCAGTGGGACATCGCCATCCAGATGAACGGTGCCTTTGGCCACAAGATTTTCAACGGCACGTCGCTGACCTATATGAATATGCTCTCGCTGCCTAACTACAATGTGATGAAGGGTGCGCCGGAGATGAACATCCACGACCAGACCATCAGCGACTACTGGCTGGAGGATGGCGACTACGTGAACATCGACTACGTCACCATTGGCTGGGATGTCCCCATCCGTTCACGCTTCGTCAAGAGTCTGCGCCTCTCGTGCTCCGTCAATAACCTGGCCACGATAACGGGTTACTCAGGACTGACGCCGATGATCAACTCGTCGGTCATCGACTCCTCACTGGGCGTTGACGACAAGCGGTCGTATCCCGTATACCGCTCGTACTCTATTGGCTTAAATATACAATTCTAACCAAAGAACAAGAATATCATGAGAAAGCTATCATTCGTTCTCTTTACCATAGTGCTGACCGCCTGCTCGCTCGACGAGCATCCGCGCGACCAGATTCCTGAAGAAGAGGTCTACACGTCGGCAAGCACGCTCTTTAACCACACGGTAGCCACCTTATATAATTATATTGGCGGCAGCAAGGAAGGGGAAGGACTACAGGGCACCGGACGCTGCGTCTGGGACTTGCAGACCTTCGGCTCTGACGAAGCGCTGTTGCCCACACGTGGCACCGACTGGTATGACGGCGGCATCTGGCAGGCCATGTACATGCACAGCTGGACGCCAGGACACGAGATTGTCAACAATTCGTGGCTCTACCTTTATAAAGTTATCACACTCTGCAACCGCTCGCTGGCCAATCTGGAAGCCCACAAAGCACTGGCAGGCACGAGCTACGAAGTATGGAATGCGGAGATTCGTGCCCTGCGTGCCATCTACTACTGGTATCTGATAGACCTCTTTGGCGATGTGCCCTTGGTGATCTCCAGCGATGTCTCCCTCAAAGACGTGATGCGTTCACCCCGTGCAGAGGTGTTCCAGTTCTGCGTTGACGAGCTCAACGATTGCAACCAATATCTGTCCATGGAGAATAGTGTCCCAGAGGGTAACTACTACGGTCGCGTCACCATGCCCGTGGCCTACTTCGTGCTAGCGAAACTGATGCTTAACAGTGCGATATATACAGGGAAAACAGACGTCAACGAATACTATCAGAGATGCATCGAATACTGTGATTTCCTGGAGTTTATGGGATTCCAGCTGGAGGGCTTGATGGATATGAACTTCTACGTCTACAACCAGCATTCCAAAGAGAACATCTTCACCATTCCGATGGACAAGTACTACTTTGCCAACCTCAATCAGAACCTTGTCCGTTCGTTGCACTACCGCCATGCCGACGCCTATGGATTCACTGGCGAGAACGGTACCTGTGCCACGCTGAAGACCATAAAGGTCTTTGGCTACAATACGGAAGAGGAAGACACGCGCTTCGCTGCTACTTTCTATGCAGACGTGCTGAAGGGGCCTGACGCCAATCCGATACTGGACCGTATGGGACAAACGCTGAAGTACTATCCCGAGGAAGTGGAGATGGACCTGAGTGGTACGCCCTATGTGGAGACGGCAGGTGCCCGCATGAGGAAATACCAGATTGACAAGAATAGCGCCAAAGGTGGACAGCTGATGAATAACGACATCGTACTGTTCCGCTTTGCCGACGTGCTGCTGATGCGTGCTGAAGCCAAGCTACGCCTAGGGATAGACGGGCATGAGGACTTCGACAGAGTACGCCAACGCTCTGGCATGCCTGTACGCCCCTACACCCTAGAGAATATTCTGGACGAGCGCCTGCTGGAGCTCTGCTGGGAGGGTTGGCGCCGTCAGGACCTGATCCGTTTCGGACAATACAAGTCACTCTACGATGGTCCTGATGCAGTAGACGAAAGCGACGGTCACACCGCCCTCTTCCCTATTCCTTCGGATGCTCGTACGCTGAATCCACAAATTACGCAGAACCCTGGCTACTAAAGGGCTACCGGCTATTTCTTAGGAGTGTCATCGAACAGGTCTTGAAGCAATATCTGGCGTGCATCGCGCAGATAGTTGCTACGCAGTTCCATGGCCTTGCTCCACGTGTCGGAGAAGAGCTCGCTGACGTCGAGATTGATTTTCCACGAGCCATGTGACTCCAGGCGGTCAATCATGGTGCCGAGCGTCAGGTTCTTAATGTCCTCAGCAGGCATGAAGCGTGAGGTCTCTCCCTTCTCGTCGACGGTAATCTCGATGACTAGACCAGCTGCTATCTGTTCGTAGAGCAGGTCGTTGACAATGCGGATGGGCACCGTGGTCTCTCTGCTGAGCTCAAAGGCGCTAAGCGGTCGCTGTCCGTTGGCAAAGCGTCGACAGATGCGACTCATAATCAGGCTGTTGAGCAGTATCTTATAGCGGTAGCTGATTTCGCCTGTATTGGCGTCATAGTCATAGAAATCGAGATTCTGGTTGGTATAGCAGAGCTCAGCACCAAAGAGACAGATGGTCCACGAAATCTGCAGCCACAGCATGAACAGCGGCAGGGCGGCAAACGAACCGTAGATGGCGTTGTAGCTGGAGAGGAAAATCTGTGAATGAATGTAGAAGATCTGCAGTCCCTGCATGGCGACACCTGCCAGGATGCCTGGGAAGATGGCGCAGATGGGTTTGACATGCGTGTTGGGCATGAAGATGTAGAGGGCGATAAACATGCCCGACATCAGGACGTACGGCAACAGGTCGATGAGGAAGCGGAGCGTGGGCCCCAGCAGCAGGAAGTCGGGCAGCGAGTCGGCAACGGTGGCCATGAAGATGGAGATACCCGACGTGATAACGATGATGATAGGAAAGAGGAAGAACATGGCCAGGTAGTCCGTAAAGGTACGGAAGATGCTACGTGGCTTCTTGACCTGCCAAATCTCATTGAAGGCATCCTCGATATTGCTGACCAGCATGAGCACCGTGTAGAGCATGAAGACAAGACCAATACCCAGAAAGACGCCACTCTTGGTATGTACAAGGTAGCTGTTGACGAAACCGATAATCACCTCTGCCACCTGTGGCTGCGACTCGAAAGCGTCGCGAAACCACACCTCGATATACTTGCTATAGCCAAAACCACGGGCAATGGCAAAGACAACAGCGGTAATGGGCACGATGGCCAGCAGCGTGGAATAGGTCAGCGCCGAGGCTTTCTGCAGCACCCGCTTGGTGGTAAAGAAGCGGATGGCGAGGATGAGCTTCTTGAGGATTTCCAAGAAGAGGAATCTCAGCGGCGACACGTTGTTCTGGTTGATGCGCCAGATGTCGGTCTCGAAAAACTTGATGATGCGATCTATGCGTTGGGCCATGGATGCGAAGTTCTAAGTTGTTAATTACGATAAGAAAAAAAGAAAGCACTGCCCCTATAAGCCGGGTTCTGTACCTTTTGCAAGGTGTCTGCCATTTATCTACTCCGCAGGTTACCCTACGACTCAAGCATTCTACCCTCCATCGCAGCTTGCGCTTCGGACGGACAGCCCTCAGACGATGGTATACGCGAACTTGCAGCCTCCAGATGGAACAGCCCGACGATCACCCGCCGGCTGGTGGTCTCTTACACCACCTTCTCACCCTTACCCCGTGGGGCGGTAATTTTCTTCTCCCATATCCAGCTGTCGCCAACTGCTGGCACTTTCACCAGTGGAGTGTCCTGTGCTGCCCGGACTTTCCTCTCGTGCTCCAATGAGCACCAGCGGCAGACCGAGGCACTGCTTTCAGCGTGCAAAGGTAACATTTTTAATGAAGAATGAAGAATGAAGAATGAAGAATTTTCTTTGTGGCAGCAAATTTTTCACTTTTCACTTTTCACTTTTCACTTTTTTTCGTACCTTTGCAACCGTTTTTATAATAAGGTATATGGAATTAGCAAGTAAATATGACCCAAAAGAGGTCGAAGGAAAGTGGTATCAGTATTGGCTGGACCACAAACTTTTCTCTAGTAAACCTGATGGCCGTGAGCCCTACACGATCGTTATTCCACCGCCCAATGTGACGGGTGTGCTGCATATGGGCCACATGCTGAACAACACCATCCAGGATATTTTGGTTCGTCGTGCACGCATGGAAGGTAAGAACGCCCTGTGGGTGCCCGGTACCGACCACGCTTCGATTGCTACTGAGGCCAAGGTGGTGAAGAAGCTGGCTGGCGAAGGCATTAAGAAGCGCGACCTGACACGTGATCAGTTCCTGGAGCATGCCTGGGATTGGACGCACGAGCACGGTGGCATTATCCTGAAGCAGTTGCGCCGTCTGGGTGCCAGCTGCGACTGGGACCGCACCGCTTTCACCATGGACGAGAAGCGTTCAGAGAGTGTCATCAAGGTTTTCGTAGACCTCTACAATAAGGGACTGATCTATCGCGGTCTGCGCATGGTCAACTGGGACCCCAAGGCGCTGACAGCCCTGTCTACCGAGGAGGTTATCTACAAGGAAGAGCAGAGTCACCTGTTCCATCTGAAATACTATGTGGACGGTCTGACCACCCTCGATAACGAGGAGGCTCTGAAGGCCGAGGGCAACATCATCCACAAGGATGCGAAGGGCTACTATGCCGTTGTTGCCACCACGCGTCCTGAGACCATCATGGGTGATACGGCCATGTGTATCAACCCCAAGGACCCCAAGAACCAGTGGCTGAAAGGTCGCAAGGTGATTGTTCCGCTGGTGAACCGTGTCATTCCCGTCATTGAGGACCGTTATGTGGATATCGAGTTTGGTACGGGTTGCTTGAAGGTTACTCCCGCCCACGACACTAACGACTACATGCTGGGTAAGACGCACAACCTGGAGACCATCGACATCTTCAATGCCGACGGTACCATCTCTGAGCAGAGCCCGCTATATGTCGGCATGGACCGCTTTGACTGCCGCAAGCAGATTGCCAAGGACCTGCAGGAAGCTGGTCTGATGGAGAAGATAGAGGACTACGTCAACAAGGTTGGCTACTCGGAGCGTAACCCCGACACCGCTATCGAGCCCCGTCTCTCGCTGCAGTGGTTCCTGAAGATGAAGCACTTTGCTGACATCGCTCTGCCGCCAGTGATGAACGACGAACTGAAGTTCTATCCTGCCAAGTACAAAAACACCTACAAGAACTGGCTGGAGAACATCCAGGACTGGTGTATCTCTCGTCAGCTGTGGTGGGGTCATCGCATTCCTGCCTATTACTACAACGAGAACGACGACTATGTCGTAGCCGAGACTCGTGAGGAGGCTCTGAAGCTGGCTCAGCAGAAGAATGCTGCCATCACCGATGCAGACCTTCGTCAGGACGAGGACGCCCTCGATACCTGGTTCTCTTCATGGCTGTGGCCTATCTCGCTGTTTGACGGCATTAACAACCCTGGCAATGAGGAAATCAACTACTACTACCCCACCTCAGACCTGGTAACGGGTCCGGATATTATCTTCTTCTGGGTAGCTCGTATGATTATGGCCGGCTATGAGTATATCGGCAAGATGCCTTTCAAGAATGTATACTTCACGGGTATCGTTCGCGACAAGCTGGGTCGTAAGATGTCGAAGTCACTGGGTAACAGCCCCGACCCCATCGAACTCATTGAGAAGTTCGGTGCCGACGGTGTACGCATGGGTATGATGCTCTCTGCACCTGCTGGTAACGACATCCTCTTCGACGAGGCACTCTGCGAGCAGGGCCGTAACTTCAACAATAAGATTTGGAATGCCTTCCGTCTGGTTAAGGGTTGGAAGGTTACAGATATGCCACAGTCAGAGGCTGGCAAGATTGCTACCGCATGGTTCGAGGCTAAGCTGCGTCAGACCAATGCCGAGGTTGACGACCTCTTCAAGAAGTACCGCATCTCGGAGGCTCTGATGGCTGTCTATAAGCTCTTCTGGGACGAGTTCTCCAGCTGGTATCTGGAGATGGTGAAGCCCGCCTACATCAATGGCGAGGCACAGCCCATCGACAAGCAGACCTACGAGAAGACCCTCGAGTTCTTCGAGATTCTGCTGAAGATGCTCCACCCGTTCATGCCGTTCATCACGGAAGAGTTGTGGCAGCATCTCTACGACCGCAACGAGGGAGAGTCGATTATGCGCGACAAGCTGACACTGCCCGCTCCTACTGCTGCTGACGACGAGTTAGCTGCACAGATAGAGAACGTGAAGCAGATTGTCTCCGGCGTTCGTATGGTTCGCAACCAGAAGAACATCGCTCCCAAGGAGCAGCTCAGCCTGCAGACTGTCGGCCAGAACCGCTACGAGGCCTTCAACGCCGTTATCAGCAAGATGGCCAACCTGAGCGCTATCGAGGTGGTTGCTGAGAAAGACGCCACCGCCAGTGCCTTCATGATTGGTACCGACGAGTTTGCCGTTCCTCTGGGCAACATGATTGACGTGGAAGCTGAAATCCAGAAGATGGAGGCTCAGCTGCAGCACCTCGAAGGCTTCTTGGCAGGTGTCAAGAAGAAGCTCTCCAACGAGCGCTTCGTCGCTAACGCTCCAGAGGCTGTTGTCGCCATGGAACGTAAGAAGCAGAGCGACTCTGAGGAGAAGATTGCTGCCCTGCGCGAGTCAATAGCTGCGCTGAGAGCACAATGAACGAACACAAGATTATAAACGACCCCGTCTTCGGATTTATCAAAATCCGGAGGGGGTTGCTTTATGATATAGTACAGCACCCGCTGTTTCAGCGACTGAACCGGATCGTACAACTGGGACTGGCATCTGTCGTCTATCCTGGTGCCCGCCACACCCGTTTCCAACATTCGCTGGGTGCTCTGCACCTGATGTCGGAAGCCGTCAAGTCGCTGACAGAGAAAGGCATCTACATCTTTGACTCTGAGGCTGAAGCCGTACAGGCAGCCATCCTGATGCACGACATAGGCCACGGGCCGTTCTCGCACGTTTTGGAGAACACGCTGATTCACGGCATCTCACACGAAGACATCTCGCTCTTGATGATGGAACAGATCAACAACGACCTGAAAGGTCAGCTGAATCTGGCTATCTCTATCTTCAAGGACGAATACCCCAACAAGATTTTCCACCAGCTCATCTCTTCACAGCTGGACATGGACCGCCTGGACTACCTGCGTCGCGACTCGTTCTATACGGGAGTGACAGAGGGAAATATTGGTTCAGCACGTATCATCAAGATGCTCAACGTGATGGACGACCGTCTGGTGGTAGAAGCCAAAGGCATCTACTCTGTAGAGAACTACCTGACGACACGACGGTTGATGTACTGGCAGGTTTATCTGCACAAGACAACGGTTGGCTACGAGAAGATACTGGTCAATGCGCTGAAGAGAGCCAAGCAGCTGGTACAGGAGGGCCGCGAGGTGTTTGCCTCTCCTGCCCTGGCCTACTTCCTCCAGAACAACGTTGACGCCAAATGGTTTGCTACGCACAACGAAGCACTCAGCAACTATGCTGAGTTGGACGACTCTGACATCTGGAGCGCCCTGAAGGTGTGGCGCCATCACGACGACAAGATACTAGCAACGCTGGCCACCGACTTGGTAGACCGCCGTCTGTTCAAGGTAGAGGTGACGGAAGAGCCGCCCACAGAGGAGCATCTCGCTGAGATACGTCAGCGAATAGCTCTTGCCATGGGCATTAGCGAGGCGAACACCAGCCACCTGATGTCGCTGACGGAGATAGGCAAAGACATGTACAATCCTGACGATGACAGCATCGGAATCCTGTACAAAGACGGTACTGTAAAAGACATCTCTGAGGCCTCTGAAATCCTCAATGTACAGCTACTTTCAAAAAAAATACGCAAATATTACCTCTGTTATCAACGAGTTTAAGATTTTTTTTGTAACTTTGCAGCGTTTATTAAAACCAAATACATACTATGGAGTTTACAGCCAAGCAAATTGCTGACATGATTAACGGACGTGTTGAGGGCAATCCTGACGCTAAAATCAACACCTTTGCTAAGATTGAAGAAGGTCGGGAAGGAGCTATCTCTTTCCTTTCCAATCCGAAATACACCCCTTACATCTACGAGACACAGTCGAGCGTAGTGCTCATCAACGAGGATGTGGAACTGACACAGCCCGTCAGTTGCACGCTCATCCGCGTCAAGAACGCCTATGAGAGTGTGGCCAAGCTGTTACAGTTGTATGCCTCGATGATGCCTCAGAAGACGGGTATCGACCCGCTGGCCTTCGTGTCCAAGTCGGCAAAGATTGGTGAGAACGTATATATTGCCCCCTTTGCCTATATCGGTGACAACGTAACCATCGGCGACGGTACGCGCATCTTCCCACACGTCACCATCTATGACGGCTGTAAGATTGGCAAGAATGTCACCATTCATGCTGGCAGCGTCATCGGTGCCGACGGTTTCGGCTTTGCGCCCAACCATGAAGGTTACGACAAGATTCCACAGATTGGTATCGTGGTCATTGAGGATAATGTGGAGATTGGTGCCAACACCTGTGTGGACCGCTCTACCATGGGGCAGACGATTATCCACAAGGGTGTGAAGCTGGACAACCTCATCCAGGTAGCCCACAACTGCGAGATCGGTGAGAACACTGTGATGTCTGCACAGGTAGGCATGGCAGGAAGTACCAAGATTGGTGCGTGGTGTATGGTGGGAGGCCAGGCAGGTTTCTCCGGACATATCAAGATTGCCGACAAGACTTTTGTAGGTGCACAGAGTGGAGTCATCAGCAATACCAAGGGTAATGGCGAGCAGCTGATTGGCGCACCGGCCATCGATCCGAAGATTTTCTTCAAAGCTCAGGCTGTCATGAAGCGCCTGCCCGACATGTACAAAGAGCTAGGCATGCTGCGCAAGGAAATAGAAGAACTCAAGAAATCAAAATAAGATACTATGAAACAGAAAACACTCAAAGGCAGTTTCTCCCTCTTCGGTAAGGGATTGCACACAGGTTTGAACCTGACAGTAACGTTCAACCCTGCCCCAGAGAACACTGGTTATAAGATACAGCGCATAGACCTGGAAGGTGAGCCTATCATTGACGGTATTGCCGAGAATGTCATTGACACTCAGCGCGGTACCGTACTGGCTAAGGGTGACGCCCGCGTGTCAACCGTAGAACACGGTCTGGCTGCCCTGTACGCCTTGGGCATCGACAACTGTCTGATTCAGGTCAACGGACCGGAGTTCCCCATCCTGGACGGTTCTGCCATCCAGTATGTGGAGAAAATCAGAGAGGTCGGCATGGAGGAGCAGAACGCTCCCAAGGATTGGTATATCATCCGCAAGAAGATTGAGGTGAAGGACGAGAAGACCGGTTCGTGCATCACTATCCTGCCCGATGACGAGTTCTCTATCACCGCCATGTGCTCCTTTGACTCAAAGATTATCAATTCGCAGTTTGCTACCGTCAACAAGGTAGAGGACTTCCCTGCAGAGATAGCTCCCGCACGTACCTTTGTCTTTGTACGCGACATTGAACCGCTGTTGCAGGCTAACCTCATCAAGGGTGGCGACCTGGACAACGCTATCGTCATCTACGAGCGCCAGACAACACAGGAGCGCCTCGACATGCTGGCAGACATGCTGGGTGTGGAGCATCGCGATGCTACCGAGCTGGGCTACATACAACACAAGCCGCTGGTATGGGAGAACGAATGTACTCGCCACAAGTTGCTGGACGTCATCGGCGATATGGCGCTGATCGGCAAGCCCATCAAGGGTCGCATCATCGCAACACGTCCCGGACATACCATCAATAACAAGTTTGCACGTCAGATGCGCCGTGAGATTCGCAAGCACGAGATTCAGGCACCATTCTACGATCCCAACGAGGAGCCGGTAATGGATGTCAACCGCATCCGTGAACTGCTGCCCCACCGCTATCCCATGCAGTTGGTCGACAAGGTTATCTCGCTGGGTGCCAACACCATTGTGGGTATCAAGAACGTTACCTCCAACGAGCCGTTCTTCCAGGGACACTTCCCCGAAGAGCCCGTCATGCCAGGTGTTCTGCAGATTGAGGCGATGGCACAGTGTGGAGGTCTCTTGGTGCTGAACACGCTGGAGGATCCCGCAAGCTGGTCTACCTACTTCATGAAGATTGACGACGTGAAATTCCGTCAGAAGGTTGTTCCTGGTGACACCCTCATCTTCAAGGTCGACCTGCTGGCACCTGTACGCCACGGCATCTCTTCGATGAAAGGTTACATCTTTGTCGGCGACCATGTTGTTGCCGAGGCAACCTTCACCGCACAAATCGTCAAGAACAAGTAAAAAAAGACTTTAAATCACACATATATATAATATTGTACGCGCATGAACCAGATACATCCATTGGCCGTAGTAGACCCTGAGGCAAAGCTTGGTGACAACAACGTCATTGGCCCCTTTTGTGTCATCGACAAGAATGTCGTCATTGGTGACAACAATAAGTTTCTGAACAATGTGACCATCCACTTTGGTGCTCGCATTGGTAATAACAACGAATTCTTCCCCGGTGCCAGCATTTCTACCAAACCCCAGGACTTGAAGTTCCAGGGTGAAGAGACTACCTGCGAGATTGGCAACAACAACAGCATTCGCGAGAATGTAACCATCAGTCGCGGTACGGCATCAAGAGGCAGAACCGTCGTAGGCAATGGCAACCTGCTCATGGAGAACATGCACATCGGTCACGACTGTGTGATAGGTAATGGTTGCATCATCGGCAATTCGACAAAGTTTGCCGGAGAGGTGGAGGTTGACGACAATGCCATCATCTCTGCCTGCTGCCTGTTCCACCAGTTCCTGCACGTCGGAGGCTATATCATGTTCCAGGGCGGCAGCCGTACTTCACAGGACATTCCTCCCTATGTTATTGCCGGCAAAGAACCTATCCGCTATGCGGGTGTCAACCTGATTGGTCTGCGCCGCAGAGGTTTCTCTAACGAGACCATCGACGCCATCCACGATGCATATCGCATCATCTACTCCAAAGGTATCATGAAGGACGGCGTTGCCGAGGCACGTGCGAAATATCCTGATTCCAAGGAGGTTGACTATATCTGTTCGTTCATCGAGAACTCTAAGCGTGGAGTGATACGATAAAGCGAGCAAAGAAGCCAGAAAAAATGAGGAGGAAATGGTGGTGAAGACGCTCGTTGTTGTTACGGGACCTACGGCAGTAGGCAAGACAGCGCTGACGATGGAGTTGGCACAACACTATGGTGTACCTATCATCAATGCAGACTCCAGGCAGATCTACCGCGAACTGAAAATCGGGACGGCAGCACCTACCGATGAACAATTACGGCAAGTACCCCACCTCTTTGTTGGCTCCAAAAGCATCGACGACTATTACAACGCCTCCATGTACGAACAGGAGGTGTTGTCGTACATAAAAGAGTCGTCATCGCCCATCCAGCTGCTGTCGGGTGGAAGCATGATGTACATCGACGCGGTATGCAATGGCATTGACGACATTCCCACCGTTCGCGACGACATCCGCGAGGAGATGAAGCGACGCTATCAGGAAGAAGGACTGGAGGCGCTCTGTGAAGAACTACGCCAGTTGGATCCGGAGCATTACGCTATCGTGGACCGCCAAAACTACCGTCGCGTCATTCATGCACTGGAAATCTGTCATCAGACAGGTAAGACGTACACGTCGTTCCGCACACAACAGAAGAAGGAGCGCCCCTTCCGCATCGTCAAGATTGGACTGAACAGAGAGCGCGAGGAACTCTACAACCGCATCAATCAGCGTGTGGACCAGATGATGAAAGACGGACTACTGGAAGAGGCAAAGAGTCTCATTAACAAACGGAGCGTAAACGCCTTGAACACAGTGGGATATAAAGAGATATTCGACTATCTTGACGGGCGTTGGTCGCTGGAAGAAGCGGTAGAGCGCATCAAAGGGAATACGCGTCGCTATGCTCGCAAACAACTGACGTGGTACAAGCGTGACGAGGACATGCGCTGGTTCCACCCAGACGACATACAAGAAATATTGAACTATCTTAAGCACTATGAATAAATACGTTGAAAGATGTTGGAATGGCATCAAAAACTTTTGGCCTTGGTATAAGCATCTTTATGCTGGTCGCAAATGGTATAGCAAGTTGGGGATTGGCTTCCTGACTTTTGTCGTTGCCTTCCTGCTCTACCTGATAATGGTAGACATCAACTTCCTGTGGCTCTTTGGACGTTCGCCAGGCATGAATGCCATCATGAATCCAAAGACTGTCCAGGCATCTGAGTTATATAGTGCGGATGGTGTTCTCATTGGAAAGTATTTCAGCGAGAACCGTACCCCTGTAGCCTACGAAGACATCAACCCCGTATTCTGGCAGGCACTGGTAGACACGGAAGACGAGCGCTTCTATCATCATTTCGGTGTCGACTTCCAAGGTGTCTTTGCTGCCTTCAAGGACTACGTCGTCCACCACGAGGCCCGTGGAGCATCGACCATCACCCAACAGCTGGTAAAGAACATGTTCCGTGTACGTACGGAGTATTCTACGGGACTGTTGGGCAACATCCCTGGCGTCAAGATGCTTATCATGAAGAGCAAGGAATGGATAACGGCTGTGAAAATCGAGTTGTTCTTTAACAAGCAGGAAATCCTCACGATGTATGCAAACACCGTCGACTTTGGTTCTAACGCTTTCGGCATCAAGACTGCTGCCAAGACGTATTTCGGTACGACGCCCAAGAACCTTACTGCCGACCAGGCCGCTGTTCTCGTGGGACTGCTGAAGGCAACAACCTACTATAATCCGCGCATCAATCCGAAGAACTCCATGAACCGTCGCAATGTGGTGCTCAACAACATGCTGAACCACAAACACCTGACACAGGAGGCCTACGACACGCTGAAGGTCAAGTCGGTCAAGTTGGACTTCAGCGTAGAGAACAACTACGATGGTCAGGCACTTTACTTCCGTGAGGCTGTCAAGAACCACATGCAGAAGTGGTGCAATGAGAATGGATACGATCTGTACAGGGACGGTCTGAAGATTTATACCACCATTGACACCCGCATGCAGAAGTATGCCGAGGAGGCTGCTGTCAAGCAGATGAAACAGGTGCAGAAGACGTTCAATGCCCACTGGGGAAGTACCAATCCCTGGCAGGACGAGCGCCACGTAGAGATTCCCCACTTCATCGAGGATCTGGCAAAGAAAACGTCCTACTACAAGATGCTGGCACAGAAGTATGACAACAATAAGGACAGTATCGACTACTACCTGAATCTGCCGCATAAGGTGAAGCTCTTTGACTATGAACAAGGCACCATCGAGAAAGAGATGTCAACGCTGGACTCCATCCGTTATATGGAGCACTTCATGCACTGCGGATTCGTTGCTATGGAGCCCCAGACAGGTCATGTAAAAGCTTGGGTGGGCGATATCGATTTCAAGACGTGGAAGTATGACAAGGTAACAGCTATGCGCCAGCCTGGCTCTACGTTCAAGCTCTTCGTCTATGCGGAAGCCATGAATCAAGGTATTACCCCTTGTGACACCCGTAAGGACGAATACTTCTCGATGAAGGTCTATGACGCCAAGGAGAAGAAGGAAGTGACATGGGCCCCCACCAATGCCGACGGTCGTTTCTCTGGTGTGAACATCACGCTGAAGCAAGCCTTCGCCATGAGTATCAACTCAGTGGCAGTACGCTTGGGACAAGAGTGCGGTATCGAACGTATTGCCAAGACCGCTTATGACATGGGTATCAAGAGTCATCTCGACCCCACTCCCGCCTTGGCACTGGGTTCCAGCGACGTCACCTTGGAAGAGCTGGTCAACGCCTACTGTACGCCCTGTAACAATGGTGTACACCGCAAGCCCGTCCTCGTCACCCGCATCCTTGACCGTGACGGTAACGAGATATATGTTGCCCCCGCTGACGACGAACAGGCACTCTCACGGAAGTCTGCCTTTATGGTTCAGCAGCTGCTGATGGGTGGTATGAGTGGTACTTCCTCACGTCTGCGTGGCTTTGTGGGTTATGGTACTGACACTGACTTTGGTGGAAAGACGGGTACGTCGAACAACCACTCTGATGCCTGGTTCATTGCCACCACACCAAAACTAGTGTGTGGCGCCTGGGTGGGTGGTGAATATCGTTGTATCCATTTCCGTACAGGAGAGCTGGGACAAGGCAACCGTACAGCACTGCCCATCTGCGGATACTTCCTGCAGAGCGTGCTGGCAGACAACAACTTCTCACAGTACCATGCCAAGTTCGACAAGTATGAGGGTCTGTCGCCCAACGACTATGGTTGTGGTGGCTACTTCAAGGCTCCTTCCGACTCCGATTCGCTGGCAGTAGATAGTCTTGCACTGGATGGTGAGCGCACTGTTGAGGTCATTGACGAGATGGGTAATATCGTTAGCAAACCTGTAGATCACAACACCAACCAACAGGCTCTTCCCGACAGCAAACCAGCAGCAGAAGAGCCGAAAGAAGAGTAGAGCCAGACTTCATAACAGTACTAATATTCATTAATTACAGCATTTTTTGGGTGTTTTATTTTGTCATGTCAAATATAAGTTGTAATTTTACACCCAAATTTGGCTATACAACTTAAAACATCAAAGAAATGAAGAGCTTAAAAGCAACTTTTTGTCTTGTAGGCATTGCTGCAGCAATGTTTACAGCATGTAGTTCTGCTCCTGAGCAGACACTGACAGTGTCAGGACTCGATCCTGCCAAGTTTGACACCCTCATCAACGAGAAGCCCGTCAAGCTGTACACGTTGAAAAACCAGAACGGTATGGAGGTATGCATCACCAACTATGGTGGTCGTATCGTATCGCTCGTAGTACCCGACAAGGATGGCAAACCCACCGATGTCGTGCTTGGTTTCGACAACATCGCACAGTATGCTGACACCCTGAACTCTCCTTCTGACTATGGTTCCAGCGTAGGCCGTTATGCCAACCGCATCAAGAACGGTCAGTTTAAGTTGGGTGATGCTGAGTATCAGCTGAAGCAGAACGACGGACCTAACTGTCTGCATGGTGGCGGCACTACCGGTTGGATGAACCAGGTGTATGACGCTGAGCAGATTGGCGACTCTATCCTGAAGCTGACCATTGTTGCCCAGGATGGCGAGAACGGTTTCCCTGGTACTGTTACCGCTACTACAACCTATAAGGTTACTGCTGACAACACACTGGATATGGTGTGGGAGGCTACTACCGACAAGGAGACCATCATCAACCAGACTAACCACAACTACTACAATCTCTCTGGCGACTTCACGCAGGCTGCCTACGACCAGGTGCTGTATGTCAATGCCGACAAGTTCACTGCTTCTGACAAGCTGTACATCCCCACTGGCGAGATTCGTGACGTCGAGGGTACCGCAATGGATTTCCGTACTCCCCACGCTGTTGGTGACTCTATCAACTCTACTTACGATCAGGTTGCCAATGCTACCGGTTACGACCACAACTACTGTCTGAACACCGCTGGTGACGACAAGACGGTATGTGCCTCATTGTATTCTCCCAAGACCGGTATCCTGATGGAGATGCGCACCAACGAGCCTGGCGTACAGGTTTACTCGGGCAACTTCCAGGGTGTTGGCAAAGATGCAGATATCATCCGCAAGCATGGTGTGAAGTATCCTAAGCACGTCAGCGTATGTCTGGAGAGCCAGAAATACCCCGACAGCCCCAACCATCCTGAATGGGCAAGTCCCGTACTGAAGCCCGGCGAGAAGTACTACAGCCATGCTTCTTACACCTTCTCTATTTTTAATGAATAAACTCATTTAATAACTATATCAAAACTTATGAATAAAATTTTCGAGGCACTTAGCAACAATGGCTTTGCAACTGCCGACTATCTTGTCTTTATCGTTTACATCATCATTCTTGTGGGAATGGGACTGTTCCTGTCTCGTAGCAAGAAGGGTGAAGAGAAATCATCTACCGACTACTTCCTGGCAGGTAACACACTGACCTGGTGGGCTGTGGGTGCATCACTTATCGCTGCCAACATCTCTGCCGAGCAGTTCATCGGTATGTCCGGTTCAGCCTTCGCATCGGGTATTGCACAGGCTGCCTACGAGTTGATGGCCGCTGCCACCCTGCTGGTAGTAGGTAAGTTCCTGCTGCCGCTGATGATTGAGAAGAAGATTTTCACCATCCCTCAGTTCCTGCGCGAGCGATATAACTGGGGTGTAGGTTTCGCCTTCTCTCTGCTGTGGCTGTTCCTCTATGTCTTCGTTAACCTGACATCAGTAGCTTGGTTGGGTGCACTGGCTATCCAGCAGATTCTGGGTCTGCCAACCGACATGATCATCAACGTTGGCGGTATGGAAATCGACCAGGTTCGTATGTGCATCATCCTCGCTCTGTTCCTCATCGCAGGTATCTACTCTATCTACGGTGGTCTGGCCTCTGTAGCATGGACTGACGTAATGCAGGTAACCTTCCTCGTAGGTGGTGGTCTGATTACTGCTTATGCTGCGCTGTCAGTTATCGGTAGCGAGATGGGCTTGGGAGGAGCCTGGGATGCTCTGACACACATCAAAGACTATCTGGCATCTATCGATGGCGACAAGCACTTTAACCTCGTGGTTACCCGTAACGAAGCCCTCTATCCTGCTATCAACGGTGTCGTTGATGGTGCTGGCAACGTTATCCAGAAGGAAGACCCCTTCTTCACCAATCCTGGTATCGTACTGATCTTCGGTGCTCTGTGGTTGACCAACCTGGGTTACTGGGGCTTCAACCAGTACATCATCCAGAAGGGTCTGGCTGCTAAGTCTCTGGCAGAGGCTAAGAAGGGTATGGTATTCGCTGCCTTCCTGAAGATTCTTATTCCGTTCATCGTATGTATCCCTGGTGTCTGCGCCTTCTACATCATGACTGCTCCTGAGTGCGACGGTCTCCGCGAGACACTGGCAGGTTCTATCACACGTTCTGACGATGCTTATCCTTTCCTGATTCGTAACTTCACACCTACTGTTGTCAAGGGTCTGAGCTTTGCTGCACTGGCTGCTGCTGTGATTTCTTCACTGGCATCTATGTTCAACTCTACCTCTACCCTCTTCACGATGGATATCTACAAGCAGTTCATCAACAAGAACGCCTCTGAGAAGCGTCTGGTGAATGTAGGTCGTATGACTTCTGTTAGCGCCCTGATCATCGCCCTCATCGCTGTATACCCGCTGATGGGTGGTATCGACCAGGCATTCCAGTTCATCCAGGAGTACTCTGCATTCGTTTATCCCGGTGTGGTTGTCATCTTCGGTCTCGGACTGTTGTGGAAGCGTGCCAGCGGTACTGCTGCTGTGGTTTGCGCCATCGGCACCTTCGCCTTCTCAATCATCTATAAGTTCGCCTTCCCCGAGATGCCGTTCCTCGTACGTTCAGGTATCGTCTTCATCACGCTGGTTATCCTGTTCGTATGGATTTCACTGAAGAGCAAGAAGGCCGTTCCTGCTGACGAGCTTGACGAGCATACCATCAAGACTCAGCTGCGCTGGAGCACTATCATGTTCTGCACAGCAGCCATCTCGTTCGTGCTGTTCATCGGTGGTTTCTTCAACGAGACCATGCATATTCACGGCTTCGAGGGCGCTATGATCTTCTTCGCTGCTATCACTGCTACCATCGGTATCTATCTGCGCTCTAACGCACTGGATAAAGTACAGGATCCCAAGTTGGTGGCTATCGACCTAAATATCTTCAAGACTGACAAGACATTCAACATCGGTGCCTTTGGTGTTATTGCCATCCTCACCATCCTGTACATTGCTCTGTGGTAAAACATATAGCGAACAACCATGACCAAGTATTATATAGAACATCAAAAGATCCTTGTGTCGGTGGACTGCATCATCTTCGGCTTTGAACACAACAAGCTGAAGGTGTTGCTGGGCCACCGACCCATCGATCCCGGTAAAGGTCTATGGAGCCTCTATGGAGGCTTCGTACGCAACGAAGAGAGTGTTGACGAGGCTGCTGACCGTACACTCTTTGAGCTGACGGGCCTGCGCAACGTGTATATGCGACAGGTAGGCGCCTTCGGTAGTGTTGATCGCGACCCAGGAGCACGCGTCGTCAGTGTCGCTTACTACGCACTCATCAACGTGAAGGACTACGACCAGAAGCTGCTGGCAGAGCACGATGTGGAATGGGTGAACATTGAGGAATTACCCGAGATGTTCTCTGACCACAAGCAGATGATTGGCAAAGCCCGCAAGCTCATGCAGCAGAAAATCCGCACGGAGCCCATCAGCTTCCAACTGCTGCCAGGTCTTTTCACGCTCACCCAGCTGCAGCGTCTCTACGAAGCTGTCAATGGTGAGGAGGTCGACAAGCGTAACTTCCGCAAGCGTATCAAGGAGATGGACTTCATCGAGAAGACCGACCTGATAGACAAGACCGGCTCCAAGCGTGGAGCATACCTCTATCGTTTCAACAAGAACGCTTACAACGAAGATTCAAACTTCAAGTTGTAATTGACAATTGATAATTGAAAATTGATTATTATGTTAGAAGAACTCAAACAGAAGGTTTTTAAAGCCAACCTTGATTTGGTCAAGCAAGGACTGGTTATCTTCACATGGGGCAACGTCTCGGGCATCGACCGCGAGAAAGGCCTCGTAGTCATCAAGCCCAGTGGCGTCAGCTACGACGAGATGAAGGCCGAGGATATGGTAGTAGTAGACCTGGAGAGTGGTAAAGTAGTAGAGGGCGACCTCAATCCTAGCAGTGACACTCCCACACACCTTGTTCTGTACAAGGCATTCCCCAACATCCAGGGTGTCGTTCACACCCACTCCACCTATGCCACCGCTTTCGCACAGGCTGGTCGTGACATTCCCAATATCGGAACTACACATGCCGACTATTTCTACAAGGATATTCCTTGCACGCGCGATATGACAGAAACAGAGGTGAAGGGACAGTACGAGCTGGAGACGGGTAAAGTCATCGTTGACGAGATTCTGAACATCCGCAAGATCAATCCTGACCACACCCCCGCTGTCTTGGTCAAGAACCACGGTCCATTCTCGTGGGGTACCTCTCCCGACAATGCAGTCTACAACGCCAAGGTCATGGAACAGTGTGCCAAGATGGCTTTCGTAGCCTTCTCAGTGAATCCTAACCTGACGATGAACCCGCTGCTCATTGAGAAGCACTACATGCGCAAGCACGGTCCCAACGCATATTATGGTCAGAAAGGTCAGAAACACTAATCACATTATTACTAAAACAATGAAAGCATTTGAGAATTTAGAACTTTGGTGGGTCACTGGTGCCCAGTTGCTCTATGGTGGTGACGCTGTCGTTGCCGTTGACGGACACTCTAAGGAGATGGTAGATGGACTGAACGCCTCTGGCAATATCCCCGTAAAGATTGTTTATAAAGGTACTGCAAACAGCTCGAAGGAAGTAGAGCAGGTTATGCTGGCTGCCAACAACGAGCAGAAGTGCGTGGGCGTCATCACATGGATGCACACCTTCTCACCCGCCAAGATGTGGATCAAGGGTCTGCAGGCTCTGCAGAAGCCCCTACTCCACTTCCATACACAGTACAACGCCGAGATTCCCTGGGAGACGATGGACATGGACTTCATGAACCTGAACCAGTCGGCTCATGGTGACATCGAGTTCGGACATATCTGCACCCGCATGCGCATCCCTCGCAAGGTGGTTTGTGGCTACTGGAAGGACACTGCCGCTCAGCAGCAGATTGCCGTCTGGGCACGCGTAGCTGCTGGTGTAGCTGATGCTCACAACGTTCGCTGTCTGATGTTCGGTATGAACATGAACAACGTAGCCGTTACCGATGGCGACCGTGTAGAGTTCGAGCAGCGTCTGGGATACCACGTTGACTACTATCCCGTCAGCTCACTGATGGAGTACTGGAAGAAGGTCACCGACCAAGAAGTCAGCGAACTCGTCGAAGAGTATAAGAAGCTCTATACCATCAAGATAGACGAAAGCGGTGAAGCCGTTTATTGGGAGAAAGTCAAGAACGCAGCAAAGGCAGAAATCGCCCTGCGCCGTGTCTTGAAGGACGAAGGTGCCACAGCCTTCACCACCAATTTCGACGACCTCGGCGATGCCGATATCAACCAGCCCGACTTCTGTGGTTTCGACCAGATTCCTGGTCTCGCCTCACAGCGTCTGATGGCTGAGGGTATTGGTTTCGGTGCTGAGGGCGACTGGAAGACAGCCTGTCTCTGCCGCACCTTGTGGGTTATCCAGCAGGGCATGCCTCAGGGATGTTCATTCCTCGAGGACTACACCCTCAACTTCGCTGGCGACCGCTCATCATGCCTGCAGAGCCATATGCTCGAGGTTTGTCCGCTCATCGCTGTCGACAAGCCCACCCTCGAGGTTCACTTCCTCGGCATCGGCATCCGCAAGCAGCAGACTGCCCGCCTCGTCTTTACCTCAAAGGTTGGTCGTGGCATCAAGGCTACTGTTGTTGACCTCGGCAATCGCTTCCGCCTCATCTCTCAGGAGGTCGAGTGCATCAAACCCAAACCCATGCCCAACCTGCCTGTGGCTAGTGCTCTGTGGGTTCCCCAGCCTACTTTCGAGATTGGTGCTGGCGCCTGGATTCTTGCTGGCGGCACTCACCACAGCGCCTTCTCGTACGACATTGACGAACAGTACTGGGAAGACTTCGCTGAGATGGTCGGCATCGAGTATGTCAAGATCAACAAGGACACCAAGACCTACGAGTTCAAGCAGCAGCTGCAGAACAACGAAATGTACTACATGCTGAACAAAGCGCTCAGATAATCAGGACTGATTACTCTATAAAATAAGGAGCATCCTTGCGGGTGCTCCTTATTTTTATGCGGGTATTACTAATTTATTGCTATCTTATCTACGGCTCTTTTCAGCCTCTTCTCGTTTAGATTTATAGAAGCGGTCTACAAAGTCTATCTGTTTTCGGTTGGGCACCGTGATGAGTGAAGCACCGTTGCTGAACTGTATCGTGGTAGCCTTTTGCTCGTCGAAGGTGGGCCAGTATGGAAGTCCCTTGCCATTGGGATTACAGGTCTTGGCAAAGTTCACCCAGTACTGCTGCAGAATCTCAGCGACAGCAGCCTCATGGGGATACTTGGCAGCCTGACCGAGGAATGTCTCGTTCAGATACATGATGTCGTCAGCATGGGCCACACCTTTACGACGTGCATCGGGCGAGAAGCTGACTGTCGAGGGTTGTGCCAGGAAAGCAGCATATACCCCACTCTTTCCCGTCTTGCTCTGTAGCTTAGCCCAGGCGTATGATGGCCATGCAAAACCCATATCGCGGAATGCATCGCCAAAGCCGTGCCACGCCTCGTCGTCTGTATTGCCGGGATATACCTTCAGTGCTTCGTCAGCAAAGTCACCGAATATCTGGCGTACCTGCTTCTGGTAGTCTTCTACCTTAATATTAGCAGGACTGAACAGGGCACCCTCATCGCTGTTGGTCATGATGATAACAGGAACATCGTTATATTCGCCACGCTCATAGAGACGGTACTGGTCGTCGCAGATCACATAGCCGTCCACGCAAGGCCAGAAGCCCTCAAATCCCACATTACCGTCGCAGAGTGCCATAGCATCCATCTTACGCATCTGCTTGATATTTTTCTTCTTCAGGAATTTCTGGAAGTCCACACCCTGTTGTTCAGCACCCTTCTGCGAGGCGTCCAAACCTAGACTGCGGGGTGCGTCTTTCCAGGGAGCAAAAGAACCACCACTATGGCTGATAGCGGCACGGAACAGTCCCTTGGTCAAGGGCGAAGCACACAGCATGCTACAACTGATGGCACCTGCCGACTCGCCAAAGATGGTAACCTTTGAAGGGTCGCCGCCAAAGTTCACAATGTTTCGCTGTACCCACTGCAAAGCATATATCTGATCCAGCAGACCATAATTACCAGAGTGTCCGTCGGGCGACTCCTTGCTCAGCTCCGGATGAGCCATGAATCCCAGTGCTCCTGTACGATACTCAACACTGACGATAACCACGCCACGACGTGCTAGACTGGTCCACAGGTCGCCACCGTACCACTCTGTACGAAAGCCACCGCCATGAATCCATACCATCACCGGTAGTCGCTCAGCAACAGACTTCGCAGGTGTGGCAATGCCCAAATACAGACAGTCCTCACTCATCGTGTCTGCCTTACGGTCAGGACGTGTAGGCTGTGGAGGCAACGGACCGAACGTGTCGCACACCCTGACGCCCTCCCACGACTTGGCAGGTTGTGGAGCCTTCCAGCGCAGGTCTCCCACAGGAGGAGCTGCATAGGGGATTGCTCTATAGACGGCCAGATCGGTGCCGTCCAGTACACCTTGTACATCGCCCGTTTCTACGTGCGTCATCAACAGCGGTTGTTGCGCTGTTGTTACTTGACCATTGGTCTTCTGTGGTGCCAGTGTCGTCATTGTGACGACAGCAAGCAAAAGGGAAAATATGTGTTTCATGCTGCAAATATACAAAAAAAATATTGAATTTTATTCAATATACACTGTTAATTATTGCTGCAAAGACAGAAAGAACCGCTGGAACTCACTTTCGAAATTGGGAGTAAGTATCCCCTGCCCTATGGCGTCGCGGATTTCCAGAAGACTCCAGAAACGGCCACCGTCGAGTTCGTCCTGTGAGGGCTGGATGGGGCCGTCATAGATGGTACGGTGGACATAGACGAGTTCACGCTCACGCAGACTCTCGAAGACATATTTCCCCATGGCTATAGGGGCAAAGTCGGTGATGCCCAGCTCCTCGCGAACCTCGCGGCGGAGGGCATCTTCGGGATTCTCTCCATAGTCAATATGGCCACCGACGGCAGTATCCCACTTGCCTGGCTGGATGTCTTTCCACTCTGGGCGTCGCTGCAGGTAAATGTCACCCTGGGAATTGAACACATGAAGGTGGACAACGGGGTGCAACAGATGCGTGCCACTATGACACTCACCACGCGTAGCCTTGCCCACAACACGCCCCTCTTCGTCAACAATGGGGAATAACTCTTGTGAATTGTCTTTCTTCTGTTCCATGCTGCAAAGTTACAACTTTTGGCGATTATAAGTTGTATGAATATCGATAAAGTGGAAAAAACGCTCATGTTTTAGCTATTTTTTGCAAAGTGTGCTTTGCATTTCGCAGAATTATTTGTAACTTTGCAGGCGTTTATAAACAAATACTAATTTTTAGGTATTAATAATAATAGGTAATAGGAAATAATAAGATATTATTCATTTAATACTTTTATATAGTAAAATGGCTAAAGAAAAGAAGTTTATCACCTGTGATGGTAACGAGGCTGCAGCTCACGTGAGCTATATGTTCTCGGAGGTAGCTGCTATCTACCCCATCACCCCGTCTTCGCCTATGGCGGAGCATGTTGACGAGTGGGCTGCCCGTGGTCGTAAGTCAGGGTCTGCTCCTGATGATTCCTAACATGTACAAGATTGCCGGTGAGTTGATTCCTTGCGTATTTGACGTTTCTGCCCGTACGCTGGCTTCACACTCTCTGTGTATCTTCGGCGACCACCAGGACGTTATGGCATGCCGTCAGACCGGTTTCGCTATGTTCTGCTCTGGTTCTGTACAGGAGGTGATGGACCTCACAGCTGTTCCTCACCTGGCCACGCTCGAGACTATGGTTCCCTTCGTTAACTTCTTCGACGGTTTCCGTACCTCTCACGAGTACCACAAGATCGAGCTGATGGATCAGGAGGATATCCGTCCTCTCGTTAAGGAAGAGTACATCAAGCGTTTCCGCGATCGTGCTATGAGCCCTGAGCGTCCTATCACTCGTGGTACTGCTGAGAACCCTGAGACATTCTTCACACACCGTGAGGCTTGCAACCCATACTACGATGCAGTACCTGAGGTAGTTGAGAAGTACCTCGGCGAGATTTCTAAGATTACCGGCCGTGAGTATCACCTGTTCTCATTCTACGGAGCTAAGGATGCTGACCGCATGATTATCCTCATGGGTTCTGCTACCGATGCAGCTCGCGAGGCTATCGACTACCTGAACGCTAACGGTCAGAAGGTAGGTATGATCTCTGTTCACCTGTATCGTCCATTCTCAGTGAAGCACCTGTTGGCAGCTGTTCCCAAGACTGTGAAGAAGATTGCCGTTCTGGATCGTACTAAGGAGCCAGGCGCTAACGGCGAGCCTCTGTACCTCGACGTGAAGGATGCATTCTTCGATGTAGAGAACCGTCCTATTATCGTTGGCGGTCGCTATGGTCTTGGTAGCCGCGACACCACACCTGCTCAGATTATTAGCGTGTTCAACAACCTCGCTATGCCCGAGCCCAAGAACCATTTCACTATCGGTATCGTAGACGACGTTACCTTCACCTCACTGCCTGAGGTTGAGGAGATCGCTCTCGGTGGCGCTGGCATGTTCCAGGCTAAGTTCTACGGTCTGGGTGCCGATGGTACCGTAGGTGCTAACAAGAACTCAGTAAAGATTATTGGTGACAACACCGACAAGTACTGCCAGGCTTACTTCTCTTACGACTCTAAGAAGTCAGGAGGTTTCACCTGCTCTCACCTGCGTTTCGGT
>CADCAG010000026.1 GCA_902799355.1 uncultured Bacteroidales bacterium
GTTAAATGCAATAGCAGTGCGCAGCCAAAAATCTGAGAAATCTGTGAAATCTGTGGTAGAAATATTAGTGAAATTCGTAAGATTCGTGTTCAGAAAAAAAAAGAAAGGATTAGCGTATGAAGAACAAAGAGTTTTGGAAGACGGTGATTCAGATCATCGTGACGGTGCTGACGGCACTGGGAACCACGCTGGGAGTAACCAGCTGTATGGGTCACGGCCCGTTCTAAAATGGAAAAATGGAGAAATAGAAAAATGGGAAAATGGAGAAAATGAAAAACTGAGAAAAAGCCAGGGAAGCAGTGAGTGCTCTCTGGCCTTTTTGTTACATCATTAGTATTATTACTGCAATTTCCGTAGGACATAAATTTTTCTAAGGGAATTCTTTGGAGATTTGAAAATAATTGTATAATTTTGTGGCGTCGTATGGCTTCGGCCGTATTGACGCCTTTTTATTGCTCAATTCCCAGACGAACTACCACCTCGAACTACGGAATTTTAAGAGCATAGTTACAGTACATGAGGAGTGCGCCATTGTGCGCAGACTTCGCGTATGTACTGTAAAGGTTGTGGTAGACCTGTCTGGGATTACGGGGGTCTGCGCACTTTTCTGTATGGGTTAGTGTAAGGGCCGGCAAAGAAGTGAAGAAACGAATAGTACACTAACTAAAATATAAAGTCGATGAATGAAAACAACAAATAACAAATAAATACAACTAACAATTAAACACACTTATTATGAAAAAACTCTTACTTAAATCAATTCTCTTGCTATGCGCGCTAATCGTGGGTAGTAGTGCGTGGGCAGCAGATGTTGTCAGTACCATTAATTTTGGTTCTGCTTCCGGTAGTACAAATGTTAACAGTGCCTCAGTATCAGGAAACGACAGCCAAGGAAATACGTGGACTGTGACAACAGCAGGTACAACATCTTTTACCCCAAACGCTAGCTATGCACAGATTGGTTCTAGCAGCAAACCTGCTACAAGTATTACTTTTACAACGACATTAGCTTCTGCCCAAACCATAAAGGCATTCAGCGCAAATTTTGGTGGATTCTCAGGTACACATGGAACGGTAACCTTAAAAGTAGGTGATACTTCTGTTGGAACAGGTTCTTTGAATGAATCAAGTGACGTTACCATAAATGCAACCAACACGACTACTTCAGGAACAGTTTTGACCGTAACAGTTACAGGAATTAGTAAGGGTGTTAAAGCGTATTATATCAGTTATACTTATGAAAATAGCACCCCTACTCATACCCTCTCTTATTCTGCCACAAATGGTAGCATTGCTGGTGTAGATGGAGGCAGTAATGCTGTGGCCAGCGGTGCAAGTGTAGCTGAAGGTGCCACAGTTACTCTTACTGCAACACCATCTGCAGGTTACGTTTTCTCAAGCTGGAGCGTAAATGGAACCGGATCAACACTGACAAGTACTAGCACTAACCCAACAACCTTTACAATGGGTACCGCAAACGCAACAGTTACTGCAAACTTTGAAGTAGACAATACTGTCGCCACTCCAACGTTCGATCCTGATGGTTCAGCTACATATACACAAGCTCAAAATGTAGCTATCTCCTGCGCTACAGACGGTGCAACGATTCACTATACAACAAATGGTAACGATCCCACGGAAAGTGATGCGACTTATTCATCTGCTGTTTCTATTACAACATCGGGTACAGTATTGAAAGCTAAGGCATTTAAAGATGGTATGACAGCTTCAGCAGTTGCTTCTGCAACTTACACTATTAAACCCAATAAACCAACAGTCACTGCTGCAGGTGCAACTGTAACAATTACTGGTGACTCTGGTTTGGATTTCTATTATACCACTGATGGTTCTACTCCGACAAATTCTAGCACCCATTATACAGGTTCTTTCAATCTTAATGCTGATTGTACTATCAAGGCAAGAGCTTACGATAGCTATTCCAATGCAAGTGATGTATTTTCATTTACTTATACATATTTCCCATTGATTCCTAAGAATATCAATAGTGGTTATTATGTAAAAGTTACTGATGCTAGTGACTTAGAGAACGGTGATGCGATTTTGATTGTATATGAAACAGAAGAAGTTGCAATGAGTACAACACAGAACTCTAATAATCGCGGTAATGCTTCTGTTTCCATTTCTAATAATTCAATCAATTCACCATCCGCATCTGTTCAGAAGTTAGTCCTAGTTAAGAATACTGAGGATATTGAAAGCACGCCTACCACTGTATATTATTTCTACACTGGTAGTGGATATTTGTATGCTGCTTCAAGTGGTAGTAATTACTTGAGAACAGAAACCACTCCAGATAACAATGCAAGAGCTACAATAACAATATCTAATGGAGATGCAACTATTACTTTTAAAGGTACAAATACACGTAACTTGTTAAGATATAATGATGCTTCTAATCAGAAGATTTTTAGTTGCTATGGTTCTGGTCAGAAATTAGTTCAGATTTATAAAGAGATTCCCAAGGAGCCTGAAACTCCAGTAGACAATCTTGACGGAACAATAACACTGACCACATCGGACAACATGGATGGATGGCGTACATTCTATGATGCATCACAGGACTATGAAGTAGATGGCAACACCAAGATCTATGTTGCGAAGGAGTCTGCTACAGCAGGTGAGGTTGAGCTAACAGCTCTGGCTGCTACAAAAATTCCTGCTGGTGAGGCTGTTATTCTGAAGACTACTGATGCTAACCACGAAATGGTACTGACAGAGACTACAGGTGCCACAACACTGGGTGCCAACGTTCTTGCCGTTACCGACGGAACAAACGATGTTGACGGTTATCGTCTTGGATACAAGTCTGGAACAGGCATTGCCTTCTATAAATATGCAGCAACAGCACCTGCTGCTGGTATTGTTTACATCGACCAAGCAAATGTAAATACAGGTTCTAGTGCTCGTGACTACCTGACATTCAGCTTCGACGAAGAGAGCGAGACAACTGGCGTATCTGATGTAAGAGGTAAGATGGCAGATGGAAGAAGTGACATCTATAATCTCAATGGCCAGAAAGTGCTGAACCCAACTAAGGGTCTGTATATTGTGAATGGTAAGAAGGTAATAATCAAATAATCTATGGAGGACACGAATATGAAAAAGAAATATATCAATCCTGAAATGGAAATCGTAAAGCTGAAAGCTTACAATCAGTTGCTGGCAGGCTCTCCCAAGGGCATTTCTAGCGAGACTCCTTCAGAGTGGGCCGCACCAGGAATGGACGACGACATGGACTGGTAAGAATACTAACCACACCTCGAGGACTCAGGGGGACAGACCCCGTGAGTCCTTGAGGTTCACTAATAACTAAAAGTTTTACTTAATAATTTAAATCCAATCATTATGAAGAAATCATTACTTATGAAAACATTCCTCCTGCTATTCGTCCTGGTAGTAGGTAGTACGTGTGCATGGGCAGGAAGTATCGTTTTTGCTGACCTAGGCCTGGATAATGGTGTACAATATACTGACCCATTTGACGGAGGTGATTTCACTGTAACATTTGGTGGTGGAGGCAACGACGGCAAATACTACGACACTGGAAGTGGTATTCGTGTATATGCTGGAGGTACCATGACAATTGCTGCAAAAAGTGGCAATATTGCAACGATTGTTATAACGTATGCAGGAAGCAGCTATGCTCCTACTTCAAACGATGTTGTAAATGTTGGTACTTACGATAAGAGCACACACACCTGGACTGGAGATGCTGCTACTGTAGTATTTACACGTCCTACTGGCAGTGGTCATTGGCGTGTCCAGTCAATCACTGTAACACTTGGTGGAACTACCACTTGTGCCACTCCGACATTTTCTCCCGCTGGAGGTCTGTACACCTCTGCACAGAATGTGACTATCAGCACTACTACTACTGGAGCGTCAATATATTATACCACAGATGGCTCTACACCGACAGCCTCTAGCACACCTTATACTGGCGCCATCGCTGTTAATGCTACAACAACCATCAAGGCTATCGCTGTAAAGGAAGGTAACAACAATAGTACTGTAGCTTCTGCCACCTATTTAATCTTAGAGCATGCTGGTACGGAAGCTGACCCATATTCTGTGGCCGATGCTCGTGAAGCTATTGACGCAGGTATTGGCGTTACGGATGTTTATGCCACTGGTATCGTTTCGCAAGTTGATGAGGTGAACACTGATAACCATTGGGCAACATATTGGATTTCTGATGATGGTTCCACGACTACTCAGTTAGAGGCTTATAAGGGTAAGAATTTGAACAACACGAACTTTACTTCTACTGAGGATATTAAGGTTGGCGATGTAGTGGTTATCTATGGTTCGCTGACGAAATTTAGTTCTACATACGAATTCTCAGCAGGAAACTACTTGACATCATTGGCTCGCAAGGCTGCCCCTGAATTAGCTGCTGTTGACAATGACATTGAAATGGAGGTAACAACTGAGCGCGATGCTACAAGTCTCTTCACTGTAACTTCTGATGGTGCCATTTCTTATGAGTCTTCAGATGCTACAATTGCCAAGGTAGAAGGAGGTAAACTGAAAGCTCTGAAGCCTGGTACTGCAACTATTACTATTTCCGTTGCTCAGACGGCCACCTATGCATCTGGTAATGTCGCAATTGAAGTAACCGTAACGACAAAGCCTGCTGTTAAACCTGCAGGTCCTGCAGATTTGTCATCTTACTCTTTGGTAACCGATGCGTCTACATTGGTTGCTGGTGACAAGATTGTTCTTGTCAATGAGAAGAATGGAAAGGTAATGGCAGGTCAGAACACAAATAATAGAGCAGAGGATGATGTTACAATTTCAGAACACTCTATTGCATCTCTGCCTTCTTCTGCTGCAGTTATTACCTTGGAAGGTTCTTCTGCTGGTTGGAATCTTAAGACAGAAGACGGTTACCTATATGCAGCATCATCAAGTAGCAATTATTTAAAATCAAGAGCGACAGTTGGTGACGATAATGCTAAGGCTACTATTAGCATTACGGACAATAACGCTGTTATTACTTTCCAAGGATCAAATACTCGCAACAAGATAAAGCGTAACAATTCTAGTAGTTTGTTTAGTTGTTATTCTTCTGCAGCAACTACTGAGGATGAGTATGTTCAAATTTACCGTGTAGACAAGGCTAATACCTACGATGTTGCAATTGGTGCTACTGGTTACAAGACCTTGATTTCTGCTGTTAGTGCTTCACTGCCTGCTGGTCTGACCGCTTATAAAGCTGTTAGTGCTGGTGAGGGTAAAGTTCAGCTGACTTCTGTTCCTTCTATCAAGGCTGGTAGTGCATATGTTCTGAAAGGTACAGCATCTACGAACTACACTCTGACAGTAACTGATTCACCAGAGGATCCAACTGGCAACATTCTGGAAGTAAGTACAGAGACAACGGGTAATGGTGTATATGTCTTGGCAAATGGTACTAGCGGCCCAGGCTTCTACAAGTGGGCCGGCGGTGCATTAGGTGCTGGTCGTGCTATTGTTCCTGCATCAGCCGTATCTAGTGCCCACGAATTCCTGGAGTTCAGTTTCGACGAGAGTGACGTTACCGCAATCGAGAATGTAGAGGTAAAGAAGGCTAATGGCCAATACTTCAACCTCGCAGGTCAGCGTGTAGCTCAGCCCACTAAGGGTCTGTATATCGTGAACGGTAAAAAAGTTATCATTAAATAATTAATGAAAAATTAATGGATAATTAATGGTAATTAATGTTTAACTCTAAAACGAAGATTATATGAAAAAGACATATATCAATCCTGAGCTGGAAGTAGTGAAACTACAGACCATGCAGATGTTAGCATCATCTATTGTAAACCTTGGACTCAGTGAAGAGACAATCACTGATGAAGAGAATCTGCTGTCACCAAGCTTCGATGACGAGACATTCGACTTCGGCACCGATGGAGTGACGGACTTTGACAATTTTTGAATAACATATAGGGGGACAACAACCACGGCGCCGTGAGGTGCGCAGGCCCCGCAAATATAATTATAGTTAGTATTACCTTACAATAAAGGTAATCGTTTTTCAAGCAATGCCCCACTGTTCGCGAGAATGGTGGGGTATTTTTTCACACAGATATCACGGATAGCACAGAAAACAGGTAATAATCAAAGAAAACCATAAAAACCTTGGGCTCCTTATATATAATAATAGAGGTCTCCCGTGTGGAAGACCTCCTTTTTTGGTTTTTCTTGTTTTTGTTATAAGATTACTTGAACATCAGTTGGGCGAACTGGTAGAGGCTGCGACGCCATGTGTGCCACTCGTGGGCAGTGCCTGGCGACTCGTAGCCTACGGCATTCATGCCGAGCTGCTCCTTAATCTTCTTGGCAGCCTCTACGCAACCCATGTTCTCCTTGCCGCCACCGCTCATGAAGAGCAGCTTCACATTCTTGGCGAAGCCCTCAGAGGCCTTGACCTGGTCTAAATTCCATGCACCACTGCTGAAGGAGCCTACATAGGCGAACTTCTCAGGATTGGCGAGGGTAATCTCACGGGCCTGCATGCCACCCATTGACAGACCAGCGTAGGCACGATGCTGTGGGTCGGCAATGACACGGTAGTGGGTTTCTACCATGGGGATGATGTCGTTGAAGAGGACATTCTTGAAACCTTCTGAGAAGCCACCGAAGCCACGACGGGGACCGCCCTGCCCAGGAGCACCCTGAGGACGGGGACCCTGTGGACGCTGTCCCTGAGGGCCAGCCTGTGGACGAGGACCGCCAAAGCCGAAACCTGCCTGCTCGCCAGGTTTACGGGCATTCAGACCATTGTCCATGACAACGATGCAAGGAACAGCCTTACCCTCGGCAATCAGGTTGTCCAGAATCTGTGCGGTATGTCCCTGCTCAGCCCATCCGTACTCGTTCTCACCCATGCCATGCTGCAAATAGAGCACGGGGAACTTCTTGGTGGGGTTGGTGAAATACTCGGCGGGCAGATAGACGTGGCAGCGACGCATCTTCTCTGTATATGTAGACCAGTAGAACACTTCGCTCATAGAACCCTGCGGCACGTTCTTCACCTGCCAGAAGTCTTCGTCGGCAGAAGGAATCTCGATACCGCTACCCCAACGGCTGGCACCATAGAAATAGAGGCTGTTAGGATCGGGCACGGAGGCTCCGTCGATGTTCAGCTGGTAGTAGTGGAAGCCCTCGTCCTGTGGTTCTGAGGTACCCGTCCATACACCGTTCTCGTCTTTGGTCATCTCGTAGATTTTGCCTGCGATGTCCAGTCCTACGAACTTAGCATCGGGGGCCTTGATCTGTGCACGAACCATGCGCTGTGAGTTGACCATGGGGTACTGTTTGTTGTCCTGGTTACTGGTCGCAGGCTTGAAGTCTTCTGTGACATTAGTAGTTACTGAAGGAACTTTCGGATTCTCACGGGGAGCACCGAACTGTGCAGACGCTGTCAGGCATGAGAGCGCCAACAATGAAAGGAACATTTTTTTCATAAGTATATTTGATTCATGTGTTGATAAAACTTTCTGCCCTCTTTGACGCCCCTTGTCGTCAAAAGTAAAACATCCCTACCCCATTGTTATAGAAGATTAACAGTTAAGAGGTAAGAAGGAAGAGGTCAGAAGGCAAAATACCATATAATAGGTATTGCACAGTTGGCGGAAACGCCGTACCTTTGCACCCAGATTTGATTACATAGGTTTTATTAAGAGTAATAAGCTTCAGATTGAAAGATAACCACATAAAGTATTTGTTTAGTTTAGTAATAAGGGCTAGCCGTGAGGTTAGCCTTTTATTATATAATAAGGTGTAAGGGGGAAAGGAACAAAAACCTCTATAAAACAGGAATAAATATAGAGGTTTTAGTAAATTATTTCTACCAAATCGAAAATAATCGGAAAAATATTTCTCTATTTCGTCGATATTTTCTACCTTTGCAGCGAGAAAAAGTAGAGTTAACTATAAATATAAGCAAATGAGAAAAGGATTAGTGGTTCTGATGGCATTGGCCTGCATGGGTGTTCACGCACAGAAGCAGTGGACGCTGAAAGACTGCATAGACTATGCCATGCAGAACAACATCACACTGAAACAGGCCGTGCTGAAGAAGCAGTCGGCCACGGAGGACCGCAAGCAGTCGAAGGCTGCCCTGCTGCCCTCGCTGACAGCAACGACGAACCAGTCGCTGGGCTATTCGCCCTGGATGGAAGGGGTGAACGTGAAGAAGGGTTCGTATAGCGGCACCTATGGCATCAATGCCCAGTGGACGGTATGGAATGGTGGCCAGAACACCAACGCGCTGAAGCAGAACACGCTGGCTGAGGAGCAGGCAGAGCTGTCGGCTCAGGAGACAGCGAACAGCATCCAGGAGCGTATTGCACAGCTGTATGTACAGATACTCTATATGAATGAAGCCATTGAGGTGAACCGTCAGAGTCTAGAGGCCTCGAAGAAGAACGAGGAGCGCGGCAAGACGATGCTGGAGGTGGGCAAGATGTCGAAGGCCGACCTGGCACAGTTGACTGCCCAGCGTGCTACCGACGAGTATAACCTGGTGGCTGCCCAGAGTAATCTGGCAGACTATAAGCTGTCGCTGAAGCAGCTGCTGGAGATTACCGACGACCCGACATTCGACATCGCCATGCCAACAGCCAGCGACGAGCAGGCACTGGCAGCCATCCCTGCCCTGCAGGGTGTCTATGAACAGGCGCTGCTGACACGTCCGGAGATTAAGAACCAGGAGCTGGCCATCACGAAGAGTGAGCTGCAAATCAAGTCGGCCAAGGGTGGCTATATGCCTACGGTGAGCGTGACAGGCGGTGTGGGTACCAGCACATCGTCACGCAACGACAACAGCTGGGGTAGTCAGATGAAGACGAACTTCGACGCCACGGTAGGCCTGGGTGTCAGCGTACCACTGATTGACGGAAGGAAGAACAAGACGGCCGTGAACAAGGCGAAGATACAGCGCGAGCAGGCCCTGCTGAGTCAGCAGGACGCCCGCAAGGAGCTGTACACCACCATCGAGGGTTTCTGGCTGGACGCCCAGAGCAACCAGCAGAAGTTCCGTGCCGCCAAGGTCAGCGTAGAGAGTGAGCAGCAGTCGTACGACCTGCTGTCGGAGCAGTTCCAGCTGGGACTGAAGAACATCGTGGAGCTGATGAACGGCAAGACGAACCTGTTGCAGGCGCAGCAGAACAAGTTGCAGTCGAAGTACACCACGATACTGAATATACAATTGCTGAAATTCTATCAGGGAGAGGAGATAAACCTATAGAAGACTCTCCCCCGACCCCTCCCTGTGAGGGAGGGGAGTGGATAGACTAAGAGAGCGTATAAAATAAGAAATAAATAAAATAATGTATAATAAATAAAAGGAGTCCCAAGTAATTACGCCCCTCCCTCACAGGGAGGGGACGGGGGAGAGTCTTATGATGAAGAACAAGAAGATATGGATGGGCGCAGGTGCAGTAGTCATCGTAGCCCTCGTCATCTGGATGTGCTCGGGTGGCAAGAAAGAAGAGGAGGTGACGTTTGAGACCGCCAAGGCTGAACGCCAGAACATTCACACCACCATCACCGCTACCGGTACCATCGAGCCTGTCACCTCGGTGACGGTAGGTACACAGGTGTCTGGTATCGTGTCGAAGCTGTATGTGGACTACAACAGCGTAGTGAAGAAGGGACAGGTCATTGCCGAACTGGACCGTACCAATCTGACCAGCGAACTGAACCGCGCCAAGGCCGAGCTGACCAGCGCAGAGAGCACGCTGAACTATGAGACGGCCAACTTCAAGCGCTACCAGACGCTGTTTGACAAGGGACTGGTGAGCGCCAACGACTATGAGAGTGCCAAGCTCTCGTATGAGAAAGCACGCCAGACGGTGAACTCTGCCCGTGAGAGTGTGCAGAAGGCACAGACCAACCTCGGCTATGCCACCATCACCTCGCCCATCGACGGTGTCGTGCTGTCGAAGTCGGTAGAGGAAGGCCAGACGGTGGCTGCCTCATTCAATACCCCTGAGCTGTTCAACATCGCACAGGACCTGACAGACATGCGTGTCATCGCCGACATCGACGAGGCTGACATCGGTGGTGTCAAGGAGGGTCAGCGCGTGACATTCACCGTCGACGCCTTCCCCGACGACAAGTTCGAGGGACAGGTGACACAGGTGCGCCAGGAGGCTACCACCACAAGTAATGTGGTGACCTACGAGGTCGTCGTCTCAGCCCCCAACAAGGACCTGAAGCTGAAGCCCGGACTGACAGCGAACATCACCATCTATACGCTGGAGAAGAACGACGTGCTGGCAGTACCCTCCAAGGCCCTGCGCTTCATGCCCAACGAGGCCCTGCTGAAAAAGGGCGAGCAGATAGAGGATGTAGAGGCTCCGCTGAAGGTGTGGACCATGGAGGGTAACACCTTCAAGGCTCACAAGGTAGAGACGGGCATCACCAACGGTATGCTGACCGAGATCGTCAGCGGCATCAATGAGGGTGCCGAGGTGCTGGTAGACTTCAGCATCAGCGGTGGCGAGCAGGCTCAGGAGCAGCAGACCACCAATCCCTTCATGCCCAGACCACGTAACAATAACAGACAGCAGCAGCAAGGACAGCAGCAGAAGAGGTAAGAGACTCTCCCCCAGCCCCTCCCTGTGAGGGAGGGGAGTAAATAGACTTTGCACAGGATGGGATATAAGACGGCTTCACCTGACAGGTATGGATTGCTAAAAGCATATGCCAGAGAGAACAGAAAGAATGCGACCGTGGCAGAAGACGTGCTTTGGGACTACCTGCGAAGCAACCCATTGGGAATAAAGTTCCTTCGTCAACACGTCATTGGAGACTACATCGTGGACTTTGTATCAAGCCATAGTGGACTGGTTATTGAGGTGGATGGGGGATATCACTCAGGACCCCAGCAGCAAGATGATGACCAACAAAGAGAAGAGAAATTGGAACAAATGGGATACCACGTTTTGCGCTTTACAAATGAAGAGGTCTTATATGACAAAGAGTCTGTTGTTGAACAAATAGAGAGTTATTTTAAATAACAAAAAGATATGAATGAAAACGAAACAAAAGCCGCGAACACGCTAACCACTCCCCTCCCTCACAGGGAGGGGCCAGGGGGAGAGTCTCGTGTAGTTATAGAACTGCAGAACGTGAAGCGTTACTTCCAGGTAGGTAGCGAGACGGTGAAGGCGCTGAGGGGCGTATCGTTCAAGATTTACGAGGGCGAATTCGTCACCATTCAGGGTACGTCAGGCTCCGGAAAGTCGACGCTGCTGAACCAACTGGGCTGCCTGGACACGCCGACCAGTGGCGAGTACTTCCTGGACGGCATCTCTGTGCGCACCATGTCGAAGACGCAGCGTGCCCACCTGAGAAACAGGAAGATAGGCTTCGTGTTCCAGAACTACAACCTGCTGGCGAAGACCACCGCGGTAGAGAATGTGGAGCTGCCCCTGATGTACAACTCGCAGGTATCTGCTGAGGAGCGTCACCAGCGAGCCATCAAAGCCTTGGAAGCTGTTGGTCTGGGCGACCGTCTGTATCACAAGTCGAACCAGATGTCGGGTGGACAGATGCAGCGTGTAGCCATTGCCCGTGCGCTGGTCAACGACCCCGCCGTGCTGCTAGCTGACGAGGCCACAGGTAACCTGGACACACGCACGTCGTTCGAGATGCTGGTACTGTTCCAGGAGCTGCACCGCCAAGGGCACACCATCATATTCGTAACCCACAACCCTGAGATTGCGGAATATGCCAGTCGTAACATCAACCTGCGCGACGGCAAGATTCGCGAGGACACCATCAACGAGAATATCAAGTCGGCAGCAGAGGCACTGGCTGCGCTGCCAAAACCAATAGACGATTAGGGAAGACTCTCCCCCAACCCCTCCCTGTGAGGGAGGGGAGTAGTCAGATATAATACAGAAGAGTGTCAAAGAAATAATAAATGTATAACAAATAAAAAAGAGTCCCTTAGTATCTACTCCCCTCCCTCACAGGGAGGGGTCGGGGGAGAGTCCAATATGAATTTATTAAACCTATTTAAAATAAGCATCAGGGCCGTAGCCAACAACAAAATGAGGTCGTTCCTCTCGATGTTGGGTATCATTATCGGTGTGGCTGCCGTCATCATCATGATGTCGATAGGTCAGGGCTCGAAGGAGAGCATCCGTAAGGAGCTGTCGACCATGGGTACGAACCTGTTGACCATCCGCCCAGGTGCCGACATGCGTGGTGGCGTACGCCAAGACCCGTCAGCCATGCAGACGCTGAAGATGGCCGACTACGAGCGCATCATCCGCGAGAAGAAATTCGTGACGAAGGTGTCGCCAGAGGTGACGGCCAGCGGACAGGTCATCTACGGTAACAACAATACCAACACCTCGATGTATGGTGAGTCGACGGAGTATCTGGACATCAAGCAGTGGAGTGTCGAGGAAGGCGATTGTTTCACTGACGAGGACATCAAGAAAGCCGCCAAGGTGTGCGTGGTAGGTGCCACCATTGTCAAAGAGCTCTTTGACGGACATGACCCTGTTGGCAAGACCATCCGCTTCAAATCCATACCCCTTCGTGTGATTGGCGTCTTGAAGTCGAAGGGTTATAACTCGTGGGGCATGGACCAGGACAACGTGATCATAGCGCCCTATACCACGGTGATGAAGCGTATTGCTGCACAGACCTACTTCTCGAGCATTGTCTGCTCAGCCATCACTGAGGAGTTGAGCGATGCTGCCATCGAGGAGCTGACACAGATGCTGCGCGACAACCACAAGCTGAAAGGCGAGGCTGCCGACGACTTCACCATCCGTTCGCAGGCCGAGATGATGCAGACGATGTCGTCGACGATGGATACGGTAACCATCATCCTCGTGGTCGCTGCTGCCTTCTCACTGTTGGTAGCGGGTATCGGCATTATGAACATTATGCTGGTGAGCGTCACCGAGCGTACCAAGGAGATTGGTCTGCGCATGGCGGTAGGTGCCACAGGTCCTGTCATCTCGCTGCAGTTCCTGATAGAGTCGGTACTCATCAGCGTCACGGGAGGACTGCTCGGTGTCTTGGTGGGTGTAGCCGCCAGTACCTTGGTATCGTCGTTCGGCATGCCATCGAGCGTACCAGCATGGTCTATCTACGTATCGTTCCTCGTATGTGTATTCATCGGCGTACTCTTCGGATATATCCCCGCACAGAAAGCCGCTAACATGGACCCCATAGAAGCTATTAGACATGAGTAAGTACAACTTCAAGATTTCCATGGACAGGAATCTGGCACTAGCTTGCCACCTGACACTGTGGGCGTATATGTTCCTGTCGCCTATGACCTTCTGGAGAGGAACGGGCATCACCCTACCCCACTATCTGATGATCTCCATGCAGCCACTGCTGTTGATGATCGTGTTCTATTTGAACTACCTGTACCTGGCACCCAAATTCTTCGTATCAGGTAAGCACCGCTATGACCTGCTGATAAACATCGTTGTCATCTCATCGTTGGGAACATTCCTGCACTACTGGATGGACTGGACCAACGACCTCTACATGCCCCACATGGGCTGGAGATATGACGACACGCTGGGTACCGCAGCATATATCCTGAGAGACAGCCTCAACCTGGCAGTCTTCGCAGCAGGTGCTACGGCACTGGCACTGGCTCGCCGCTGGGTGACTGCCGACCAGAGTCTGAAAGAGTTGGAAGCAGCCAGTGCACAGGCAGAGCTGCGCAACCTGCGTAACCAGATCAATCCGCACTTCCTGCTGAACACGCTGAACAACATCTATGCGCTGACGGCCTTTGACACCGCCAAGGCACAGGAGACGATACAGGAGCTGTCGAAGATGCTGCGCCACATTCTGTACGACTATCAGCAGCCCACCGTGCCCCTCAATGACGAGATAGAGTTCCTGGAGAACTATGTAAAGCTGATGCGCATCCGACTGCCAGAGACTGTGGATGTAACCTTCACCACCGAAATTCAGGACAGCAACGTGCAGATTGCTCCGATGATCTTCATCTCGCTGGTGGAGAATGCCTTCAAGCATGGCATCAGTCCCACGGAGCCCTCGTTTATCCGTATTAACATCAGCGCTGACAAGCACTTCATCTACTGTGAGATTACGAACTCCAACCATCCGAAGACGGAGTCAGACCACAGTGGACACGGCATAGGACTGCAGCAGGTGCAGCGCCGACTGGATCTGGCCTACCCTGACCACTATACGTGGCAGAAAGGTACTAAGGAGAACAACACCATTTACTATTCAACAATAACCATACAATTATGATTATCAACTGCGCAATTATTGACGACGAGCCTTTAGCAGCCGGTCTGTTGAAGAGCTACGCAGAAAAGACCCCATTCCTGAACCTCATCGGCACCTATGGTAGCGCCGTAGAAGCCATGAAAGAGCTACGTAACAACCCTGTACATCTGCTGTTCCTCGACATACAGATGCCAGAGCTCTCTGGTATTGAGTTTGCGAAGATTCTGCCTAAGGAGACGAAGGTAATCTTCACCACCGCCTTCGAGCAATATGCCATCGAGGGTTATAAGGTGTCGGCGCTTGACTACCTGATGAAGCCCGTCAGCTATGAGGAATTCCTGAAGGCAGCCAACAAGGCGCTGGACTGGTTCTGCGTCAGCCAGAAGAGGCAGACCTATGCTGCCGACCGTTTCATGTATGTGAAGAGCGACTACAAGCTGGTGCGCGTGGCATTGGACGATATCCTCTATATTGAAGGGCTGAAGGACTATATCCGCATCTATCTTGCTGATGGACAGAAGGTTATGAGTCTGATGAACATGAAGAAGATGGAAGACTACCTGCCACGTCCCGAATTCCTGCGTACGCACCGTTCATACATCGTCCACATGTCGAAGGCTGAAGCCATTGAGCGCTTCCGCATCGTCTTCGGCGACCAGTATCTGCCCATCTCAGACAGCTACAAGGAGGATGTACAACAGTATTTCGACTCGCACACACTGTCATAGAGTGAAGAATGATATTATGGACAAGAAAGGTAACGATATCCTACTGAAGAATGTAGACCTTCTCTCCCGTCATACGGAGCCGGAGGTACGCATGATGCCGAAGACAATAGCCCCATTGCCATCGGTAGAAAAGGTGAAACAGATAGTTGCGTTGGTGAAGAATATCATCTTCCCCGACTATTTCAACAAGCGACAGCCTGACGAGACCATCCGCTCGTACAACATCGGTGTGCACATGCAGGAACTGCAGCGTCTGCTCCTTAAAGAGATAGCCCACGGACTGCAATTTTGTGAAGACTGTGACTGCATCAAGACCAAAGAGCAGGTATATGAGGAAGCAGGGCGACTGACGATGGAGTTCATCGACACGCTGCCTGAGCTGAAGCGCGTGCTCTATACCGACATCCAGGCGATGTTCGACAACGACCCTGCCGCTCCCAACTACGGTGAGGTCATCTTCTGCTACCCTGTGGTCAACGCCATGACGCACTATCGCATTGCCCACCGCCTGCATGAGTTGAAGGTGCCCGTCATTCCACGTATTATCACAGAGCAGGCACACTCGAAGACGGGTATCGACATCCACCCAGGAGCTACCATTGGTGAGTACTTCGCCATTGACCACGGCACGGGTGTCGTGATTGGTGAGACGAGCATCATCGGCAACCATGTCACGCTGTATCAGGGTGTCACGCTGGGTGCCAAGAGCTTCAAGTATGATGCTGACGGCAACATGCTCAATGTGCCTCGTCACCCGATTATCGAAGACCATGTAACCATCTACTCCAATGCCTCGGTACTGGGACGTATCACCATAGGCCACCACTCTACCATCGGTGGTAACATCTGGCTGACGCACGACGTGCCCCCCTACTCACGCATCCTACAGTCGAAAGCTGTCGATGCTTCCTACGAAGGAGGACTGGGAATATGATGAAGAGGTAAGTGGTAAGAAAAAAAATGAAGGATGGGCTCATCCTTCATTTTTTATATATATTCTTTCATCTACTTTGCGAAGCAGCCTGTGCTTGTTGCGTGGTAGTCGTCAGTAGCTCCGCGAGTGACGCCGCGTGTCGTCCAGTAGTTCCAGTTGAACATCTTGTCGTAGTCGAGGCTGAAGCAGGTATGCGTGTCGCAGTAGCCATCATCCATCTCGCCACTGAAGTGGTAGTCATCGAGCATGTAGTCGTAGATAACAACATCGGTATAGTCGCGGTCGTAGTACTGTATGCGGATGCTGCCACGAACAATCTCCCACTTGAAATCACAGTACCAGTAGTCTGACGGACGGCGTGCGTCGTAGTCTACCTCATAGCCCCAGCCACCGTAGGCGTTCTCGCGCTCGAAATAGAAAGCGGTGCGGTAGTTAGTGCCTGTCAGGCCCCAGCGGTCGTAATAGTAGTTGTCGATATACCCTGTCCAGGTACCTTCGAGGGTGCGTGCCTCCATGCGATCTTCAAAGTCAGCGTCACAGCTGGTCATCGTCATCATGGTTATCATTGCCATTGCGAGGAGAGTATAAATCTTTTTCATAGCCGTATATTTTAAAGTGTTCGACATTATTGTTTTCTGTACTGCAAAGGTAGGACAAATAACGGTGCCAAGCAAAGTAAAAATCCTATTTGTAGGTAGGGAAATACCTAAAAGAGGATAGGAAAACGGGTTTTTTACGCAAAAAAGCCATTTTTTTAGCCAAAAAGCATTGTCATTTCAAAAATAATCCGTATCTTTACCACATCAAAACAAGAAGATACGATTTCTTTTCCATTATTAATACTAACATTGATAAAAAGAAGCGGCACGGTTGTGAAACCATTGCCGCTTCATTTTGTTAGTCACTGATTAAGCGGATTACTCCTCACTCTCTACTTTCTTACCGAATTCCGGATCGACCTTGATGAATGCCGTCACAGCAAACGTAATCAAGCAGAGGAACATGACGACGATAAAGAACATACGATAACCCAGCATATCCTTCATCCATCCAGACAACATGCCTGGCAGCATGAGTCCCAGATAAGAGATGGCGGTGCAGAAGGCATAGTGTGACGTCTGGAAACTGCCCTTCGCGAAGTAGAGCATATAGAGCGTCAGTGCCGTAAAGCCCAGTCCGTAGCCAAACTGTTCGATAAAGATGCACGTGCTGATGAGTACCAGATTGTCAGGCATAGCATAGCTCATATAGACATAGACAATATCGGGCAGCGTGATAGCACACACCATAGGCCACAGCCAGCGCTTGAAACCATCACGCCCTGCCTGCAGTCCACCGAGGATGCCACCAAGCGTCAGTCCTATCACACCAATGGTACCACTGGCAAGGCCAAACTCCTGAGGCGACAAGCCCAGACCACCCGATGAATGGGGACGCATCAAGAAGGTCACACTCATCTTTCCGAGCAGAGCCTCTGGGAAACGATAGAACAGCAGGAAGAGCATGGCAAAGAGCATCTCACGGGGAGGCAGCTTCTGAAAGAAGGTACGGAAAGCCGTCACAATACCTGTTGCCACCTCACGGGCATTGGTGCCATGGCGTTGGTCAGCCTTTGAACGGGGCATGATATAGGCATGGTAGAGCCAGATGGCCAGGAAGAGTGCTGCCAGTCCGTAGAATACGAGACTCCACGTAAAGGCCTTCTGATCGCGGAACACCAGTTGCAGCATGCCAGCCACGGGAATGAGTACTCCATTGCCGAAGATGACTGCCAAGCGATAGAACGTGTTGCGGATGCCCACAAACCACACCTGCTGGTGGTCGTCGAGTTCGAGCATGTAGTAACCGTCTGCTGCGATGTCGTGGGTAGCACTGCTGAAAGCCATGAGGAAGAAGAAGCACATGGTGCCCTGAAACCAAAACGGCGTATTCAGCGTGAAGGCTACACCCGCCAATGACGATGCCAGCAACATCTGCATGGTAAGCACCCACCAGCGCTTGGTCTTATAGAGGTCGACAAACGGGCTCCACAGTGGTTTCACCACCCATGGCAGTCCAAGCCAACCAGTATACAGAGCGATGTCTGTATCGCTCATGCCCAGTTGCATATACATCACCACTGCCACCGTCATAACGACGACGTTAGGCAGTCCTTCTCCAATATACAAGGTGGGAATCCACCACCATGGATTTCTCTTTTGTATCTGTTCCATCATCAATAGATTTTCTTGATTTCTGCGTTACGATAGTAGTGTAACAGGATTTCATCGTAGCGGTAGCCCTGCTGTCCCATGACCGCGGCACCAATCTGGCAGAGACCGACGCCATGACCCCAGCCCATACCATGCAGGCGGAAGCCCTTCTCCGTCTTCTCTACGTCGAAGGCAGAGCTATAGAGGTGGCTCTCGCTGAGCGCACGACGTATCTCCAGTTCCTTACCAATGGTGAAGGTCTTCTTGGTGCCCACAATCTTCAGCTTCCAGATGCGACCGCTCTTGCCACGCTCCAAGGGGATGAGGTCGGTAATGGTGCCGAAGTCGTCCTTGAGCTTTTCGTTGACGAGCTGAGAAAGCTCGTCCGCTGTGTATTCTACTGTCCAGCGATAGAAGTCGTTGGTCTCCTGGTCGTAGTCGTTGAGCACCTGTGAGAGTACAGCCTTGTCGTCAGTATTGCAGAACGGGTCTTCCACACTGATGAGATACGGCTTGGGGGTATCCTCCCAACAGTACTGGAACTCCTCAGTGACACCACCACAGCACTTCGAGAAGCGGGCGTCGCAGATGTCATCGCCATAGCACAGTATCTGTCCACGCGTAGCACGCAGTGCCTGCTCCACATTCTTGCTGGTCTGCTTGGTAATGCCCTGATAGCGCTGGCAATGGTCGTCAGCACAGACATCGAAGATGGTATGGTCTTCACGGTCGTACCAGCGAATGAGTTCGTCGTCTTTCTTGATGAACGAGAAGAAGCCATTCTTCTGCTCCTTGTTTTCCTCGCGGCGTCGCATCTGTGCCAACAGCCACGAACGGCTTATCACCGCATGTGCCTTCAGCAGTTCCAGACCTGCCGTCGCCTTCATCTCACTGGAGATGACCGAGGCGAGGTAGCTCTCGACAGGCAATTCGTTGATAGCCGTAATCTTATCGGCCTCTACCACCAGGCGCAGCGTGCCTAGGAACACCTGTGTCTCCTTGCGCTCCCAATGGAAGTTGACACCGATAGTCACGTCATACAGAGAGAACGACGACTGCGACGACTGGGGCGTAAAGGTCAGTGAGCGATACTGGTTGCCATTCCACAGGATGCCACCCTCAGAGAACTCTACCGTCTGGTCGCCCTGGATGACCTCACCCTTAGCGACATAGGCACCATTCAGCGAGAAGTGAATCTTCTGAGCACTGACGATACCCACCGTGACATTGGGCTGACTCTTCATGGTGAGCGGTGACTGATGGGGAGTGAGTGGCGAAGACTGCATCTTTTTGACAACATCCTGCACCTGCTCAGGGGTAATGGTCAGTTCACGATAGATATCGAGGATAAGCTCTGGCGTCAGGCGACGGAAATCCTGTTCACGAGGGGTTATGATAAGTCCACCCATATCCACTGCTCCTGGACTGATGATATACTGTGCGTCGCCTTCGGCGGTATAGCAGGCAGGACGGTGCTTGCAACGAGGCAACACCACACTGACCAGGCCACTGCCCGTATTCCATGCGATGACATTCATCATGGGCTCGGTATTGTCGTCAGACGGTGGCAGACACTTGTATAACTGCTTGAAGAGCTGCTCGCCCATCTCTGTATCGTGACTCTTAATCACAAAGGCAGTAGCAGGATAGTCGGCCAACAGCCAGATGCCATTGTCCTCGTCGTGCTTGATGACCTCCGTCAAGTTACGGCTGAGACGCTGCCAGGAGCGTTGCAAGGGCAATATGCCACTGCTCACTGCCTGCAGATGAGCATGATCGGGAGCAGAGGCACCACAGTGGGGGCCATTATATAATAAGGTAAGGTCGCTGTTACGCTGAGCTAGCTGCAACAGTTCACCATACATCGGCAGAATGCGCTGTGAACGGTGACGCAAGGTAGGAATAGTGAAGTGTACGGGCAGAATGGGGAAGGGATTGACCAGCAACTCGTACAGTCCATCGACCGTACGATGCATCTGTTCCTTCGGACGGTTCTTGGCGCACAGGAAGCAGGGGCGCTCGGCAATGGACTTTGCATCAATCTTTGCACCAGTCGACATGATGCGAGCTGGATTCCACTGCGCCATCATCGTCAGCGTATCACCCATCAGTTCACGGGTCTCCACATGTTCCAAGTCACGATAGCGCTGGCGCACGTCCTCCCAAATCTGTAGCTGACGGTTGAAGAAACGCATCAGTGCCGACTCGCTCAACACATCGCCAGCACCTTGATTCATCTGCTGACGGGCGTGTAGCTCCATAGTGCGCAGCCTATCTTTATAGAGGTTGTTGGCATTGACTTTCTCTACCGACAAGGCGGCATCCGAGTTGCCACCCCAGCGACGGCAGAGATAGAGCTCTGAGAAGATGCGGCCGATGCGATAGCGACGCGAGAACATCAAGCCCAGGGCATAGTCCTCACCATACGAGGTATTGGGGAACTGCACCTGGCGCAGCAAGGGGGTAAAGAAAGCACGTGGCGCTCCCAAACCATTGATACGCAGCGCATTATTCGGACCGTTCTCGTCTGTCCACTCCTTGTGGTCGATGAGTCCAGGAGGCAGCGTGTTCAGGTCAAAGTCACACATACGATAGGAACCTATCACCATGGCAGCCTTCTGCTCATAGAAAGCATTGACGACCGTCTGCAGGGTCTTGGGCGACGAATAGAGGTCGTCACTATCCAGCTGTACGGCAAAGCGTCCGCAGAAAGGACTGTTGATGGCCTGATTCCAGCAGCCGCCAATACCCAGGTCGGTACGCTCAGGAACAATGACGTGCAGCTTACTGTCATATTGCGATAACAAGGCGGACAGAATCTCGGAGGTACCGTCTGTAGAGTGGTTATCGACGACGATGACATTATATTTAAAGGAGGCTTTCTGCGAGAGGGCACTTTCTACGGCATCCTTGATGGTCTTCTCTCTGTTGAAGACGGGAATAACCACAGAGGCCTCGATATCGAACACCTGTTCAGCAAAATCCACCTCGTTATACAGACTGGTGTCTACCAAGGCGTTCACAGCCTTCAGATGAGCGGTACAAGCCTGTTCCATCTCTATCTGTACCTCACGATTGCGTGGGTTGACATAGTCAAACTGCTTCTCACCAGAGGCACGGAGGTCGCGCTCTTCCTCTGTATAGAGATACTCGTTCAGGTGCAACAGACGACCCTCACGACTCAAGAAGAGGCGCAGGTCATACAGGGCGGCATACTGATAGTCGTGGTCGTGCTCACCAGCAACATACTGATGGAGCAGAGACGTGCGCACCAGCCACACGCTACCAAAGTCAAAGTCGTCGCGCAACGCACCCTCCTGATAGTCGATAACAGGATGAGCCTTGCGGACGCCCTGTTCTACCGTATAACGGTCGCTATAAACCATAGCAGCCTCGGTATCGCCAGCCACCAGCATCATACGCTCCAGTGCCGACTCGCCCAGTTGCAGGGCAAAAGGTTTCAGACAGAGCAAGGCATAGGTCGCCACGGCGTGCTCAGCCACCAGGTTCACAAAGTGGGAGCTTGCCAGGGAGTCTGTCACCAGCAATGTGCAGTCCTTGGGAGCCGTGATCTGTGCTGCCAGCTCTTCATTGACCAATAGGAAGATATGTCTGACAATTCTGCTACGGCGCAGCTGTTCTACGACAGGCATGACGTCGTCCAGTGCTTGACAGGCTATGAAGCAATCTGTTTTCTGTTTCATGGATTTTGATTGTTTTACGTTTTTCGATGTGCAAAGATACATATTTTAATTAAGAATTAAGAATTAAGCGTTAAGAAATTATTATTTTCATGCAATAAATCGCAAAATATTCGTACCTTTGCACCCATGATACCACAAAAGAAACGACTTTTGGGGATGACACCGGCAGAGTTGAAAGCTCTTGTCGCTAGTCTTGGCATGCCTGCTTTCACCGCAAAGCAGGTAGCTCAGTGGCTGTATGTGAAGCATGTGAAGAGCATCGACGAGATGACCAATCTGTCGAAGCAGAACAGGGAGCTGCTGTCTGAACACTTCGAGGTAGGCGCCATGGCACCTATCGACTGCCAGCGCTCTAAGGACGGTACCATCAAATACCTCTTCCCAGTATTCACAGCCAACAGCCATCTCTTCGTCGAGACCGTCTTCATCCCTGACCACGACCGTGCCACGCTATGCGTCTCCTGTCAGGTAGGCTGTAAGATGAACTGTCTGTTCTGTCAGACGGGCAAGCAGGGATGGCACGGCAACCTCACCGCAGCAGACATCCTCAACCAGATATATGCACTGCCAGAGGTAGACCAGCTGACGAACATCGTCTTCATGGGACAAGGCGAACCGATGGACAACCTCGATGCCGTACTGCGCGTCACCGAGATAATGACAGCCGACTGGGGGTGGCAGTGGAGCCCGAAGCGCATCACTGTCAGCAGTGTAGGTGTACGCAACAAGCTGCAGCGGTTCCTTGACGAGAGTCCCTGCCATATTGCCATCTCCATGCACTCCCCACTCCACGAGCAACGCCTGCAGCTGATGCCTGCCGAGAAGGCGATGCCTCTGGAAGAGACGATAGCACTGCTCAAGCAGTACGACTTCACGCACCAGCGTCGCTGCTCGTTTGAATATATCTGTTTTGGCGGTCTCAACGACTCGCCACTCTATGGTCGTGAGATAGTCCGACTGTTGGAAGGCCTGGAGTGTCGCGTCAACCTCATCCGTTTCCACGAGATACCGAATGTTGACCTGCCAGCCTCTGACGAGAAGCGCATGGAAGCACTGCGTGACTACCTCACCGCTCACGGCATCACCACGACCATCCGTGCCTCACGCGGCCAGGACATCTTTGCCGCCTGCGGCCTGCTGTCAACAGCCCGTCAGTCCCAACAACCCCATTAACCCCATTAGACCCATCAACTAAAACAACAATATGGAAGAAAAGAAAATTCGCGTGGCTATCACGCAAGGAGATACCAACGGTGTCGGTTACGAGGTGATACTGAAGGTCTTTGAAGACCCAGCCATCCTCGAACTTTGCACACCCATCATCTATGGCTCAGCCAAGATTGCGACATATCACAAGAAGGCTCTCAATCTGGAGACTAACTTCACCACCATCAACAAGGCAGAAGACGCCCGTGACGGACGTGTCAACCTGCTGGTATGTCATGACGACGACACCAAGGTCGAGCTGGGACAGCCCTCAGCAGAGGCTGGTCAGGCAGCACTCTATGCACTGGATCGTGCCATGACGGACTATCGCAGCGGACTCTATGACGTGCTGGTGACGGCACCTATCAACAAGGCTACCATCCAGAGCCCAGGCTTCAAGTTCCCTGGACATACGGAGTATATCGAGACCAGCGTGGGCGATGGCAAGAAGGCACTGATGATTCTGATGAACGATGTGCTGCGCGTGGCACTCGTCACCACCCATCTGCCCATCAAGGACATTGCCCAGGCCATCAGCAAGGAGGCCATCATCGAGAAGGCCACCATCTTCCACCAGTCGCTGCGTCGCGACTTCCGCATCTCGTGTCCTCGTATCGCTGTGCTGTCACTCAACCCACATGCTGGCGACGATGGTCTGCTGGGTGCTGAAGAGAAAGAGATTATTTCGCCAGCCATCGAACAGTTGGCAGAGAACGGCATCCAGGCCTTTGGCCCTTATGCTGCTGACGGTTTCTTCGGTTCAGGCAGCTTCAACTACTTCGACGGCGTGCTGGCCATGTATCACGACCAGGGACTGGCTCCTTTCAAGACCATCGCCCTGGACAACGGTGTCAACTACACTGCCGGACTGCCCATCGTACGTACCTCGCCAGACCATGGCACTGCCTACGACATTGCAGGACAGGGCAAGGCCGATGAGAACTCGCTGCGACAGGCTATCTATACCGCTATCGACATCTGGCGCAACCGTCAGAACTATGACGAACCACTGCAGAACCCACTACCCAAGCTGTTCCACGAGAAGCGTGAGGACGGCAACAGGGCACGTTTTGCACAGCCTCGACCCAAGGACATGTTCAAAAAAGAGAAGCCCGCCAAGGCTGAAACGGAGGCAGAAAGTTAATTTTCTGCCAAAGTATGCCATAATGTCAGATTTTCTTTGTAACTTTGCAGCCCGCTAAGCTAAGATAATGAAAACAACTGAGTTACAGAACATCAAACAGCGCTATAACATCGTAGGCAACTGCGAAGCATTGAACCGCGCGCTCGACGTCGCACTACAGGTGGCGCCGACTGATCTCAGTGTGCTCATCGTTGGCGAGAGCGGCGTAGGTAAGGAGATTATTCCGCGTGTCATCCACGACAACTCACCGCGTCGTCGCGAGAAGTATTTCGCCATCAACTGCGGCTCCATTCCTGAGGGCACCATCGACTCTGAACTCTTCGGACATGTGAAGGGCTCCTTTACGGGTGCCATCAACGACTCGCCAGGTTACTTCGGCGTAGCCAACAAAGGCACGCTCTTCCTCGACGAGGTGGGCGAACTGCCTATGGCCACTCAGGCACGCCTGCTGCGTGTCTTGGAGAATGGTGAATACATTCCCGTAGGTGGTACAGAGATTCGCAAGACCGACGTGCGCATCGTCGCTGCCACCAATGTCAACATCCGACAGGCCATCAGCGAGGGACGCTTCCGCGAAGACCTCTACTACCGTCTGAATCAGGTACCCGTACAGATGCCTCCCCTGCGTGAGCGTGGCGAGGACATCGTCCTGCTGTTCCGTCTCTTTGCCATGCAGATGGCCGAGAAATACCGCATGGACAAGGTGGTGCTCACTGACGATGCCAAGCAGTTGCTGATGCGCTACAAGTGGCCAGGCAATGTGCGCCAGTTGAAGAATATCACTGAACAGATCAGCATTCTCAGCACAGAGCGTCAGATTACGCCAGAGATTCTGACCCGCTTCATTCCGCAGGATCAGGAGAGCACGCAGTTGGCCACTATCCACTCAGAAGGTGAACACTCGTTTGAGAACGAGCGCGAGATACTCTATAAGATTCTCTTCGAGCTGCGCAGCAATGTCAATGACATGCGCCGTGAGATGAGCACGCTGAAGAAGCAGATGGAAGATGTGCAAGTCAGCAAGCCTGCTCAGCAGCCACAGTTCCCCAGCACTCAACTGGCTCCCATCGCACCCATTCAACCCATCAACACGCCATCTCTCGAAGATGCGGTTGCCGAGGAGTACGTAGAGCCCGAGATGGAAAGCCTGAACCTCAGCGACCTGGGGCGTCAGATGTTGGAGAAAGCACTGGAGCGCAATGGCGGCAATCGCAAGAAGGCAGCCATGGAGCTGGGCATCAGCGACCGCACCCTTTATCGTAGACTAAAACAATATGGACTGGACAAGTAAGACGACATATAAGCTATTAGCCTTCTGCTGCTGGCTGTTGGCAGTCAGCGCCTGTTCCGTGAGCTATAAGTTCAACGGAGCCAGCATTGACTACAGCAAGACCAAGACCATTCAGATTGCCGACTTCCCCCTCCGTTCCAGCTATGTATGGGGCCCCATGGAACCCATGTTCAACAACCAGCTGAGAGACCAGTTCTCCTCACATACCCGTCTGATACAGGTCAAGCGTAATGGCGACCTGAAGATTGAGGGCGAGATCACGCAATACCAGCAACGCAACAAGTCGGTCAGTGCTGAGGGCTATTCAGCACAGACAGAACTGTCCATGACCGTCAACGTGCGTTTCACCAATAATACCAACCACTCGCAAGACTTTGAGCGCAGCTTCACTGCCTCACAGAGCTACGAGACTACCCACACGCTCAACGAGGTACAGGAAGAGCTGGTCACCCAGATGTGTAAGGACATCTGCGACCAGATATTCAATGCCACCGTGGCGAATTGGTAGTTAAGGAGTTAAAGGAGTTAAAGAAGTTAAAGAAGTTAAAGAAGATATGGAGATCACGGAGCTCATCAACCACCCAGAACGACTCGACCGCGACACGCTGTACGAGCTGCGTTCCATGCTGGCCTTGAATCCGTATTTCCAGACCGCCCGCCTGCTCATGCTGCAGAATCTCTACCTGCTCCATGATGCAGCCTTCGACGAAGAGCTACGTCGCGCAGCACTCTACGTCACTGACCGCAAGGCCATCTTCAACATGGTCGAGGCCGCCCACTATCAGTTGCGCAAAAAGCCAGAAGCCAAAGGCCAACAGCCCTCGCAACGCCACACTCTCACAGAGAGAACAGCCAACAGCCAGAGCAACCGCACCATCGACCTCATCGATACCTTCCTCGACTCCATACCCGAAGACGAGGAGCCCAAAGACAAGAAGCGGTGCCCCACCCCAGCCGATGCAGCCATCGACTATGTGGCTTATCTGCTCGAGACAGAGAGCGACGCCACGAGCGAGGAGACTCCGCAACTGAAGGGGCACGACCTGATAGACAACTTCCTGCAACAAGAGCAGGGACGTATCATGCTGGAGCTGCCACAAGAAGAGCACGACGACAGTCCGCAAGACAGCAGCGACGATACTGACGAGGAATACTTCACAGAGACGCTGGCACGTATCTACATCAAACAAGGCCGCTATCAGAAAGCCCTCGACATCATAACCCGTCTCAGCAGCAAGTATCCGCATAAGAACGCCTACTTTGCCGACCAAATCAGGTTCCTGGAAAAACTGATTATTAACAACAAACAAAAATAAATAATTAAACAATTAAAAGATTATGTACGCATTATTCGTAATTCTTATCGTGATTGCAGCCATACTGATGATTGGTATTGTGCTGATTCAAGAGTCAAAGGGTGGCGGTCTGTCGTCAAGCTTTGCAGGTTATAACCAAGTAGCTGGTGTTCGCAAGACCACCGACTTCATCGAGAAGGCAACATGGGCGCTGGCTGCCGCTATGGTAGTCATCAGCATCATCTGCGCTTGGGTGGCTCCCACCGCTAGCACTGACAGCTCAGTGATGGAGAACATCGAGAACCCCGTTACCAATCCTAACAATCTGCCAGGCTTTGGCGCTAGCCAGACCAAGGATGCTGCCGCTCCCGCTGCAGAAGCTCCTGCCGCTGAGGCTCCCGCAGCCCCTGAGAAGCCCGCAAATTAAAGATTTCCTAAAAAAAAGTACGGGATTTATTTGGTCAATCCAAATTTTTCCCGTACCTTTGCACCCGCAAAACCAACATGGTGCCCGTAGTTCAGTTGGTTAGAGCGTCAGATTGTGGTTCTGAATGTCGACGGTTCGAGTCCGTCCGGGCACCCAGACTAGTGCAAGTCGAAGATTTCCGAGAATCCCAGTAAATAAAGGGGTTCTCGGATTTCAAGTTTAAAGAGGACGAGTTCCAACTTTTTGGTCTGAGACCAACTTTTAGGGTCGAAAATCGACGCAAAATCGACGCAAAAAATTGCAAGATTCAATACCAGATGTGCCAAGTGGCATACTGTCTTTCCGTGGGATGAATTCTACGGCAAGCGCTTTACGGTAACGCAGGAGCGTCAGAGCGGTGTGTTGATGTACATACCACAAGCACCAAGCACTGGCAACCATGCTACCTACCAAAACGACCTGAAAAAACTGGCGTGGTACTATACCGTTTGGCAATAGTACAACGACTCTTTTTGCAGTTTATCCCACGATTTTTCACAATAAAGCATAAAATATGCTTATTTAAAGTCTCAGATATGCTCGTATATCTGAGATTTTTTATACCTTTGCGTAGCAAAAAAGGTACCAATGGATATTATCATCATCGTCATTATAAGCATTATTGTGGTAGCCGTAATGGGTTACTACATCATGAAGCTAACCACAGAGCGCGACGTACAGAAGAGTAACGCCGAGAACTACCTGCGTCAGCTGGACACGCAGAAGACGGAGGCACAGAAACAGTTGGACATGCAGAAGACGGCTTACGACCAACAGGTGGACGCCCTGAAAGTATCGTTTGAGAAGCAGTTGCAGTTGACCAAGGAGGCTCACGAGCGCGAGATTGCTGCCATGAAGCAGATGAACGAGGAGCAGGTGAAGAGTCAGCTGGACTTGATACGTGAGCAGATGCAGACGACCTCTGAAAAGGTGCTGAAGATGCGCCAGGAGGAGCTGGGCGCACAGAACAAGGAACAGGTGTCGAAGATTATAGACCCTCTGCAGAAGAGTCTGAAGGACATGCAGGAAGCCCTCGACAAGACCAAGGAGCAACAGACGGAGGCGCTGACACGACTGGACGAGAGCATCAAGATCAATATGCAGAAGAGTCAGGCCATCGGTGAGACGGCCGACCGCTTGACACGTGCGCTGACAGGCGAGGTCAAGGTACAGGGCAACTTCGGTGAACTGAAGCTGAAACAGTTGCTGGAAGACCTGGAACTGAAGGAGGGCGAACAGTTTGACACTCAGGAGACGCTGCGCGACAAGGGCGGCAAGGGTCTGAAGGGCGATGACGGCAAGGGATTGATTCCCGACTTCATCCTGCACTTCCCCAACAACCGCCACGTGGTGGTCGACTCGAAGATGTCGCTGACGGACTATGAGCGCTACATGAATGCTGAAGACGGCACACCAGAGAAGAGCATCTACCTGAAAGCCCACATCGACAGCGTGAGGGCACAGGTGAAGCGACTGGCCAGAAAGGAATACACCAAATACCTGCCTGAGGGCTACAACCGTCTGAACTTTGCCATCATGTATGTACCCATCGAGGGGGCCCTGAACCTGGCTCTGCTCAACGATGCGACGCTATGGCGCGAAGCCTACGACGAGGGCGTCATGATACTGGGGCCACAGACCATGTATATGAATCTGCGCGTGCTGGAGATGATGTGGACACAGGTGCGCCAGCTGAAGAACCAGCAGGCCATGATGGATGCCGCCAACACGGTGATTGACCGTGTACAGGACTTCGGCATACGCTTCATGGACGTGGAGAGCAGCATGAACGACACGCTGAAAAAGATGGCGAAGTTGAAGATTACAACGGCAGAGAGTGGTGCCAGCATCATCACGGCCGCCAAGAACCTGCTGAAGGCGGGGGCCCGTGAGAACAAGAAAAAGAAGGCGCTGGAGGAGATGGACGACTCGATGTTCATCGAAAACGAGAACGATAACAAGGATGATAACGAAAACGATAACGAAAACGATAACCAAACCCCAAACAATAATACAAACCAAACTACCCTATGAAACAGAAGATGAAACTGTTGTTAGCGCTGTGCCTATCGACAATGATGGCACAGGCTGGACAAGTGGTCTTACAGACCAAGAACACCACCATGGTGCTGAACGTAGAAAACGGCAAGCAGCCGCAGTACGTGTATTACGGCTCGAAACTGAGCAGCTACGACCTACAACACCTGCAGACACCCGTCAACGGACGTATGGATGCTTACCCCGTCTACGGTCTGAACACGCCTGCCGAGGCTGCGCTGGCCATGAAGCATGCCGATGGCAACATGTCGACAGCCGTCTACGTCACTGCCTGTGACCAGCAGGGCGACGAGACCCGTATCACCATGAAAGACCCCGTGTATCCGACCACCGTCACCTTATATTATAAGGTATATGGCGACGAAGACATGATAGAGACGTGGGCAGAGATACAGAACGGTGAGTCGAAGCCCGTCACACTGACCCAGTTTGCCTCCATCTGTCTGCCCATCCGCCGTGGCAACGTGTGGATGTCGCACTTCTACGGTTCGTGGGCCAACGAGGCCCGTCTGGTAGAGGAGCCCATACTGCCTGGCGAGAAGGTGATTAAGAACAAGGACGGCACGCGCAACTCGCATACCGACCATGCAGAGATGATGTTCTCACTGGACGGCAAGGGTCAGGAGAACAAGGGCGACGTGATTGGTGCCGCTCTCTGCTACAGTGGCAACTTCCAGTTGAAGATTGACACTGACGACACAGAATACCACTATTTCTTTGCCGGCATCAACCCTGACAACTCGGAATACCACCTGAAGAAGGGCGAGACATTCACAACGCCTAAGGTGGCGCTGAGCTTCTCGAAGTGCGGCCTGTCGGGCGTATCGCGCAACTTCCACAAGTGGGGACGCAAATACATGCTGGCACACGGCAACAAGGAGCGTAAGATACTGCTGAACTCCTGGGAGGGTGTCTACTTTGACATCAACCAGCAGGGCATGGACCAGATGATGGGCGACATCGCCTCGATGGGTGGCGAGCTCTTCGTGATGGACGACGGCTGGTTTGGCGACAAGTATCCTCGCAAGACGGACAACTGTGCACTGGGCGACTGGGTGGTCGACAAGAACAAGCTGCCCGAAGGCATCGAGGGACTGCTGCGCGACGCTAAGAAGCACAATATCAAGTTTGGTATCTGGATAGAACCCGAGATGACCAACAGCGTCAGCGAGCTCTACGAGAAGCATCCCGACTGGATTGTCAAGGCCCCCAAGCGCGACGCCATACAGGGTCGTGGCGGTACGCAGCTGGTGCTGGACATGGCAAACCCCAAGGTGCAGGACTTCGTATTCAGCATCGTTGACAATCTGCTAACGAAATACCCCGAGATAGACTACATCAAGTGGGATGCCAACATGCCCATTCTGAATCATGGTTCACAGTATCTGACCATGAACGACCAGAGCCACCTGTATATCGAGTATCACCGTGGCTTGCAGAAGGCTTGCGAGCGCATCCGTGCCAAATATCCGGATGTCACCATCCAGGCTTGTGCCTCTGGTGGTGGTCGTGCCAACTGGGGTGTACTGCCCTACTTCGACGAGTTCTGGGTGAGTGACAACACCGACGCCTTGCAGCGCATCTACATGCAGTGGGGCACCAGCTACTTCTTCCCCGCTATCGCTATGGCCAGCCACATCTCGGCAACGCCTAACCACACCGTGTTCCGCACCACAGCGATGAAATACCGTATCGACGTAGCCATGAGTGGACGACTGGGCATGGAGATACAACCCAAGAACATGACTGACGACGAGAAGGCACTCTGTCGTCAGGCCATCAAGGAGTACAAGCAGATTCGTCCCATCGTGCAGTTTGGCGACATCTACCGTCTGGTATCTCCTTACGACAAGGTGGGTGTAGCCTCTATGATGTATGTCAACGAGCAGAAGACGAAGTCGGTATTCTACTGGTGGAAGACGGAGTCGTTCCAGAACGAGCACCTGCCACGCATCAAGATGGCTGGTCTCGATGCCAACAAGAATTATAAGGTACACGAGCTGAACCGCATCGACCTGAAGCCGATGGACGTAGAGGGCAAGACCTTCAGTGGTGCCTATCTGATGAACCACGGACTGGAGATGCCTTATCGCAACGAGCCGGAATGGTCGAAGAAGAACGACTGGTCGAGCCGCGTACTGCTGCTGGAGGCGGAGAAGTGAAGAATGAAGAGTTAAAGGACCACAGATTGCACGGATTAAACAGATTATAACCGCAGTGTTGGATTTATTCTGATTTCACAGATTGCTTAGCGCAGCTGAAATCTGAGTAATCCTTAGAAATCTGTTAAATACAATAGCAGTGCGCAGCCAAAAATCTGAGAAATCTGCGAAATCTGTGGTAGAAATAACAGAGCTAAGAGGTAAGAGGTAAGAAGTGAAAGGCGAGAAGAAAGACCTGCTGGCATACATTCGCGAAGGTCATGAGATGACGCAGGGCGAGAAGCTCAACTTGATTATCCAGTTGAGTATACCCTCCATATTGGCTCAGATCTCGACAGTGCTGATGTTCTTTATCGATGCTGCTATGGTGGGACACCTGGGTGCCCGCCAGGCAGCATCCATTGGTCTTGTGGAGTCGGCATCGTGGCTCTTTGCCGGTCTGACGTCAGCCTGTTCCATGGGTTTCTCCGTACAGGTGGCACATGCCATTGGTGCCAACGACCTGAAGCGAGCCCGTCGCATCCTGCGTCAGTCGCTGACATGCTGTCTGCTGTTCAGCCTCTTCATCGTCACCGTCGCTGTAGGCATCCACAATCCCCTGCCCCACTGGTTGGGCGGCAGTGAGGACATCGTTGCGGATGCCTCGCTCTACTTTCTGATTTTCTCGTGCGCTGCCCCCCTTTTCCAGTTTGAGAGTCTCTTCGGCTCTATGCTGAAATGCTCGGGTAACATGAAGATTCCCAGCGTGTTGAACATTCTGATGTGTTGTCTTGACGTCACTTTCAACTACCTGTTCATCTTCATCCTCGACATGGGCGTGCCAGGAGCCGCTGTGGGTACTACGGTGGCCGTTTTCGTCACCACCATGCTCATGGGATGGTTCCTCTTCTGGCGCTCCGACTTGCTGGGACTGTTTGGCAAGAAGGCCCTCGACGTCCAGAATCCGCTGTATAAGTTCAAGCCCAAGGCTGACGTGGTGCGTACCGCCTTCAAGATTGGAGCGCCCATGGGTATGCAGCACATGCTGATGAATGGTGCACAGATTGTCAGCACCATGATTGTGGCACCACTGGGTACGGTGTCTATCGCTGCCCACTCGCTGGCCATCACTGTCGAGAGTCTGTGTTACATGCCTGGATTCGGTATTGCCGAGGCTGCTACCACACTGATTGGTCAGAGCATCGGAGCCAAACAGCGTACGCTGACGCGCTCGTTTGCCTGGCTGACAACATCGCTGGGCATCTGCGTCATGACGATGATGGGCGTACTGATGTTTATCTTCGCACCAGAACTGATGACACTCATGACACCTGTCGAGGAAATCATTGCCATCGGCACTGAGTGTCTGCGCATCGAAGCCTTCGCCGAGCCTATGTTTGCTGCTGCCATCGTATGTAACGGCATCTTCGTGGGTGCTGGCGACACCATGAAGCCAGCTATCATGAGTCTGGGATCAATGTGGGGCGTACGTCTTACGCTGGCAGCCTTGCTGGCAGGCACCTACGGACTGGCTGGTGTCTGGACGGCGATGGCCATCGAACTGACCTTCCGCGGCATTATCTTCCTCGTACGCCTGTGGAAGTTTGAAAAGTAAGAAGCGTTATAAAACAATCAGTGCTGTCTACGAACCCCTCGCTGACAGCACCCTTTCTTTTCCCTATTAATAACTAAAACCTTATGCTTTCTCTATTTTACCTTAATTATTAACTAACACCTTAGCTTTTACTACTTACCTAACTAAACTACTACTATTAACCAAAATCTGCTTTGTTATCCTATGAATCTTTTTTACCTTTTACCTATTGGTTGTTATCCTAATCTTTTACCTTTTGACGATGCAAAGGTACGACGATTTTGGAAATGTTGGTGCATTTCCTACCTATTTTCATACAAAAATGGGCTTATTCTTGACGAAAATCAATTGCTTGTGTCCGCACACAACGCATCAATAGCGTTAGTCAGCTCCACAAACTGGGCTATTGTCAACTGCTCAGGACGCAGCGTGGCAAAGGGCGATTGGGCAATGACAGACAGGGCTTTCTCTGGCAGCAGCTGCTTCAGCGACACACGCAGCATCTTGCGGCGCTGGTTGAACACCGTCTTGACGACACGCTTGAACAACTGTTCGTCGCATCCCAAATGCTGCACCTCATTACGCGTCATGCGAATGACGGCACTCTGCACCTTGGGAGGCGGATTAAACACCGAGGGTTCTACGGTAAACAAATACTCCACATTGTACCACGCCTGGATCAGCACAGACAGGATGCCATACTGCTTGTTGCCAGGATTGGCAGCCATGCGCACAGCCACCTCATGCTGTATCATACCCGTACAGCAGGGGATGAGGTCGCGATTGTCCAGCATCTTAAAGAATATCTGCGACGAGATGTCATAGGGATAATTGCCCGTCAGCACAAACTGTTGGCCGTCAAACACCTCTCTCAAGTCCATTCTCAGAAAGTCAGCACCCACGATATTCTCACGCAACTTCGGAAAGTGTTCGTTGAGATAAGCCACTGATTCGCGGTCAATCTCCACCACCTTCAGTGGACGAGGTTTCTCCACCAGATACTGCGTCATGACACCCATGCCAGGGCCCACCTCCAGAACGGGCAGGTCAGCATATGGCTCATCCACGGTATCGGCAATGCGCTTAGCTATCGACAGGTCAGTCAGGAAGTGCTGACCCAGATTTTTCTTCGGACGTACTTGTTTCATGCCTGCAAAATTACAAATAAGTCAGCGAAATACAAAATTAATTTCAGTATTTCTCTACTAGAACAGCTAATACACTCGCAAGACAGTTACTCTTGCATACCGTATACAGCTAAGCCAGCGCTGGCTTAGCTATTCCTGCGTCTGGCTACAGCTGTCTCTGAACTGTATCAGCTGTATTTCTGGCATGCCTCTGTATTTTTGACGACTTTTTCAAAAAGACCTAACGACCTAACGTAGAATTTGTAAGATGCTGATACATTGACACTTACAAACAAGGCTAAGTTTCTAGACCTAACGTCAGACCTAACGTGATACCTAACGTTATCCCTACCGTCGTTCATTTTTCGACTGGTTTTTGTTGACGGATTATTTCTCGTCACGTTGGGTCTAGCGTTAGGTTCTACGTTAGGTATCACGTTAGGTCTGACGTTAGGTATATCTGTAATCACTGCCGACGTAAACAACTCATAATTAACCACTTACTTAGATTTACGTTAGGTTGTTAGGTCTATTTCGAGTAAACCTTTTTCAGGGTTATCACATTTACAATCAAGCGCAACAATTCTTCATTGCTGCGCTTGACGAATAGAGTTATACTGCTTTTACTTCTTCATGACTTTTCTCGTAGTGCCATCCTTCATGCGGATGATATTTAGATTCTTCTGTAGCTTATCTACTCGCTTTCCATCTATCGTGAATATCATGGCATTACCATTCTCATCACTCATTATCTGATTAATACCAGTATCAAGAGTGAATGTACCAGTTACAGTTACATCATGAGCAGGCATCGTCTCAGGAATCTCGCTCCAGCCAGAGAATGTATAACCTTCCTTCTCAGGTTCAGCCTCAGGCGTAATTGTTGCACCGTACTCAACCTCATAGGTCTTGTATTCCTCACTATCTACTTTGTATATTAACTTATACTTGTTGACGCTGAATGTACCAGTAACAGTTACGTCATGTGCAGGCATCGTTTCAGGTATTTCGCTCCATCCACTGAAAGTATATCCTTCCTTCTCAGGTGCTGTTTCTGGCGTAATAGTCGCACCATACTCAACTTCATAACTCTTGTATCTAAACGTACCAGTTACCGTTACGTCATGAGCAGGCATCGTCTCAGGTATCTCACTCCAGCCGCTGAATGTGTAACCTTCTTTGTCTGCAGGAGCTGCCTCTGGTGTAATGCTAGCACCGTACTCAATCTCATAGGACTTGTATTCAGCATCATCTACTATATAGGCCAGCTTGTACTTATTGACATTGAACATACCAGTTACCGTCACATCGTGAGCTGGCATTGTTTCTGGTATCTCACTCCAGCCACTGAAAGTATAACCCTCTTTAGTCGGTTCCGCCTCTGGCGTAATGGTTGCACCATACTCGACATCATAGGTCTTGTATTCCTCACTATCTACTTTGTATATTAACTTATACTTGTTGACGCTGAATGTACCAGTCACAGTTACGTCATGAGCAGGCATCGTCTCAGGTATTTCGCTCCATCCACTGAAAGTATATCCTTCCTTCTCAGGTGCTGTTTCTGGCGTAATAGTCGCACCATACTCAACTTCATAACTCTTGTATAAACGTACCAATTACCGTTACGTCATGAGCAGGCATCGTCTCAGGTATCTCACTCCAGCCTGAGAACGTATAGCCTTCCTTCTCAGGTGCTGCCTCTGCTGTAATGCTTACGCCATACTCAACCTCATAAGTTTTGTATTCCTCACTATCAACCAGATAGGTCAGCTTATAGCTATTAATGCCAAACGTACCAGTAACTGTAACATCATGAGCAGGCATCGTTTCAGGTATCTCACTCCAGCCACTGAAAGTATAACCCTCTTTAGTCGGTTCCGCCTCTGGCGTAATGGTTGCACCATACTCGACATCATAGGTTTTGTACTCTACGCCATCGACCATGTAAGTCAGCTTGTATAATGTGTTGACGGTGAACGACGAATTCTCCACATCCACCTCCTCTGAAGAAGCGGTAGAGAAAAGGATGTTGTTGATGGTGGCCTCTCCATTCACAAAACTCTCTGTTGATTTGAGCTTTAAGGTAAGCAATGTTCCACTTGTACCACTAATAGGTTTGAGAGATAAAGAAGTAGAAGTCAAACGATATACCCCTTCAGACAGACGACCAACTGTTAACGTCTGATCTTCGTCAGTAAAACGCGAAGAAAGCGAACATTTGGTTTTGTCAATACTGATACCATCTGGTAAAGTCAAGTCCATCTGGAAGGCGACAAGATTCGTATGCTCGTTGTTCAATACGACCTCCACCACAGCGGATTCACCAGGCCGAAGCGCCAAATCCGCTACAGATATTTGCTCTGCAAATGCAGTAAGAGTTCCACATAGAACAGCTATTATTATGGATGCTATTTTATTCATAATCTTTACATTTTAGTCTTATACCCCATTCGTACTCACTTGATAACAACCTTGTTTCCATTAATAATGTTCACTCCACGTTGCACTTTTGATAGACGACGCCCCTGAAGGTCGTAGATTGTATCATTTAAGTAATTTCTTAAGTCTGTAATACCAGTCACCATGCTATTGGAATCCAAGTCATCGAAGCAGATGTCCGTTCCATTGGTAGTAACGAAGTGGATATCATGGATGCAGATGCCATCCGTTCCCAACCCTTCAAGAGTAATATTCAGCAATTCACCCTCGCAGCCTTTAAACACAGCATTAGAAAGTGAGAGGGCAACTACACGATAGCGGTTTTCTGCCACCTTATTATATAATAACTGATGACTTTCCTTCCGCTTGCTATTGATGTGTATGGCAGACATATCTACACCTTGAGGTAGTTCTACTTCGAACTGGAAAGCTGTAAAATCTGCATCACCGTCAAGACAGAGTGACAATTCATCCTCTTGCGTACTCTGTAATTGTAACTGACAAAGATCGTAGTTGAAAGACCGCCTTGATGCCATTGCACTAGCGAAATTTTGGTCGCCAGCGATATGGTTCACAAGGACTACAGCATCTGCAATATTCACCGTCAGGTCTTTGTTTAGGTCTGCCAGTTTCTCACGGAAGGTTTCCGATGGTGTTTCCACTACATAACGGGCAATATCTACCACATCCACCACGTTCACCTTGCTGTCTGTATTTACATCGCCATAAAGATAGAAATGTGCAGTTACTTCCACATCGTGGTCTGGCATTGTCTCAGGTAGTCCGTTCCAGCCACCAAACACATAGCCATCTTTTGTTGGCTCTGACTCAGCTGTCAGCACCGCACCAACTTCCACCAATTTTGTCTTGTAGATTTCACCGTCTACTTTGTAGGTTAAAGTATATATAGGAGCAAAGATGGGATATCCTTCGTTCACATTCTTCGTATCAGCTACCCAATGACGATACTGGCATTCTGAGTTATTGACATCCACCCAAGCGTTGAGTGCATCAACTAAATCAGAACGGAAAGCACCGTTTATATATGGTGGAGTATTAAGAGCCCAGGTTGAGCCACTACCAGTGAACCAGGATGAGTTTTCTTCAAGATTATCACAAGTTAGGTTGAGATCTGTAGGATAGCTTAATGCGAAAAGATTACTATACCATCTACTTCCAGAACCAGCAACAATACCCGAATATGCAGAAGTAGGAATCTTTGCAGCAACATAGGAGTTCTCTATATGTGTTAAATTATTAGTTCCAGAAATTCCTCCAATAAAACCATTATAACAATTGGGTAAAGTAATATCTGTTCGAGTGTCAGCTATGCCAACGAAGGCCACATTACTTATGTAGACATCTTGTACGCATTCACCAACAACTCCACCTGAAGCCATAACTCCATAGACCTCACCATTTACAATACAATTAACAACATTGGTTCTATCTAGTTTTCCTGCAATTGTTCCATTTGATGTCAAACCTTTAATGACACTTGATTTTAATGTCACATTTTTTATTGTACTTTCGTTTATTCTTCTAAATAGACCTTGCATATTATCATATTCATTACAATACAGGCCTGTTATCACATGCCCATTACCTTCAAAAGCGATATTCCCAACGCCCCAAATATGATCCCCCATAGCCGTCCATCTATACATACTTAGGTCAATGTCAGACATAAGAATAATATTGTGAGGACAGGAAAGTTGATTATTCCCGTTTAGATTATTAACTACTGAAGCAAGCCAAGCCAGCCCTTCCGCACTAGATATATAAACATAACCATTTCCATCATTATAGAAACCGTCAGGTTGTGAGGTAACAACTTCAGTCCAGCGCAATCTATCAGGAATGTATCTAACAGACTTACTCCATCCACTCACTTCACCCTTCTGGTTTTTCGCTCGTACATAGATATCCAACAATTCACCAACAGGAAGATTTGACAACTCGCATGGATTACTGGTTACTGGTATTATCGTTCCTTTATCAATACTTTGTTGAGCGCCAACATACAGAATCTCCCAACTTGACGCATCTCCCTCTTGTTCCCATTCAATTCTGGTTCTAATAAGATCATCGCCCTTAATTGTTGCGTTAGCGATACTAACATTTGTAGGATTGTAACATGATGGTTCATAGTTTTTGCCCAAGATAGGGTACCCCCCATTTTCACATGACGCATCAGCTGTCCATGTTTTCAGTAGCGGGTCATTTGTTTTTACCACCCATGCATTTAGGACATCTAACAGATTTTTGTAAGTATTACCATCTATTGTAATTGGTGTAACTAACACTTGCTTCCCATTATCATTAATAAAAGAGGATGCCTCCGAAACAACATCGGTAGTAGGACCGGTTATATTCAATTCATCATTTAACAAACCATAGACATATTGAGTGTTTGAATTGGAATAGGGACAACCAATAACCATTCCATACTGATTACAATTTTCATCAATTTCAACAGATCCAGTTGAATAGCAGTTTCTAACAACGGCATTAGACATAAAGTTACCTATCAAGCCTCCACGGTTCCAAGGATTCCAATTACCTTCCAGTAAATATACACTACCAGTGGCATAACTGTTTTGAACAATAATTCCACGTGCATCGCCAATTAAACCAGCAGTTGATTCTCTGCCGTAGACATCCCCCGTAGCAGAGCAATTTGAGACTACTGTGGCATATCCTTCTTGATCGAACAGGTATCCGCACAACGATCCAACACTCATAGTGCCTTTTACTATAACATTTGAACTACAGCCCAATATTTCTTTTACTTCTACGCCCGACCCGAGTAATCCACCATACCCGCCGCCATCTACATTATTATAATAACAATTGACGAGTCCGTCTGTTAATACCACATCAGAGAAACTCGTTTCAGTAGAACCATAACCTGCATAGCCAAACAATCCGAGATTACATCCGCTATCATTCACATACAATCCAGAAATAGCGTGATTGTTTCCGTTGAAAACTCCATTAAAACAGGTGTTATACTGTGTGTTGGCATACCATCCTCTTCCAATTGGGAACCAACGATAACCTTGTAAATCTATATCAGTAGTTAAAGATATTGTTTTCCCGTCAAATGTTTTAGCGACATTGCCATGAAGACCATTCACAACCGCAGACAGCCAAGCTAGGCCTTCGGGACTTGATATTGTTACATTGCCATTACCATCTTCAATATAACCTTCTGGTTGTTCCGTAACGATATCAGTCCAGAATGGAAGGTCAACCATTTCTGTTAATGATGTCCATCCGCTATGGTTGGCATCACAAACACTACGAACACTAAATGTATATTCTTTCCCTTGCTGAAGATTATTTATAGTATATGGTTTTGTATTGACAGGAACAATAACGGGAGATTCACTTGGAGTCTCTTTTAGTTGATATTTTATCTCCCAGGCAACAGCATCTCCAGCCTCTTCCCAATTAAGAACAACACCTAAATTATTTCCTTGTTTGATGTTTTGAACAGTTAAGTTTTCTACATTGGGATATTGAACAACATAATAATCCCCAAATTTGGGCAAACCATTATTTTCTGCATCTGGAATCCAATTTCTTAATGCACCATCATTCATTTGAACAACCCCTTTGTTTAATGCATTTAATAAATCAGTTTCTACACCTTCTTCAAAATTGATAGGAGTGCGAAGACTCCATTGAGTATCATTTCTATAGAAAGAGGTTGTGTCCGAAATAGTAGCCATCCCGCTATACCCCACTACACCCATGGGCAAATCAATACTATAACAATTCTTAATTACACCGCTATTGGCATATGCAGTAATCCCTGCATAATAGCAATACGAGCGGAGTTTTATTGAACCACTTGCATAACAATTGATAAATGTGCCTGTAGAGGTGCCGCTAAGTAGCCCTGTCCATCTGCTTCCATTTACATTTACGTTGGCATAACTATTTTTTATTATTCCCTCATTTTGAGCAACAAGACCGCCAACAAAATCATCTCCAATTATGTTCGAATTAGTGATGTAGCAGTTTATCATAGTACCACTACCACCACCACACAAAGCACCTGTAAAGTTTCTTCCGCCATGAATACTGGCACCATTAATACCCAAGTTCTTTATTGTTGAATAATAATATGAGAAAAGAGCCGTCCTGTCATAATGCTCATTAATATATAAATTGGAAATTTCGTAACCATCACCATCAATTGAATAAGAAAAGGACCCAACAGGTTTCCATTTATATCCACTCAAATCAATATCAGAAACAAATTTTGCATCTAAACCAGAAGGATCTTTTGTATACCAGACGAAGTCTTCAGCGCATGAGATTAGAACACAGTGGTTCTCTATGTCAATTGTATAGTTTACCGGTTGGGATACAACGATGTCTTGCCAATAAGGGCCCTCAACCATTAAGGTTACCAATTTCCATGGGCCATACTGACTATTAGCGCCTACAGAGCGGATATAGAAATCATACTCAGTAAACTTTTTAAGGTTTTCAATAGTAATGGTATTATTAACTACTGTCTCAAGAGTTCCTTCTCCATGAGAGAAACCTTTCTCACCATATTCTACCTGCCATTGAGTGGCTGTTCCGTTTTCTGTCCAGGTGAGATGAACAGTTGTAGATTCGACAGCTGTTGCAATATTAGACACCATGCGGCAATCGCTGTTTTGGCTGAGCACCAACTTGAAACCAGCATCGTACATATTACCACTATAGGTTAGTGTTAATCCATTCTGAGTAGATACTATTGGACTCAGGTCATTCTCATTACCGCCAATCAAACTGCGCATCTGTACAGAGGTATTTGCTCCGTCATAGATACCAACTTGTTGATCCTCAAATTCAACAAAATCCGCTACCAACTGGTTCTCATTATTAGCAGATAAGAACGTTACAGTATTGTTGCAGGGATTAAGATAATTACCACCATCGTATGCATTATGCCCCATCAGATGATAGAACTCTAATGGCTCGTCAACCACGAAGGTGCTTGTGCCTGAGGTTTGTCCAAGTATAACATTGCCGTTTTCATCTGGAACAATACCAACAATGGCTGACTGGGAACTATTGTAGTCAGAACTGCCAGGATTCACAGCACTCATAAGATACCAACCATCGGCAAATCCACTCCATCCGAAATTGAAATGGAAGTAGTCGTCTTCTTTGTAACCGTCCAAGACAAAAGTATGACCGCCAGTTCCAAAACCGCTATAAATAATAGGGTGGTTCGCCGCCAGATCCTCACGCATCAGGTTATTCCATTCGTCATTGCTAAAAAAGCTTTTCTCTACAAAACTCAAGTCTGGACTGAAACGGAAGAAGTTAATCAATGCAGCACGAGCCTCCTGAGGAAAGGCACTACTCTCGGATACTCCGTATTCCATATTTGCAGCAACGCCACAATCATACATCAACTTGGCAATTGCATTCACCTGTGTTTCAGAACTTTCTGATGTAAGGGCATCTGGCATGTTATTATAATCGTAATTTGACTCTGCATAGTTAACACTCAATGTGCCGTAGTTGCTGTCATAGCTATGCATTCCCCTACCATGAATAGGATATCCCCAATACTTGACAATTTGCGCCATTGCAGTTGCGACACAGCCTGTCCATACATGTCCATCAGGACCATTGGCATCTGTAGGGCAAAGGGCATTGTAGAATTGCCCTTGGTCCCATGTGGTATTAATCAGAGGGTCAACACTCTCAGGGAGGTTAGATGGTGCACGATAAGATGCTTTTGCTGCGGACTGTGTCCAGTCTGCATCAGCTGCACGATTCGGTTCTTTTTCAATGGCAGCCTCCATTTGTGCAGCAAGGTCATCGAAGAAGCCTTTAATATGAGGAGGCAGTTGAACAGATCCGTCTTCTGCAATTGGAAAACTCTTGTCGAAGCTATAGCCAAGGATTTGATGAGCCACGTCATCTGCACTAACAAGTACGAACGAGCCGTCTCCTACATTCACAATATAGAATGCCGCACGATTGCTCTTCGGCATATTGTGTGTATATACTATATTGATGCTTTGTGGTTCTACGCTTTTCCCCTTTACCTTCTTCATTAAAGAGGATTGTGGAACAAATTTTTTCGCTATTTGTAAAGCCTGGTCCGGATTAACAGGCTCTGCCATAACGGAATATGCAAATACGAATAATGATACGATGAATAATAAGGCTCTTTTCATACCATTGGGTTTTTAAGTTATTGAACTGTTAATTTGAATACACACAAATACTCTCGCAATCTTGCGTAAACTCCAACTTTCCGTTCTTGATTACTTTCTTTTAATTCGCCAATTATCCAAAACAAGAATCAAAAGTGGATATTCTTTGACCTGAAGGTGCAAAGCGACCAAGGTCGATTACATCCTATATGTCCTTGTAAGTTATTTCATTCCTTGCCCATAGGCATCACAGCTTTAAAGTGTTAGACATTTATTCTGTTTGCAAAGATAGCAAAAATTATCTAAAGTTCCAAACTTTTACCTAAATATTTGCGAGAACGGGCTTTTGCAGGTTTAACAGGGATATGGAACGGCAACAAAAAACCGCAGACTCGCGTCTGCGGCTCTTGATTATTTTCTCTCAAACTTACTTTTCTTACTTAATAAGTACTTTTGCGTTCTTGCAAATGTACATTGCCTCAGCGGCTGCTACAGCCTCAACGGCCAGTGAAATCATTGTTAAAATCATAATGTTACCCTTTCCTAATCTTTAAAATTGCTAATCCTAAAAACTTTCTTTTTACCTCGCTAGGCCTAATCTTTTTCCTTTTTCGAGGGCAAAGGTACGCACTTTTTTGATATGTTGCATCACTTTATGACCATTTTCGTACAAAAATAGCGTTTTCTTTGACCTCTATCAACAATATCTGGGTTTCATTGATTTGCATCAAAGAAATATTTTGTATCTTTGCAGACGAATATGAAAATGAGTAGTGTTATACTAAAGATATTAATGCCTCTGGTGCTGGGCGCGGCGATACTCTACTGGATGTATCGTGGCGAGAACTGGCAGCAGATACTCCATGTCATGACCGACGAGATGGACTGGACATGGATGTTGCTGTCGTTCCCCTTCGGCATCCTGGCGCAGATGTTCCGCGGATGGCGCTGGCGACAGACGCTGGAACCTGTGGGCGAGCACCCACGCACGTCGACGAGCATCCATGCCATCTTCCTGTCGTATGCTGCCTCGCTACTCATCCCCCGTGTGGGTGAGTTCACACGCTGTGGCGTGCTGACACGTTGCGACGGCATCTCGTTTCCCAAGGCGTTGGGCACGGTAGTAACGGAGCGCGCCATCGACTCGCTACTGGTGATGGGCATCACAGCGATCGTCATCCTGCTGGAGATGAGTACTTTCGGCACGTTCTTCCATAAGACGGGTACCAACCTGCACGACATCCTCTATAGTTTCTCGTGGGCAGGTTATCTGGTAGTAGCCATCTGTGGCATGGCCATGCTGATACTGTTGCACTTTCTGCTGCACAAGCTCTCTATATATAATAAGGTGAAAGCGACGCTGAGTGGCATCTGGCAGGGTGTCATCTCGCTGAAGGATGTCAAGAACATCCCACTGTTCATCTTCTTTACGGTAGGCATCTGGCTGAGCTACTTCCTGCACTACTACCTAACCTTCTTCTGCTTCGACTTCACAGCAGGACTGGGTCTGGGCTGTGCACTGGTAACATTCATCGTCGGCTCTATTGCCGTCATCGTCCCTACCCCCAACGGAGCCGGTCCGTGGCACTTTGCCGTGAAGACCATGCTCATTCTCTATGGCGTTGCTGACGAGCACGCCCTCTACTTTGTACTCATCGTACACACCGTACAGACCATGCTGGTGGTCGTTTTAGGCATCTATGCGTGGCTGGCACTGAATTTCACAACAACGAGGAAAACCAATTAACCATTATGGAAGAACTGATATACAGAATTGCCCTCATAGCAACGGGCATCATTAACATAGGCATGGCAGGTTACGTAGCACTACACACAGGGCGCTATGCGAAATATCCTACCTACCGTACGACGCGCATACTGACCATCGTCTGGCTGATGGCCTTTGGCATTGGTTACAACATCCATGCATTTTGCTATTGGCGTGAGAGCTGGCCTACAGCAGCATCGGCACTGACGGCCACCTATTTCCACTTTGGAGCCATCTGCTTCAGTTGGGGATACACGTCGCTGCTGAATCCCACATACGTCACCAAGAAAGTGGCCATCCGCGACATTGCTATATATATAATAGGTGTCACTGCCTATTGGACGGTAGCGCTGAACTGGAAAGATGCGCCACTCTACGTCCTGCTGTCGTTCGTCATCTTCTTTTCTTACTGCGTATTTGGCGTTATCGTGTTCTATAGAACCTACAACATGGTGAGCTATCGCATGATGAAGATGTCGCTGGGCAACGTAGGCAGCTTTGTCAGATGGATGCAGGTATGCTGCGACCTGATCATTCTCTTCGGAATAGGTAGTGTAGCGATTACTGGCATCTTCCCCAACGAGAAATGGCCGTTCGTAGTGCTGCTGGTTTTGGGCATCGGCATCTTCGGATATATCGTCTATTCGCTCGAGAAGTATGGTTCTGTGATTAACGGTGCCACCAAGGCCACCTACAGGGCTGTCCTTGATGAGAAGAAAGTGAAGAGCCATTCTCCCATTCATAAGTTGTCGATTCATAAGTTCAAGTTCCTCCTCCTGTTCATCGCCTTCTTAGCCTCGATGATGCTGACCTCGTGCAAGGAGAGCCACAGCGTAAAGACCACCAAGGCAGAGGCCGACAGTCTGCTAGAGGTTGCCCACAAAGAGCATGCCTACGACAAAATCTTGTCATTGATAGAGAAGCACGAGGGTACGGGTGCCATCTCACCCCTGAAGGCACACTACTGGCGTGGCTATGTCTTCTCACGACAGCGCAAGATGCGTATGGCGGAGAACGAGTGGAAAAAAGCCATCGATGAGGATGCCGACACGCCTGACGAGCTAGAATACTATGCGAAATCTGCCAACCGACTGGCTGGACTGCTGTTTATGAAGTTCGACTACGAGGGCACGATGCGTGTGGCAGTACCTGCCATGACATTTTTGAAGGAGAAGGACTTCACATCCAATAGCGACTTTGCTAACCTGCACACCTTTGTAGGTAGTTGCCAGCTGAAGCTGGGACAGGAAGAAGAAGCCGCCAAGAACTATAACATCGCCTACAGCCAGTATCTGCTCGTCACAGAAGACAATGAGGACGTCAGCGAGTATACCACAGCTATCATTGGCATCGTCAATATTATCAACGCCTACATACAGAGTGCCCGCTTTCAAGAAGCTTACGAATGGGTAAACCGTATGGACAGCATGTTGGAGCGATACCGCAAATTGCCAAAGGCTGACTTAGGATTTATTGACAAGGAGTGGGCACGCCTGAACTTCTATAAAGGCTACACACTGCAATGTCTGGGACAGAAGGAAGAGGCGCAGAATGCCTATAAGCAGGCGCTGAGCACCCACTATGCACAGACAGCAGAAGGTCAGATTGAGGGTAGCACCTATCTGATTGCCGCACGTCGCTGGAGCGAGGCTGCCGACAAGTATAACGGTCTGGAGCAGTTGCTGAATCGCTACGACATGAAGATGACGCTCGACAACATCCGCACCTATCTGGTACCTAAGTTCCGTGCCAACGTAGGAGCACACCGTATGGACTCAGCCATCTTTGTAGCCACATGGATTTGTAATGCCCTCGATACCGCTGTCACGCTGGAGCGTAAGAATGCTTCCATTGAGTTGGCCACCATCTACGACATGCAGCAAAAGGAGACGGAGATTGCCGAACAGAGAGCCAGCCTGTCTCACCAGCGCTATCTGGGTACCATGCTGACGCTGTTAGCCGTCATTCTGGGCTTCAGCCTCTTCATCTATTTCCGCCATCAGGCTGCCATGCGTCTGGAGTCTGCCTACCGCGAACTGGAGGTCGCCAATGCCCGTGCAGAGGAGTCGTCACGCATCAAGAGTGAATTCATCCAACAGATATCCCACGAGATACGTACACCACTGAACATTCTCTCTGGTTATACACAGATCCTGACCAACACCAATCTGGAGATAGACAGGGAGACACGCCACGAGATTAACAGGCAGATTACAGAGAATACAGACCGCTTGGCAGGTCTTGTCAGCAAGATGCTGGAACTGTCAGATGCCCGCAGCAAGACGGTCATCGAACAGAAGGACAGCATATCGCCAGTAGATATTGCCAAAGAAGCTGCCAGACTGTCGGAGATAGAAGAGGCCAAGCACCTGACCTTCGACATGATGGTGTCACAGCAGGCTGCTTCCCTCAATATGACCACCAATCAGGAAGCTGCCACACGTGCGTTGTCGCTCATCCTTGACAATGCCCGTAAGTTCACGGCTCCCGCTGAGGCACTGACAACAACCAATGTGGCAGAGTCTGACAAGAAGCAGAAGGTGGTGCTCACCCTGCAGACAGTCGACAACGCCATGCTCTTCATCGTAGAAGATACTGGTATCGGTGTACCTCCAGAAGAAGCCAACCGCATCTTCGAGGAGTTTGTACAGTTGGACGAATATTACGACGGAACAGGTATCGGACTGACCATTGCCCGCTCTATAGCACGCCGTATGGGTGGTGATGTCGTTCTCGACACCAAATACACAGATGGTGCCCGTTTCGTCATGATGTTGCCTATCAATAACCTTTAAACTACATACAAGACAATGAACGAAATTCAGAATCTGAACCCACAGTGCATCTGGAAGAACTTCTATGCACTCACACAGGTGCCACGTCCCAGTGGACACTTAGAGAAAATCCAACAGTTCCTGCTCGACTTCGGCAAGCAGGCAGGTGTATATGCAGTAAAAGACCCCGCAGGAAATATCCACTTCCGCAAGCCCGCTACTCCTGGTATGGAGAATCGCAAAGGCGTCATCTTACAGGCCCACATGGATATGGTACCTCAGAAAACTCCTGAGTCTACTCATAACTTTGAGACTGACCCCATTGAGCCATGGATTGATGGTGAGTGGGTAAAGGCCAAGGGTACTACGCTGGGTGCCGACAACGGACTGGGTGTTGCTGCCATCATGGCCATCATGGAGGACAAGACACTGAAGCACGGTCCCATCGATGCCCTCGTCACCCGTGACGAAGAGACGGGCATGTATGGTGCCAACGAACTGCCAGAGGGTGAGCTCGAGGGTGACATCCTGATGAACCTCGACTCAGAGCACTGGGGAAAGTTTGTGATTGGCTCTGCTGGTGGTATCGACGTTACCGCTACCCTCGACTATCAGGAAGTAGACACTGATGCTGACGATGCTGCCGTAAAGGTAACCGTGAAGAACCTGCGTGGTGGACACTCTGGTCTGGAAATCAACGAAGGTCGCGGCAATGCCAACAAGCTGTTGGTACAGGTGGTTCGCGAAGCCATCGCAGAGACAGAGGCTCGTCTGGCCAGCTGGAACGGTGGTAACATGCGCAACGCCATCCCCTTCAAGGCCGAGGCTGTACTGACTCTGCCCAAGGAGAACATTGCTGCGCTGAAAGAGATTGTCAGCGACTGGCAGGACACCTTCAACGACGAGTTCAAACTCATCGAGCCACAAGGCATCGAGGTACTCGTAGAAGAGGTAGAGACTCCCAAGAAAGAAGTTCCTGTGGAGATACAGGACAACATCGTAGACGCCATCTTCGCATGTCACGATGGTGTCATCCGCTTCATCCCCGCCTACCCCAGCGTCGTAGAGACCAGCTCTAACCTCGCTATTATTAACATCGGTGAGGGCAAGGCTAGCATCAAGATTCTGGCACGCTCAAGCCGCGAGGACATGAAGGAGTATGTTGTCACCATGTTGGAGAGCTGCTTCTCCATGGCTGGCATGAAGGTAGAGACTGCAGGCTCGTATGGCGGCTGGGACCCCAACCCCGACAGCGAGATTCTACACCTCTTATTAAAGGAATACAAGGAGCTGTTCGACAAGGACGGTATTATCCAGGTAGACCATGCTGGTCTGGAGTGCTCTGTCATCCTAGGCAAGTACCCCTGGCTCGACGTCGTCTCTCTCGGTCCTACGATGAAGTCACCACACACCACTACCGAGCGTGCCCTCATCGAGACGGTTGCCCCCTTCTGGGAGTTGCTGAAGAAGGCCCTCGAGGATGTTCCCGTGAAGTAATTCAATAAAAAATCGCAGATTTGTTTGGCAAATCTGCGATTTTTGCCTATCTTTGCACCCGATAAACTCAAAATCAATAATAATTATGGACGATTACCCGGCGGATACTTATAACGAGTAAGGCTGGAGGATGGCAAGACTGCTAATCCTCTTGCCATGAGAACTGTCAATTATCTATTGTCAATTAATCGAAGGATTAGCACAATGAAGACCTATTGGAACACCCAAGGCGGACTGAGCCAACTCAAGGAGTGGCAGTCTAATTGTTGGATACAGGTGACGTGTCCAACGGAGGAAGACCAGCAGCTGCTGGAAGAGCAGTTCAATATTCCCGACTACTTCCTCTCCGACATCAGCGATACAGATGAGCGTGCCCGTTATGAATACGACGACGGATGGATGCTCATTATTCTGCGTATACCCTATGTCAAAGAGGTACGCTCGCGTACACCATATACCACAGTGCCTTTAGGTATTATCCATAAGCGCGATGTAACCATCACCGTTTGCTACTACGAGACGAACATGATGATTGACTTCGTATCGTATCAGCAGAAGCGTGGCGTGGGATTCACCGACCATGTCGACATGATATTCCGTTTGTTCCTGTCGAGTGCCGTCTGGTATCTGAAGCGCCTGAAACAGATCTCCATGCTCATCGACAAGGCCAAGCGCAACCTAGATCGTGAGGTGAACAACGAGAGTCTGATTGGCCTCAGCCGTCTGCAAGACTCGCTGACCTATTTCAACACTTCCATCCGCGGTAACGAGACGCTGCTGTCAAAACTGAAGTTCAAACTGCAGATTGACGAGTTAGATGCTGACCTCATTGAGGATGTCAACATTGAGATGACACAGGCCCGTGAGACGACGAGCATCTATTCGAACATTCTGGAGTCGACCATGGATACCTATCAGTCGATTATCAACAACAACATGAATACCATCATGCGTACGCTGACCTCAGTAACTATTATCCTCATGTTGCCCACATTGGTGGCATCATTCTTTGGCATGAATCTGGTCAACGGTATGGAGAACAGTCCACTGGGTTTCATCGTTGCTATTGTCATTAGTGTCATGATTTCCGTGCTCTCATGGTTCATTTTCAGGCATAAAAGACTTATTTAATACACTTTTCGGCAAAAAAATTAGGTGGTATCAGAATTATTTACTAATTTTGCCCACTAAGTTGACGAGTCTGCTTGCAGTCTCGAACCTAATTTTGTATGAACTAACCGTATCATTAACTAATTTTTATGATGATGGACTCTCAAGAAAACGCTCTCGTAGAAGAGCAGAATGTAAATGAAGCTGCCGTTGTGGAGAACACTGAAAGCGCAGAAGTCACAGAAAATGTTGAACGTAAGCAGTATGACACCAAAAAGGAAGTCTTGGATCGTGTCCGTGAGATAGCTCACAGCGACGAGGCTCCCCAGAAGGATGAGGTCGACTACCTGAAAACCGTCTTCTACAAGCTACATATTGCCGAACGTGAAGCAGCCCTCAAGGAATATCTTGATGGTGGTGGCGACCCAGAGCAATACCAGATAACGCCCGACTCTGAAGAAGAAGCCTTCAAGGCCGAGATGGGTATTATCAAGGAGAAGCGTCAGAAGCTGTTCCGCGAGCAGGAGCAAGAGAAGCAGGACAACCTGGAGAAGAAGCTCGCCATCATCGAGAAGATAAAGACCATGATTACATCTCCTGAGGAGGCCAACAAATCATACAAGGATTTCAAGGCCCTGCAGGACGAGTGGAAAGAAATCAAGAACGTGCCCGCTGAGAAGGCCAACGAACTGTGGCGCAACTACCAGTTGTATGTCGAGCAGTTCTATGACCTGCTGAAACTGAACAGCGAGGCTCGCGAATATGACTTCAAGAAGAATCTGGAGATCAAGACCAAGCTCTGCGAAGCTGCTGAGAAGTTAGCTGAAGAAGCAGATGTCATCAGTGCCTTCCACCAGTTGCAGAAACTGCATCAGGAATATCGCGAGACAGGTCCCGTAGCCCGTGAGCTGCGTGAGGAGATCTGGAACCGCTTCAAGGCTGCCTCGACAGTTATTAACAAGCGTCATCAGCAGCACTTCGAAGATCTGCGTGCCAAGGAGGAGGACAATCTCGCCAAGAAGACGGCCCTCTGTGAGAAGGTTGAGGCTATCGCTGCTGAGGAGAACAAGGGCAGCGGCGACTGGGAGCGTCATACCAAGGAGATTATCGAACTGCAGGCAGAGTGGAAGACCATCGGCTTTGCTCCGCAGAAGATGAACGTCAAGATCTTCGAGCGTTTCCGTGCTGCCTGCGACGACTTCTTTGGTCGTAAGGCAGAACACTTCCGTGGCTTGAAGGACACCTTCAAGGAGAATGCTGACAAGAAGCGTGCCCTCATTGAGAAGGCTAAAGCTCTGCAAGACTCTACTGACTGGAAGTCTACCAGCGACAAGCTTATCAACCTGCAGAAGGAGTGGAAGACCATCGGCATGGTTCCCAAGAAGTTGGGCGACCAGCTGTGGGAGGAGTTCCTTGCTGCCTGCAACAAGTTCTTCGAGGCCCGCAACGCTGCTGGTGCCAACACCCGTAGCGATGAGCGTGAGAATCTGGAGAAGAAGCGTAGCATCATCGAGCAGCTCAAAGCCGCTGCCGAAGAGAAGGCTGAAGGTTTGCAGGAGAAGGTGCAGCAGCTCGTTGAGCAGTATCAGGCTGTAGGTCACGTGCCTTTCAAAGAGAAGGACAAGCTATACGAAGAGTATCACACCGTACTCGACAAACTCTATAAAGAACTGAATATCAGCGTCGCCAAGCGTCGTCTATCGAAGTTCAAGGACACCATCAAGCAGGTTGCTGAGCGTGGTGAGAACGCCTTGGACAACGAGCGTGCCCGTCTGATGCGTCAATATGAGCAGCTGAAGAATGAGGTACAGACGTACGAGAACAACCTCGGTTTCCTCAATGCTTCTTCGAAGAAGGGCAACAGCCTCATCGACGAGATGAACCGCAAGGTACAGAAGCTGAAGGATGAGGTACAGCTGGTTCGCGAGAAGATCAAGGCTATCGATGCCGAGAACCGCGAGAAATAAAGAAAACTCCCGCAAGCGCTACTTGCGGGAGTTTTTATTTTATTGCATGTCGTAGACAACCTTCATGAGCTTCTTGCCCAGCTCGTCGGCCATCTCCATGGTCTGTGCCTCGCTATAGACACGGATAATGGGCTCCGTATTCGACTTACGCAGGTGTACCCAACGGTCGGGGAAGTCAATCTTCACGCCATCAATGTCGTTAACCTGTGCCGTAGTATCTTGAGCAAACATCTCCTTAACCTTTACCAGGATAGCGTCGACGTCAGTCTCTGGCGTCAGGTCGATGCGGTTCTTGGCAATCTGGTACTCTGGGAAGGTCTTGCGCAACTCACTCACCGTACCACCCTTCTTGGCTAACGATGTCAGGAACAAGGCGATACCTACCAAGGCGTCACGTCCGTAGTGGCTCTCAGGATAGATGACACCACCATTGCCTTCACCACCGATAACGGCATTCACTTCCTTCATCTTGGTGGTGACATTAACCTCACCGACAGCAGCAGCGGCATACGTGCCACCATGTTTCTCAGTGACATCACGCAAAGCTCGCGTCGACGAGAGATTGCTGACGGTATTACCCTTGGTCTGCGATAGCACATAGTCGGCCACGCTAACCAGTGTATACTCCTCGCCAAACATCTTTCCATCCTCACAGATAAAAGCCAGACGGTCTACATCGGGGTCAACGACGATACCCAGGTCATACTTACCAGTCTTCATCTCATCCATGATGCCCTGCAAGTTCTTCTCCAGAGGCTCAGGATTATGGGCAAAGTCGCCCGTCACCTCACCATTCAGGAACTTATAGCTGACACCCAGCTTATCGAGCAGCTTCGGCAGGACAAGACCACCCACTGAGTTGATGCTGTCAACACATACCTTGAAGCCTGCCTTCTTGATAGCCTCAGCATCCACCAGCTTCAGGTCAAGGACTGCCTGCACATGACGATCGTCAAACGAGTCATCGACAGTGACATGTCCCAGATTATCAACTTCAGCATACTGGAAGTCTTCCTTCTCAGCAATAGCCAAAACCTCAGCACCGTCGGCAGCTGTCAGGAACTCACCCTCGCTATTCAACAACTTCAGGGCGTTCCACTGGCGTGGGTTGTGTGAAGCAGTAATAATAATACCACCGTCAGCGCCACTCATACGAACAGCCAACTCAGTTGTCGGTGTAGAAGCATAGCCGATATCCAGCACGTCGAAGCCCATACCAACTAATGTTCCGCATACTACGTCACGAACCATATGGCCAGAGAGACGTCCATCACGTCCAACCACTATCCTACCCGTCTTGCGGGGGATAAAAGTAGCGTAGGCTGTGGTAAACTTTACGATATCCAGTGGATTCAGCGTATCACCCGTGCGTCCGCCAATAGTACCGCGGATGCCGGAAATAGATTTAATCAATGTCATAGTGAAATTATATCAAGGTTCAATAATCAACAATCAAATCAGCGCTCTCTCTGATAGGTCAACTCATAATAGCAAGGTATCACACTCGATGAAGCATCAGCGGTACCCTGTGAATGGGGAACAATCAGGCGCACCTTGGCAGTCTCCTCGCCATCATTTTCCGGACGACCAATCTTCACATAATTCAGAGGGACGAGCCAGCCACCAGGTACCGATGCGGAACCATGATAGCGGTACATCATGCCCGAGACAAACGATGCTGTAATCGTTGTACCATTGCGCAACACGCTCATCTTGTCAAGAAACTGCGAGACGTCAATATTTGATCCCAACGACGACATAGAAGCATGCACATCGTTGCGTACCACGACATCGCCAGTCTTGATATTCTGCTCCATAAAACGGCACAGCACATTCACCGTCTTCTCTTCTTCCAGCTTATTGCCACACCCCTCACGGACAATCTGCATATAGACACCGTTACGGGTGAACTTCACAAACTGGTTCTTGGCCAAGTCCGTCTTATTACCTTGTGCCTCGAAGGTTGTCTGGTCAATCACCTGAATGCCCTGTTCTTGGATAAAGCGCTGAATAGCTTCCTGCTCTTTCTTCTTCATGTCCGAGTAGGTCTCATACTTCTCGCAACCAGCGAGCATCACCACAGCCAGCAACAAAGCAATGATATAGGAATATTTCTTCATTTTTTCGTCTACTTATATCTAATTCGGGCACAAAGGTACTAAATATTACTGAAAATACGTATAGTTTTTTAGTATATTATTTGCATCGTAGATTTTTTTTACATACCTTTGCAGAAACATTCTGTCAACTAACTTTTTTTATCATAAACAAACAAAAAAAATGGAACAGCAAAAGGTCGACATGTTCATGATGGTGAACAACAAGTATTTCCCTGAGTCGCAAATTCTTTTCATCCGTGAGCGTCTGCTCGCTGCTGATGAAAGCAAAGAGGGTTTGCTCCACGCCCTTCAGTTCAAGGACCCCACTATTGCCCTTATTCTCAGTATTCTTATTGGTGAATTGGGTATTGACCGCTTCTATATCGGTGATACAGGCCTGGGCATTGGCAAGTTGCTTACTTGCGGTGGCTTGGGAATCTGGCAAATCATCGACTGGTTCCTCATCATGGGTGCCACTCGCGAGAAGAACCTGTTTCGCCTGATGTCTGTCATCTAATGGATGAGGCTTAGCAGAGGACGACTATACACTCTACTACTATTATTATCGGCATGCGGCTACCTGTGGTTGTTTGCCCATAATAATAGTGGTCTGTTAGGAAATTGGGGCGGTTGTTGGTTCAGATATCTCTTCCACATACCGTGTCCGTCGTGCGGCAACACCCGTGCTGTGCATGCCGCCTTTCATGGTGAATGGCTGGCATCACTCTACTACAATCCATTAGGCCTGCTACTGGCAGCATTGATGGTAGTGGTACCCCTCTGGATTGTCGCCGACCTCCTGCGAGGGTCGTCTTCCTTCCTCCATGCTTATCAGGCTATAGAACAAAGACTACAACGCTGGCCATACGCCGTAACAGGTATCGTGGTCATATTGATGAATTGGATATGGAATTTGGTGAAATACACATAGACGACCGCTCTCAACGCATCGAGGACGTCGTGCCTCATGAGGACGAGAAGGAGCGTGCCTCCAGCTGCTATGTCATGTCGTTGGTAGCCGTCATGATTGGGCTACCCATGCCAATCATCAACCTGGCAGCCACAGGCATCTTCTATCTGATGTCGCGACGTGGCACCTTCTATGTCAGGTGGAACGCCATCCAGGCGCTGGTTTCTCAAGTGCCTCTGTTCATCATGAACAACATCCTGTTCTGGTGGACTGTCAGAATCCTGTTCTGCTTCACCGACCTCTCCTCAGGGTATATCGCCTATTTCATTACCGTCAACCTTTATAACATCTACGACTTCGTAGAGACCGTTCGCTCTGCGGTACGTACTCGCAAGGGCGAGATACACCGCTGGTATCTTTACAGCACTATCACCGACAAGATTTGTAAGAGATGACAAAGATTTTCAAAGAATGCCTCGTTTCGGCCGTGCTGTTTTTCAGCGTCCTCTTCCTGACGCTACAGGTTGACTGGATGAAAATGCTTCATCTCACCCCCACTATTGTGGGCGACAAGCTGTCTGAATGGGTGTGGGACTTGACATATATGGGAGTAAACGAGGTGAAGAGCGACCATGTGCGCCTTCCCATTGACACCTTGGTCAACGAGATGTGCAAGGCCAACGGCATCGATACCGCCAGCATCCATGTGGTGGTCAGCAAGAATTCAGAGGTCAATGCCTATGCCACCGTAGGAAGACACATCATAGTGAATACCGGACTGATTGAGAAAATGGACAACGAGGCACAGCTCTGTGCGGTCATCGGTCACGAGGTCGCTCACCTCGAACTGGGTCATATCCAGTCAGCCATTCGTCAAAAAGCCATCTTCCAGATGCTGCTGATCCTGCTTACTGGCAACGGCAATACCGAAGGACTCATCAACCTGACCAGCGACATGATTAGCAACTCCATCACACGGGCCAAAGAAGACCAGGCCGACGAACAGGGAGCACGCTATCTCTATGCCATGCATCTGGATCCCATGGAGATGGCCAATACACTGGAGTCGTTTGAGAGTTACGGCATCTTGTCGTATCTGACCGATCATGCCGACAGCAGGGAACGGGCGGAGCGCATACGTAAGATGCACTTTGGTAAAGAGACCACCTATCGTTCCATCCTGTCACCTGAGACTTGGGAATTGCTCAAGGAAGGTAAAAAAGTTTCTGCACACAATTAATAATCTATCTATCTTATTCCTCGGAGGGAAGCCTCAGTTCTTCTGACATCTTTAGCCAAAGGACTGTCGTTCTCTGGCGGATACGATGTCAACGTTATGGTGATGAAGCTCATAAGCAGCATAGCTGCCACCATAAACAGAAGAAGTCTTTTCACATTGTCAGTCACAATCATAGTCATTATCTAGTTATATTCCTCGAAGGGCGTTATGGTAAAAAGTTTCAAAAGTAGTCACATCCTGAAGCTTCAGCTCCCCCGACTCCGACAGTTCTGTTGTTTCCGTCAGCTCGTCGAAGTTGTGGGGGTAGCGCTTCAGCAGATCAGTAGTAGCATCATAGTTGAAGTTCAACTTCATTAGGTTAATACATATTTTATTGGTAAAGAAAGGGTCTTGTGTAGATACAGCATTCACTGTCGTACAAGGAAGGAACATGCCTGCGCATATTAAAAGAGGTATCATCATGCCCGACAGCATGGCTGCACGATTGATGCCGTGATGTACGGCTCTGTCAATGAGTTCCTGATTGCGACGAATCTCGCGGACGATAACATTGTTTTTCTCCTTGATTTCGTCGTTCTTGTGGAACAGGCATAACACCAGCACTCCCACCACCATGGCGAGAATCACTAGCGCGAAGGCCATCAGAATCATCAGAGTTGTTATTTCCATCTCAACAGTCTTTTATTGTTTTGACACTGCAAAAGTATATAAAAAAGTCCGTACTCACAAGAGCACGGACAAATGGTCGGATGGTTTCAGACAAATCGTCGGATGGTTCCGACAAAGCGTCGGACAATACGACGGATTGTCGGATGTTACATACCGTCTTTCGTTTGTTTATAAGCTGTTGGCGTCATACCATACTTAGCACGGAAATTGCGCGTAAAGGTGTCGGCACTGGTAAAGCCGCTGGCCAGGCTGATCTGCTCAATGTTCATCTCGGGCTGGTCGTTCATCAGACGGATGGCATAGTCGAGGCGCAACTCGCGGACGTATGCCGGCAGTGAGTTACGGTCGCTGCCCTGTGCGAAGGCGGCACCAATATGTTCTTTCGACAACCCCGTATGACTGATAAGTGTCTGCCGTCCGAAGTCGGGTTGCAAGAACAACTTCTCGTTTTCTATCAGGTCACGCAGGCAGAGAAAAAGTTGTTCGTCGTTCAGCGTGGTATAGTCGGAGATGCTGATAGTCACGCGGCCATTCTGGTTCTCCTGGACAGTGTTCTTTGTTCCCTGTTCTTCAGCGATTGACTGCAGATGGTTTTGTTTGTCATGCTGACACTGTCGGTATTTCTCCTTATACTCCACAGCTTCAGTAATCTGCTGGGCAAGAATGCGGTTTTTCTCCTTGGAGGCACGCCACTGACTGTACACATAGACGGCAAAGATGATGCTTAACAGTGCCACGATACCAACGGCAATGCTGATAGCCACCGTAAGTCGGTTACGGGCTTGCTCTTCAGCTATACGGCGTTCCTTGCCTTGTGTGTCGTAGACGACGGCAAGTTCGGCAGCATCGCTGCGCTTCTGTCTGACGAGCGCTGAGTCGTAGACCTCGGCAATCCGTTTTGCCATCTGCAGGGCAGAGTCCTTACGACCTGCATAGTAGTTGGAAAGGAACTTAGGCAACAGTTCATCGCCAATGGTCTCCAGGTCGTACTCTATGCTCCGTTCTTCCATGAAGTTATCAAGGAAAGAATAGTTATAGGCAGCCTCATCATAGCGATTGGCAGACATCAGATAGGCACAACTCATGATATGACCTTCAGCGCTCTTGCCATAGTAGCTGGTGGTATAGTCCTTATAGTAGCGAGAGGCCTCGGCTTGCTGTCCGCGCTCCTGGCAGATCTGGGCACGGTGTAACGAGATGAGTGCGTGGTGGAAGTCTACATCCACAGAATCTGCCACCTTACTGGCCTTATAGATAGTCAGCAGCGAGTCCTCACGGTTGATCCACGTCTCGGCTTCATCGATTTGCTTATTGTTGAAATGAGCAATGGCAATGTTCTCTATGGTGCGCATAGCAGTTCGCATCTCATGGCCAGTGCTATCGTTGCTAATACATAGCTGCAGCCAGTGGAAAGCGTCGTCGAAACTCTTTTCTGCATCAGCAGGACGAGCCAGTTTCAGCTGTGTGTTGCCCAGACAGAAGTATAGGTTGTGCAACTCCCGTGAACAACGCGGGTGATCCAGCTGTTTCAGCCTTTGGATGAAGTGCATCGCCGTACGGATGGCTCCGTCGAGGTTGTGCTGTGCATTCTGCAGATTGGCCAGACTGGAACCTGCATTGATGTACTCCCAGAAATCTTCGGCTGGTGGATTGTCATCAGCGCTGGCACGACTGAAACACTCGACGGCCTTCTGCATCTGTCCCATGCTGACGTATGCTATACCCCTGTAGTTGTCGGCACGGACGGCAGAGAGCTTGCCGGCTTTGGAGAGACTGTCGCAGAGGGCGAGGGTGCGATCGAAATCGCCCATCATTCCTGCTCCGATGACAAGACTGTCCACGTGGGTGTAAACGGTAGCAGCGGGAATGTTCTCCTGCTCCTGCGCATCCTTGCTGCCACATGCCGTGAGCGCAGCAAGTGCACAGGCGACGCTGAATAGATAAAAGAATTTTACGACTCTCATTATTATATATGTGTGAAGCATCTATGGTTGCTTATCTCAGACGATCCTCAAAGGCGACAAAGGCCTGTTTGACAACGTCGACAGCCTCGGCAAGTGTGCATTGTAACTTGCCGCCAGAGGCATTGAGATGGCCACCGCCATTGAAGAAACGTGCGGCGACCTCGTTGCAAGGGAAGTCATCGACAGAGCGCAGCGACACCCATATCACCTGCTTCTCCGTATCTTCACGCAGCGAGATGCTGAGCTTCAAGCCCTTGATCTGCAGAGGCATATTGACCAGCCCCTCTGCGTCGCCCTTCACGAAATGGAAGCGCTTCTGGTCTTCACGATTCAGCGTATAGAAGGCGGCATGCCGTTGTTCGTCAACAACCAAACAGTTGCACAGCACGTGACCCACCATGCGGAGACGATGCACTGAGTAGTTATGGTAGACGTTGCGGTATATCTTGTCCTTGTCGATGCGCTTGGTGAGCAGTTGCGAGATGATGTAGTAGATGTCACAGTCGGAGGAGTTATAGGTGAAGCCACCAGTATCTGTCATCATGCCACAGTAGATGGGAATGGCGAAGTGCTTGCTCTGCTGTTCGAAGAGTCCCAACTGCCATACCACACGGAACACCAGTTCACAGGTTGACGAGGCTCCAGGACGTGATACGACCAATGCCGCATCGACATCGGGGTCAAGGTGGTGGTCGATGAGCACCTTCTTAGCAGGCGACGCACTGAGTGCGGCCTCCATCTGGTCGGTACGAGCCAACGTATTGAAGTCCAGACAGATGATGAGGTCGGCAATCTTCAGCACCATATCGACATAGTCGCGACGCTTGTCGTAGCGCACAATCTTCTCGCTATTGGGTAGCCACTGCAGGTAGTCGGGATACTGGTCGGGAGCCACCATGACGGGTTCCTTACCCATCTGGCGGAGCACCTCGCCCATACCCAGTACAGCACCCAGGGCGTCACCGTCAGCATTCTGATGGCAACACAATACGATGGTTTCTGATTGAGATAAGAGGGAGCGCAGCGTGCTGCACTCCCCTTCTGTCATAATCGGTTCCAGCATTGGCTTAGAACAGTTTGTTGGGATATACGCCCTCGTCAACCAGCTTCTGGATACGTTCCACAGTAGCCTCGCGGTCAGCGGCATAGGTCACGCCAAACCACTTGCTGGTGGTATCGAGCACCTCGCAGGTAGCGGTACCGTCATTGATGAGCTTGTTGACCATCAGCGGAATAAAGAACTCTGCCTTCAGGTTCTGCATGTTCTTCGGGTCGCTCAGGAACTCCTTGAAATACTCCTCAGAATACTCGAAGTAGTCGGGAGTGAAGCCCCATACATTCATAGATACAGGGGTGTTGTCGTCGAGTTTCTGCCACTCGCCCTGCTCGTCCTTAAACTGGATGACGCCGTCCTTGCGCAGAATCTCCGTACGCTCTACGACATCCGTCAGATGGCGCTTGTCGTTGTAGGTGCAGACGCCACGGGCCACGCTACCGTTTTCACTCAGCGTGTTGCAGACGCGGAAGCCCACCATGGCATACTGGTTCTTGGCACCTTCGGGCAGATTGCTCAGGAACTTGCCAATCTGCATAAAGCAGTCGCGACCATAGAAGTCGTCGCAGTTGATGACGCAGAAGGGTTCCTTAATCACATCCTTACCCATCAGCACGGCGTGGTTGGTACCCCAAGGCTTCTGACGGCCTTCGGGAACAGAGAAACCTGCGGGCAGTGCATCGAGGGCCTGGAAGCACAACTCACACTGTACCTTACCTTCGTACTTAGAGAGAATCTGCGTGCGGAACTGCTCCTCAAAATCCTTGCGGATAACCCATACTATCTTGCCGAATCCTGCCTGGATGGCATCGTAGATACTGTAATCCATGATGGTCTCGCCATTGGGGCCCAGACCGTCGAGCTGCTTCAGACCGCCATAACGGCTGCCCATGCCTGCTGCTAAAAGAAATAATGTTGGTTTCATAATGATTTATATTAATCTTTAATGTTTAATCTTTAATGTTTAACGTCACCTTCTTGCTCAACTTGCGCTGTTTGTCCTTGACAGTCAGCGTCAGTTTACCTGCCTGCTGGGCGCTACGCACCACCACGACGAGTTGTCCGTGGAACAGCTTCATCGTAGGCTGCTTGAACGACTCCAGCGAGGTAGCATCGCCATTGCAGACAGCCTCAAAGCTGCCAGCACCTGTGACCTCAAAGTCCAGCTGGTCGTCAGCATCGGGAATCAGCGTGCCCTGCTTATCAGTCAGCGAAACGGTGACAAAGGCAAGGTCTTCATGATCTGCGTTAAGCATGGCTTCGTCGTGCTGTGTCCACACGTCGAGTTTCAGCTGGGCGGGTTTGCCTGCTGTACGCATGGTCTTCTCACCCACCTTGTTGTCGTTGGCGTCATAGACTACCACCTTCACCTCTCCTGGCTCATACTTCACCTCGTTCCAACGCAGGCGGAAGCGATCCAGTCGCTCAGCAGGGTTCTTCGATATCTTGCCCTGGCTCTTGCCGTTGACAAAGAGCTCGGCAGTGGGATAGTCGGTATAGCAATAGACGGGCGTCACCTCTCCAACCCTGCTCTTTCCCCACGTCCAGTGCGGCAACAGGTGGATGGTGTGCTCGTTCTTGTTCCAATGTGAACGATAGAGGAAGTAGCGGTCCTTGGGCAGTCCTGCCAAGTCGCAGATGCCGAAGTAGCTAGAGCGTGAAGGCCAGTATTCATCATACGGTGACGGCTCGCCCAGATAGTCATAGCCCGTCCATACAAACTCGCCAATGACCCACTTATAGTCTTCCTGCCAGCACCAGTCGTCGTCAGGCAGGTTCGACCACGGACAGTAATCGAGGTCGTAGCCAGAGCACTGGCCGTCAGTACCCTCGATAGCTTTGGGATCGTAGCTGCCAGCATACGAGAACTTGCCATCGTTGTTGTTAGGCTCTGCAGGGAAGTGGTACACACCACGCGACGAGACGGTTGACGTGGTTTCTGAACCCAGCAGGAAACCTTGCGGCAGGCGCTTGATGCCGTCGGCATAGCGGTGCAGTCGGTAGTTGAATCCTGGCACGTTCATCGCCTGTGCCACGCCACCATTGATGGCGCCGTCGGGATTGTCCAAGCCCTGTGTGACAGGACGTGTGGGGTCTAGCGTGTTGCAGAGGGCCTGCAGACGGATGGTCCACAAACGTCCCTCCTCGCTCCACTGTTCAGGAATCTCGTTACCGATAGACCACATCACGATGCTGGGGTGGTTACGGTTTGCCTTCACGAGGTTGGTAATATCCTTCTCTGCCCACTCCTCGAAGAAACGTGCATAGCCGTTCTTGCACTTAGGATATATCCACATGTCGAACGACTCCGCCATCACCATCATTCCCAGCGAGTCGCAGATGTCCATCTGCATCTGACTGGGCATATTATGCGAGGTACGGATAGCGTCGCACCCCATCGCTTTCATCATCTTTATCTGGCGAATCAGGGCTGCTTTGTTGACTGCTGCGCCCAAGGGTCCGAGGTCGTGGTGCAGACAGACGCCCTTAATTTTGCGCGACACGCCATTCAGCTCAAAGCCTTTCTCTTTCGACACGCGGACAGTGCGGATACCTACCGTAAAGGTCTTCTGGTCAATAACCTTGCCGAAGTCATCGTATATCTTGCGGTCCTTATCGGGCTTGCCGTCAAAGAGCGTCACATGCAGCTTATATAAATAAGGTGTCTCAGGGGTCCACAGTTTAAACTGACGACTCATAAAGGCACCGATGGCCTTGTTGCCCGTTAATGGTAGTGCACTACTGGTTATCTGCTCGCCGTCAGGACCAACGAGTCTCATCGAGACGATAGGTTTGCCTGTAGGATTGATGACAGGTACCTCAACAGTAAATCTGCTGAGACTCTTGCCGTTGACCTCTTTCCAGTTCAGTATCGTGGTGGTGGTCAGTCCCCAGTCGTCGATGCGCGTCTCCTCAGGCGTGAGGATGAGCGTTACTGGACGATAGATGCCAGCACCAGGATACCAGCGCGAGCTCTCCTCCTTGTTCTGCAGGTCCACCTCCAACAGGTTGTCGCCAGGCTTCACAAACGGGGTTACATCCACACGGAACGTGTTGTAGCCATAGGCCCAGTAGCCCGCCTTCTGCCCATTGACAAAGACCGTAGGTTCCGACATGGCGCCATCAAACAGCAGTTCAGCATGTCCCGTGAACCCTGCGGGAATGGTCAGCGTGCGCTTGTAGTGGCCCTCGCCTATCCAGGGCAGGGCACCACTGCGTCCACTTTTCTCTGTAGGTTCTGTCTCACCATTCTGCGTGATGGCCACCTTCTGCAGGTCCCACTTCTTGTCGAACGGTCCTGCAATGGCCCAGTCGTGAGGGATGCGCACCTGCTCCCACGTTTGTTTGTCGCGCGAAAACTGCCAGCCATCACTGAGCAGCACTTCCTGTCGAGGCTGTGCTGAGACTGTCAGACCAACAGCCAACAGCCAACAGCTAATCGCCAAAAATTTCTTCATTATCATATCATTAGTAGTTTGGTTATCGTTTTAGGAATTTTACAAAGGCGGCCACATCCTCGTCATAGCCACGGCCGGGCGCCAGTTGCTTACCATCGCTGTCGAGGATGACATAGTAGGGTTGCGCATTGGTACCGAAACGGCTACGTTGCAGCTCGCTCCACTTGGCACCGATGGTACGCAGCGTGCGGGTGCCACCCTGTCCGTCAGCCACCTCTACGGGTTCTGCCAACGGTGTCTTGTCGTCCACATAGAGCGACACAAGCACATAGTCGTTCATCAGCATATCGGCCACCTGCGGATCAGTCCACACGGCAGCCTCCATCTTTCGACAGTTCACGCAGCCAAAGCCGGTGAAGTCAACGAGTATCGGTTTATTCTCTCTCTTGGCAGCTGCCAGTGCCTCGTCATAGTCGCGGAAGCGGGCTTCCACCACCTTACTGTTCAGATTGAAGTCCTGGGTATACATAGGGGGAGCGAAGGCACTGACAGCTTTACAGGGAGCACCCCACAAGCCAGGAATCATATAGACGGCAAAGGCCAGCGACACCAGTCCGCCCATGATGCAGGCGACGGGCATGGGTTTGTTCAGTTCACCACCTATCTCGTCGGTCTGGAACTTCAGCCAGCCACAGAGGTAGGCGCCCAGCAGTCCGAAGATAACAATCCACAGCGAGAGGAACACCTCGCGGTCCAGTATATGCCAGCCATAGGCCAGATCGGCCACGCTCAGGAACTTCAGGGCAAAGGCCAACTCGATAAATCCCAGCACCACCTTCAGCGTGTTCATCCACGAACCTGACTTCGGCGCCTGTTGCAACCATGAGGGGAACAGGGCAAAGAGCGTAAAGGGCAGCGCCAATGCGACGGCAAAGCCCAGCATACCCAGGGCAGGTGCCAGCCAGTTGCCTGTGGTGGCCGTCTCTACCAACAGCAGTCCGATAATGGGGGCCGTACAAGAGAACGACACCAACACCAGCGTGAAGGCCATCAGGAAGATGCTGATATAGCCGCTGGTCGATGTGGCCTTATCGTCAACGGCATCAGCCCAGCGACTGGGCAACTTGATTTCGAACCATCCGAAGAACGACAGGGCGAAGACCACGAGCAATATAAATAGGAACACGTTGAATACGGCATTGGTCGACATGGCATTCAGCGTGTCTGAGCCAAAGAGCAGGGTGACAATCAGCCCCAATGCCAGGTATATCACGACGATGCTCAGTCCGTAGGTCAGCGCGTCGCGCAGTCCTTTCTTACGGTCTGTCTTGGCACGCTTCAGGAAGAAGCTCACAGTCATGGGAATGATGGGCCAGATGCAGGGCATCAAGACTGCCAGCAATCCACCGACGAATCCCATCAGCAGGATATAGAGAAGGGAAGAAGCCTCCCCCATCCCCTCCAAAGGGACGGGAGTTACGGTTGCAGAATCTACTATGGCAGAATCCACAGCAGTAGTATCTTCAGTGGGAATCTCTATGAGTGCTACGGTATCTGCAGTAACCTCCATCGTTTCCTCCTTCTTCACAAGCGGGTCAGGTTGCTTACCATTTTCTGCGGCTTCTTTAGCCTCTCCCTTTAGGGGGAGGTTGGAGGAGGCTTTAAATGCCACTTCCGTGGGAGGCATACACATCTCGTCGTTGCAGGCACCGTATTCCAGGTAGCAGTCAATGAGATAGTGCGATTGGGTGAAACGAACTTTCTGCACAAACTGTGCCTTCTTCTCGAAGAAGCGCAGCTCCATACCGAACATCTTGTCGTACTGCTTCGTTACCTGACCACGAGGCTGCAACTTGCCAACGGTCTCGACGCCCTCCATCTTCTCCACATTGAACGTGGCAGAGATAGGACCATCGTTACCCATGTCCGTAGAATAGACATGCCAGCCATCGTCTATGGTTGCACTAAAAACAATCTCGCCTTCATTACCTTTCAGCATTTTCAGTTGCGAAGAGAAGTGTACAGGATTCACAATTTGTCCCTGTACAGCCAGCACTATCAGCCCCATCAAGAGGCTCATTACCATTCGTTTCATTCCGTCATCATTGTTAAGCAGATGCAAAGGTACAAATAAGTAAGCGAAAATGCAAATATATTTGCAATTTTCCGAACGAATTCAATTACGAGCTGCTCAGTTGATAAAATCCACACAAAACATATGAGGTAAACACCTAGCCAGGTGTTTACCTCATACTCGATGAATATAACCAGTCTTCCACCACACGGACAACCCACGGCTGACGGTTCATACCGCTGGGCGCATTGATGCCACACTTCACTATAACTTCCAGTTTCTCATGCTCCACAGGCTTATCAAGGTACTTGCGGATAGAGCGACGAGCCATGATACTGCTCAGAACAGGATTCACCTCCAGACAGATGTCTGCCTCGATGTCGGTCATCTTATCCGTTGGCTCATAGCGTTTCAATACACGTCCGTCACCTTGAAATCATAGATACTCTGGGCTGAAAGGGTCAGCACACAAACCATTGCCATAAGGCTTAGAATCATTCTTTTCATAATCGTCTATTTTAGCTCTGTTATAATAATTGTTTTAGTTTCTTCGCTCGGGGCAGGAAATTTATTTCACAGATTTTGTTTGCAAAGATAGTCATTATTCCTCATTTTTTTGTATATTTGCAGCCATATTTAATAAATAAATGAAAAAAAAACATGAAAAAAATGATATCAGTCATCAGTATGCTCATCCTTTTCATCGGAGCATCTGCACAAGGATATAAAAACCCTGTACTTCCAGGTTTTCATGCCGACCCAAGTGTCTGTCGTGTCGGCGATGACTTCTACCTGGTGAACAGTACCTTCCAATACTTCCCTGGTGTACCAGTATTCCATAGTAAAGACCTTATACATTGGGAGCAGATTGGCAACTGTCTGACACGTCCTTCGCAACTTGACCTGTCAGGACTTTACTCCCAAGCAAACCCTGAACTCGGATGGACAAATGCCGGTGTCTACGCAACTACCATTCGTGAGCATAACGGACGGCTGTATATGGTGACTACTGTATTCCCGTCACGTCGCCATTTCTATGTTTGGACAGATAATCCTGCTGGCGAATGGTCGGAACCTATCGTCATAGATTTCGCCATTGGCAGTTGCGACCCGACACTCTACTTTGAAGGTGAAAAGTGTTATTTCCTATGGAAGGAGGGCGACATCAACATTTGTGAGATTGACGTGGAAACAGGCAAGCAGTTGGGTGAAATACACCATTTAGGCACAGGCCTGGGGGGAAGATATCCAGAAGGCCCACATATTTACAAAAAGGATGGTTATTATTATCTGATGCTGGCAGAGGGCGGTACCGAGCAGGGACATCACGTCAACATACTTCGCAGCAAGAACCTCTTCGGCCCTTACGAGCCTAATCGTGCCAACCCCATCCTCTCGCATTTCAATATGGAGATGCAAGGAAGTGAGATACAAGGACTGGGGCATGCCGACCTGGTACAAGCCCCTGATTCTACCTGGTGGATGATATGCTTGGGATATCGTACAAGTGGCTATCTGCTCCATGTGATGGGACGAGAGACCATGCTTGCTCCTGTGCGCTGGGACAAGAACGCATGGCCGGTGGTGAACGGAAACGGTACCATTCAGATCGACATGGATTGCCGAACGTTGCCACAAGTGCAGATGCCTGCCGATCCTATTCGCGAGGAGTTCAACTTCGTGAAACGCAATGTACCCGCTGACAGTTACGCCTCTCTGGGACTCGCGATGGGATGGCATAGTATCGGTAATCCCGAACTGTCACGCTACTCACTGACAGAACGAAAAGGCTGGCTCAGACTGAAACCGACAACTACCACAATTGACAAAGCCACCTCTCCAACCCTTGTCGTTCGCAGACAGACAGAGAAGCGTTTTACCTCCACCACATTATTAGATGCCTCTCACCTGAATGAAGGCATGCAGGCAGGTATTACTGCCTATGCAGCACCGCTCAATCATTATGATGTGATGGTGGAAAAGAAAAACGGCAGTCTCGTTGTACGACCCAATATCCGCCTGGGAGAACTTGCGCATTCAGCAAAGGAGAAGAAACTCAAAGGCAAGAAGGCATACCTGCGTATCAGTTCGGATGGCGCCTATTACTACCTGCAAGTGTCGGACGACGGCAAGACCTTCGAGACATTGGCAAAGATGGATTTCCGTTATCTCTCGACAGAGGTAATCGGTGGATTTACAGGTGTGATGCTCGGCGTCTTTGCACAGGGTGAAAGCACGAATGGATTTGCCGATTTTGATTGGTTTGAATATAAATAAGGTAAAAACACATGAATACAAACTGCGTATTACAAAGTGATTTACTGTAGTTGCAGATGTCGCGGAATTCAGCAGTGGCACCATCATAGACACCAGGTGAATAGGATGACATCAGCAGGGCCCTCATAATCGTATTTGTTTTAGTATGTTTAGTATGATTGCAATATTGCAGGGAAAAGATACGAAAAAAGATTAGAAAAAACGCACGAACTTTCATGAAAAAGTAGTAACTTTGCATCGTGATTCTGAAAAGAGTCACCCGTAAAGGTGCACTTAGCTGTGCTTAATTGGGAATGTGAGTGAGAATCTCCGACTGTCCCGCAGCAGTGAACTCCATTATGGCTCCTAAGCATAAACGCCATTGAGTATTTGCTCGAGAAGGCGCTTGGGAGTGGAGGAAAGTCTGAAGACCAGCCTTTTTCGGTTAAAATGCCGCTGCACCACGATGTATGGTGTTGGCTGGCGCACTTTTAAATTTTTGTGGATATGAAACATGAATCGATTGTTGTCGTGTACGACAGCTGTCAGGCTATTGCTGAGGAGATAGCTGACAAGTTGGGTGCTGAGACTGTCAGCGTCCAGAGTATGAACATCAGGCAGATAGAGAACTCTCAGAGTCTTGTCCTTGCCGTTGAGTTTCAGGCCGACGGCCCGTTGTCACCCCATTGGCAGTACGCCTGCCAGATGTTCCGTGGTGCCAACCT
>CADCAG010000027.1 GCA_902799355.1 uncultured Bacteroidales bacterium
GTCGGCCTTTTCCTCCTTTTAACAACAAAGGTAGGGAATTGGCCGGGATTAAGCAAATTCTTCACTGATAATCTATATCGAGCGCAAAATTAGAGTCCCTTCTGATTGCCGTGGAAGTCACAATTACTCCCAATAATAAATAATAGAATAACATGAGAATTATAATATTAACAATATTTGTAGCATTCGCATTGTCAATATCTGCATCTATTCGGGAACAGGATGTTGATAGCGTAGTTATAAAATATGTTTCGTGGAATATCATTACGGATATTGGAATAGATTGTACTAACTTTGAAAGAAGTTTTGAATATCAGATAGTTACAAAGAATAATGCGAATACAATGTCTCAATTGCTTGCCGAACTGGACAACCTAAAGATTGCACAGAGGGGAGGCGAAGATACGCGATGTAAACTTGATTTTTATCATTCTGGAAATGTAGTCCAGTCTTGTTGTCTTGGGTGTATTATTACAAAAATAGGCTCAACTTACTATTATACGACTCCTTCATTGATGGCTGCTATAGATTCTCTTGTTGCGACCTCACCCACACGAAATAAAACGAAAATAGACTTATGGGATCCTAGTCATAGTATAGAAAAAGTCTCGAAGTATCTGAGTAGTCAGGCTGAGCGTATCTATAAAGATGTAATAATAGATGAAGATCTGTCTTTTACAGTATTTTGCTATGTCGGTGAAGGTGGCAAGACCCTTTCCACTCGTTTTACGAAAAATCGAAAAGAAGGACGCAAGGATGTTCCTGCACATATTATTTCCATTATTCAAGAAATCCTTACCAAAGAAATAACTTGGGATATACCTAAAAATAATCCTTCTCAATGGATCCCCATCAATATTTCAATAAAATCGAATGCACATTCAAATGACAATAAAGGAAATCAAAAACCTTCAATCAAAGGTAAGAGGCTTTTGATTGAAAAATCAGATTTCGGGACAATCAAAGGGACCTCTGATTGAACTGTCCCGCTGATTGTCCCGCTGATTGTGCAGAAATGCCTAAAGATGCTAGTGACAAAAATAAAACAGATGATATTAAACAGTATTATGGACAAAAGTAAGTTATTAGTAATAATTTGTTGCTTGTGTATATGTATAGATGTCACATTTGCACAAAAAGCAAAGAAGAGAACAGTAAAGAATAGCTGTTCTTTTGTAGAAAAGAAAGCAATCAATGATAAAGATTTCTGGTTTCTTGAAAACCCGTCAATGAACCAAATTTGTATTGTTAACAATGCAGAGTCTGCCACAATGATAGCATATATTTATGTCGCAAATCTCTATGGCAAGAAAATTGCCAAAATGGAACAACCTTATTACGTTTCTGCTGTTAATGATAGTCTATGGATGGTTTCTGGAACATCAAAACCACGTAATAAGCATAAACATTGGAAAGGAAATTTCTATTTGCTTATTGACAAGAAAACAGGCAAAATAGTTTCATGCATGCATGATAAATAAGAGGCACAGCGGGACATACTGATTCCCCTACAGCAAAAAGTCTTCACTAAATTTGTGAATTTCTGAGAAATGTATTATCTTTGCACACAAATTAGTGAGCGATGTACATAGAATACGAAAAAGACTATCTCGAAGAGCTCTATAACGACGGGAAGTGTAAGAACAAGAAATACCGCTTTCAAAAAGCCGTCGTAACGAAATACCAGAAGCGTATTGATACGCTGATGGCGGCAACACGTATCGAAGATCTTTTTGTGTTCAATTCTCTCAACTTTGAGGCACTTGATAATGGCTTTTATTCCATAAGGATTGATTACCACTATCGCCTTGAGTTTAAAATCAGAAAAGAGGGTACAGAGAAAGTCATCACGATTTGCACTGTAACTGATATTACAAATCATTATCAATAGAAGGAGGACAGAAGAATGAACAGAATAACGACACATCCTGGAGATGTATTAAAAGAAGAGTTGGAAGCAAGGGGAATCTCTCAGAAGAAATTCTCTGAAGTGTTGAACGTTCCTTATACACAGCTAAATGAGATTTTGAATGGAAAGCGTCCTGTAACAACAGACTTTGCGTTAATGATGGAAGCCGCACTTGGCATCAATCCTGAATTGCTTATCAATATGCAGTCACGCTACAATATGTCCGTTGCCAGACAGAAGAAGCCTTTAATGGCAAAGTTGTTTGACATCAGAAAGGCTTGCGCTGCAGTTTTCTAGAAAGCAACCGCAGGGACAGAATCAATCACATAGAGGGAACAGCTTTTTTGATTTCTCTACAGCAAACAGGGTTCACACTTACGGCACAGTATATCAATTGTTTGCGCGTGAATGTGAACCCTGTTTTATTGGCGTTTTGCTGTGATTGTCCTTATGGTTTCATTCATTCAGGGTAGGTCTTGGGTACCTCTTGGGTACCTCCTAAAAAAAGAGGTACCACTCTGAAGTGCCTTTGTTTAGAGGTGCTCCCAGCGATTATGGTACCTGGGGAGGTCTTGTGGCATTTCCACCCTTTTCAAGCAAAAATCGATGAATCATTGGGCAATGATTTTGATTCCTTCACGAAAAGCTTGGAAGATTCAGGGAAAGTGATTACCTTTGCAGGCAGAACCGTAAAACGTAATGACAACAATGAAGCCAAGTCATAACCCCAAATCTACATTCTGTTCCCATGATTACGAAAAAGAATATAAGTAAATTTGTTATCTTATTAATCGTGCTTTTCGCGATGCATTCTTGCGAAGAGACACAGAAAAAGGAAAAAGGAGATTACTTTTACCCTAATGTTAGTGCGGAATATTTTCATGTTAAATATCAAAATGACTCAATCATTATCACAGAGAAATACAAGTTTAAGAAATATAAATACACTGCAGATTCAACTATCTTTTTAGGAGAGGTTAACGATAAAAGAAATTGGGTATTTGTAAAAAGGAATAATGACTATTATTTGAAGATGAATGGTTATAACGAATTATTTATGTCAAACAAGGAAATTCTTACAAAAAGAATATTTAATGACGAAATGGGAGGCCTTACCTATTCGATTAGAATTGAAAGAATTGGTAATTCCCTATATGAATCTACTTTATACATAAATACGACAAAAACTCATAGAAATCCGTTGCTATTCCTTATATATGATAAATCATATAAAATTAGAAATATTAAATCTGGTACATTATACATAGACTATACCATGCAAAATAAGTGACACGGTATCAAATTACAAAAGAATCATGGGGACAGAGCAATGAAGTGAACCCCATTATTTATACGCAATCTTGAAATAGTTGAGCAATAACTTGTACTGGTCTTGAGCCGTCAGACAGGTATCCATAAGGAAACCGTTGATGTGGCCCCACTCTTTCAAACCACGATAATAGAACATTTTAAGCTCGTCGGTGATAATGAAAGGGACAATACCATTAGCCAGACACTCCTTGAATAGGAGCAAACGGCCAACACGACCATTGCCGTCCTGGAAAGGATGAATCTGTTCAAAACGTACATGGAAATCGATGATGTCTTCCAGCGTCTTTCGCTTGTTGTGATTATAGGTGGAGAGCAAAGCCTTCATCTGCTGATGCACCTCCTTAGGAGAACAAGTCTCCTGTCCGCCGACTTCGTTTGGCAGTCGTTTATAATCGCCAACAGCAAACCAGTCCTTTCGGCTATCTGATGTGCCACTCTTCAATAGTAGATGGAGTTGTTTGATGAAACCTTCTGTCAACGAGTCCCCTGTATGGTCAATGATATAGTCGATACATCGGAAGTGGTTAACTGTTTCAACAATGTCGTCAACATTGACGGATTCATCGGTAATGCCAATGGTGTTCGTCTCAAAGATATAGCGTGTCTGATCGTGCGTCAGGCGACTACCTTCTATATGATTGGAGTTATAAGTCAGGTCAATCTGTGTACGATGATAGATACCACCCTTCAGCCTCGCCTCTTTCTGTTCTCGCAGTACTGCCAATAGAGGTGACACCTTCTTCTTGACTGCACCTCGCTGTGGCATAGCAGCATCGGCTGGGATGTTCCACGTCTTGCCAACGAGAAATGCACCATCAATCTTTCCGTTCGCACAATAGTTGCGAGCCGTTCGCTCCGAAATGCCATATTTCTCGGCAAATTGCATTACTGATATATACTCCATCGGTCAAATAGTACTCACCATTGCCTTCTATCGGCAAGTTATTAGTTCGTTTTCAACTGCAAATATACTACTTTTTGCCGATAGCGGCAAGTTTTTACCTATTTTTCTTGCAAAAACCTTTTTCCTTTTCTTCATATTCTGCTTCCATTTCTTTAAGTTTATTTGTCATCTTCTCAATCAGTGGTACATAGTACTTGTGTACTTCCTCGGCTGTAGGCGTGTGGCCACCAGGGAAATGAAACGAGTGAGAGTAGTACTGTAGAAATAGTGGCTCAAAATGTGCCAGCGTGTCTTGTTCACCGAAGATGCCCCAAATACGATCCTTATAGGCTGGAATGTAGGTGTCAAACTGGTGTGCCTCCATCTCTGTAAACTCAGCAATTAGCTTTTCATCGATTATGAAGTCCTGCTGGCCATCTTTGCGAGGCGATTTATATTGATGTGCGCCAATTCGTGACTTCAGGAATTCAGTCAACTTAAAATGTGGATTGCCAAGCAATGCCGGCAGGCCGAGTGTTGAGGCTATCATCTGCGCATAGAACGAACCACAACTATTGCCCACCAATGCATCAGGCTTCTCACGGTCTATCAAGTCACGGATATAGTTGACAGCTTCCTTCGGATGCATTGGCAGGTCTGGCGTCAGCACCTCTACCTTGTCTTTTAGGGCCTCCTTCAATGCTATAGCAGGCACACACTGGCCACTGGCATAGAATCCATGTAAGAATAGTATTTTCTTCATAATAATCAGGAGTTTCTCCGGCATAAATCTGCTGCGAAGATACGAAAAATCTTCCATACCACCAGCGATACGGAGGATTCTTTTGTGTTTTATTAGGAGTTTATTGATTTCAATGGGCCCTTTGAGCGCATTGCCTCTTGACAAAGCTGTTTTTCTTTTGTACCTTTGCATCGACATACTTATCAATCAAGAGTGTTAATCCAAAGGAATGGAGTCGCCAGTTGGTGTCAAGGGGCGCAAATGGCAGGCAGCTGACGACTCCGTTAATTTAAAAAGAATGAAACTATGAAAACAAGAATGACTAAACTTTCCTTGGCAGTTTGTTGGAAATGTTGTATCTTTGCAGAAGACAAAAAAGAAGGAATCATGAGCCCTATTAAAAATGCACTTAGACTACTATCCTTTGTAATGTGCCTACTCATCATGTTGGTAGGATGCAACTCACGACCCAAATCATTAAAAGCGATAGCAGCAGAGACAGAAGAAGATTATCGATTGAGTGATGAACAGCGAATGATAGTACGCAATGGAAATGAATTCTCGCTTAATCTGTTCAAGAAAATCGCAGAGAATGAAAATGGAAAGAATATCTTCGTATCAACAATAGGGATGTATTATGCATTGAACATCATTAATAATGGTGCATCAGGTGCCACACAACAAGAAATCTGCAAGGCCCTGAACTATGACATAGAAGATATGGAGCGTATTAATAAGTTTTGTCGTAGACTTATCATTGGTCAAGCAATAACTGCAGAAGATCTCTTCTTTGGCTCCTCCTCATACATGCGAAATGCAACACTATTTGTGGCAGGAAAAGATGTAGATATTGACAAGTCCTTTAAAGAGACATTGAATCACAACTATTTCGCTGGTGTCATCAATGGTGAAATTGATGCAGAGAGACAAAGTACAATTGACAAATGGTGCTCCCAACAGACTGATGGAATGCTGAATAGCATGCCTATCCAACAGGGTAATGGCAATTCGGCAGACTTATTTGTGGCTAACTATTTCAATGGAAGATGGATACAGGAATTTGATAAAAGTGACACAAAGGAGGAACCATTTTATGGTGGAACAAGTTCTACCGTACAAATGATGAATAAAACTGAGCATGAGAAAGTTTTCTGTTATGCAAAGGTTGATGACTTCTCATTACTCGATATACCCTATGTGGGAGGTTATAGCATTTTCATCATTCTTCCCGATAAGGTTGATGGACTTAAATCGGTGCTGCAATCTCTTAATATTAGAAAGGTAAGGTCTGCCGTTCGGCAATCAAGGTCTTATACTTACGTTTATGTCAAATTACCCAAATTTGAAGTGGACTATGAATTTAAAGCAGGCCAATATTTGAAATCATTGGGAATAAGCAAGTTGTTTAGTAATTCATTCGAATTGGATAGGATTCAGTCACAACCAATGAAGATCTCAGATATTTCACAAAGAACTAAGGTTATTTTGGATGAAGATGGAACCAGAGCAGCGGCCATCACTTCTGCTTCATTTGCCTCATTAAGTGAAAGTATGAATAAGACCGAAGCATACTTCTATGCTGACCATCCCTTTGCCTATATCATCACCGACCCATTCGGCAATTACTGCTTTATGGGCACATTCTGGGGGAATAAAGAATGATTCATCAATTCTTTCCTTGGCTGTTTGTCGGAAAAGTTATACCTTTGCAGACATACATTAACCAAGAAATAAAGGACGAGTTACTCGAGAATATTAAAAATATGCTCCATTAATATGAATAAAAAACTGAAATCATTGATGCAGCAATTACTGCAAAGCCCACGGCGCTTTCCTGTTGAGTTCGCCTTGGGAATAGTGTTCTTTATCATTGCAGTATGGGATAATGAGACCAATCATTATAATGAAGCGTTGAAACAATGGGAGAGTGACGTCAACGGCGATATACTCTGGCTCTTCGCACCCCTGATGGTACTGACATTCTGGCTCCATCGTGTTAACCGTTGGGCCTACATCGCCTCATCCTTCCTCTTCCTGCCCCTGATGGCCCTCGACCTGAAGCCGTTCCTGTGGACTTACGGTTTTGGATTCACCTACGTCTTAGCAGGTATTCTGTTGATAGTAGGCAACAAACGGATGAACAATCGTCCGTTTGCGGCTCATGCTCTGCATGTGGTCACTCAGATGTTCTTCGGCTTACTCATTACCCTCATTCTCAATTTAGCGGTGATAGCTATTGTGGCCTCGTTCTTCTACATCTTCGGCATTGATGAGCCCAAGCATCTCTATGAACATATCATCCAGTTCATCTGGTTTGTGCTGGCTCCGCAGGTATGTTGCACGCTGATTCGTCAGAACGAGGACGAGGTTACAGAACCCTTCAAGATTCTCAGGCTCATTCTAAACTTCATCCTCTCGCCAGCCGTTATCATCTATACCGTCATCCTCTATACCTATTTTATAAAGATAGTCTTCGAGTGGGACTTGCCCAAAGGCGGAGTAGCTTGGATGGTAATGGCCTTCATCACGGCTACATTGGTAGGTCGCGTGGCACAGTCGATACTCAGTCAGCGTTATTACGACTGGTTCTACAACCGTTTCACGCTGATAGCCATTCCACCGCTCATCATGTATTGGATAGGTTCCATCTATCGCATCCGTCTCTATAGCTTTACTGAGAGCCGTTTCTACCTGATGGTGGCAGGTTTGCTGATGACGATCTTCGTTGTAATGTTATGGAAGGAGCGGACCCGTAAGTACCAGCTTATGGCACTTATCTTTGGTGCAGCTATCATCCTCTTCACCTATATCCCTGGCATTTCTGCCAAGAGCATCGGACTGAGTTGTCAGAAGCAGCGACTCACCCAGCTTATTAGCGAAATGAAACTGACAGATGCCAAAACGGGCAAGTTGAATGATGAGCTCGACATGAGACGCATCAAACAGGACAGTCTGTTGTGCGAGAAATACAAGGATGTCAGCAGCGTCATACACTATGTCCGCAATGAAATTGGAACCGATGAGTTTGAAAAACAATATGGCGAATGGACGCACTCGGAATATAGTTTCGACTATGATAAGAAAAAGACAAAATACTCTATATGTATTGACGACAACCCTTATACTTATACAAGGAGAAAGCCTGTAGAGTTAGGTGACTACACCATTATGCTTCCTGAGAAGGATTATGATTGTGATTTCGAAAATGGAATTTTCACCGTTAGCCGAGATAAGGGCGCTGTCGTCCTTGAATACCCCATCAATGCGATGATTAAGAAGGACACGATGCTGCTGCATCATCCTGAGCAACTGCTCACCTATCGTAATGACTCGCTTATGATGGTACTCCATAGTATCAGCATTGATGATACCATTGTGACAGATGTCATCAGGTTCTCAGATTTCCAGCTGTTTAAGAAAAAGTAGCATAAGGACAGGGGGTTGAACTTAGAAGAACAACATAGGTAACGAATTCTTCTGTTTCTGTGACAGTTAATAATTCCTTTCCGTCCAAATGTTTTACCATATTTCTTCTTGCCTTTCCATTTGGCACGATATTTGCAAAACCTTGGCAAAAGAATTAAAATTAAAAACTAAGGTATATGCAAAAAGGTAATATCGGGGTTACTACTGAGAACATCTTCCCCGTCATCAAAAAGTTTCTCTACAGTGACCATGAGATTTTCCTGCGTGAGATGGTATCGAATGCCGTCGATGCCACACAGAAGCTGAAGACGCTGGCTCAGCAGGGCGAGTTTAAGGGCGAACTGGGCGACGTGACCGTTCATGTAACGCTGGACACCGACAAGGGTACCATCACCATCTCTGACCGCGGTATCGGTATGACCGAGGAGGAGATTGACAAGTATATCAACCAGATTGCTTTCTCTGGTGTCAACGACTTCCTGGAGAAATACAAGGACAACGCCAACAACATCATCGGCCACTTCGGACTGGGTTTCTACTCTTCTTTCATGGTAGCCAAGAAGGTGGAGATTGTCACCAAGAGCTATAAGGAAGGTTCGAAGGCTGTGAAGTGGAGCTGCGACGGTAGTCCTGCCTACGAGATTGACGAGGCTGAGAAGGAGGACCGTGGTTCTGACATTATCCTCTATGTGGATGATGACTGCAAGGAGTTCCTGGAGAAGGAGAAGATCCAACAGCTGCTCACCAAGTACTGCAAGTTCATGGCAGTACCCGTAGCCTTCGGCAAGAAGCAGGAGTGGTCGAGCGAGAAGAAAGAGATGGTAGATACCGACAAGGACAACATCATCAACGACGTAGAGCCCCTGTGGACCAAGACACCGTCGACGCTGAAGGACGAGGACTACCAGTCATTCTACCGCACCCTCTACCCCATGAGCGACGAGCCTATGTTTTGGATTCATCTGAATGTGGACTATCCGTTCAACCTGACAGGTATCCTCTACTTCCCACGCATCAAGTCGAACCTCGACCTGCAGCGCAACAAGATACAGCTCTACTGCAACCAGGTATTCGTTACCGACCAGGTAGAAGGCATCGTTCCTGAGTTCCTGACCCTGCTGCATGGTGTCATCGACTCTCCCGATATTCCCCTGAATGTCAGCCGTTCATACCTGCAGAGCGATCGCGAGGTGAAGAAGATTTCCACCTATATTACCAAGAAGGTGGCCGACCGTCTGCTCAGCATCTTCAAAGAAGACCGCAAGCAGTACGAGGAGAAGTGGGACGACCTGAAGCTGTTCATCAACTATGGCATGCTCAGCGAGGAGTCGTTCTACGACAAGGCCAAGGACTTCGCCCTGCTCAAGGACGTAGAGGGCAAGTACTTCACCTTCGACGAGTACAAGACGCTTATCGAGGGCAGCCAGAAAGACAAGGACGGCAACCTCATCTACCTCTATGCTACCGACAAGGAGGAGCAGTACTCATACATCCAGGCTGCCAAGGACAAGGGCTACAGCGTGCTGCTGCTCGACGGACAGCTCGACGTTCCTGCCATCCAGATGCTGGAGCAGAAGTTCGAGAAGAGCCGCTTCACCCGTGTAGACAGCGACATCATCGACCGCCTCATCGTGAAGGAGGATGCCAAGAAGAGCGAGTTGAGTCAGGAACAGTGTGACAATTTGTCAGCACTCTTCAAGTCTCAGATGCCTAAGATGGACAAGACGGAGTTCATGGTTCAGGTAGACGCCCTGGGTGCCGAGGCACGTCCTGTCATCATCACGCAGAACGAGTGGATGCGCCGTATGAAGGAGATGAGCCGCTTCCAGCAGGGCATGAACTTCTACGGACAGATGCCAGACTCGTTCAACATCGTGCTCAACAGCGACCACGACCTGGTAAAGCGCGTACTCGCTGACAGCGAGGGTGCTACCACCGAGGCTCTGAAGCCTATCGAGTCAGAGCTGAAGGGTCAGGAGGCTCGTCTGGCTGCCATCAATCAGCAGCAGTCTGGCAAGAAGTACGACGAGCTGACACAGGACGACAAGGACATGAAGGCTGAGTGCGAGAAGGCCGTTCAGGAGCAGAAGGACAAGAAGCAGGCCGTGCTCAGCGACTATGGCGCTAAGAACGACATCATCCATCAGCTCATCGACCTGGCATTGCTACAGAACGGCATGCTGAAAGGCGAAGCCCTCGACAAGTTCCTCAAGCGCTCTGTCGACCTGATCAAGTAATCATATACATAATAGGTATTAGCATCAAGCCCCGATGGTCTCCTGACTATCGGGACTTTTTGTTTTACGACAGCGATAAGCATCGCATTAAGAACTTTTAACGCTCCAGAGCAATATATTTTTGCCAAACCACCGTATATATTAATAGAGAGACAACAAAAAACAATAAGAAATATGAAGAAAACCATCCTAACCACATTGCTCGTCATCGCAGCAATCACCGTCAACGCCCAGTTCCTGTTCCGCATCAATGGTGGAGGTCTACAGAAACCATCGTACATCCTGGGCTCTGTCCACACTATGCCAGGCGCCATACTCGACAGCATTCCGGAGTATCTGAAGGCTGAGGAAGCATGTCAGCAGCTGTATGTAGAGATGAATCTGAACAGCCAGCAGCAGATGGACGAAGTGAAGAATGCGGGACAGCAAGCTACTACGCTACCCGACGGCAAAACCATCTTCGACGTGCTGACGCATGAACAGCTGGACGCACTGAACTATAGGTTCAAGGAGACCTTCGAAGTGGACCTGACGGACTCGACGATGAAGAGTTCATGGAACTACCAACCCTTTGTTTTCCCCTCCTCGTTCACCATGGTTTTTACCCTCAAAGAGATGGTGAAACATCCGGAGCTGGGCATGGCGGGCAGGCCCATTGACGGAGTGTGCATCACGAGAGCCCAAGAGCGCGGAATGACGATTGGTCAACTGGACCAGATTCAGAGTCAGGACAGTCTGCAGAAAATGCGCGACACATGGATGGAGAACATAGATGTGCAGGTAGACTCGCTGATGTCGTTCCTGGAGCACTTTGACGAGCGCAAGCAGCAGGCCATTGACGAGGTGCTCTCTGTCGTAAGCGTAGGAAAATACTGGAAGAGCGGCGACTACGACAGTTTCAGCACTGACTCCTCCTGGCTTTCACAACTCGAGAAAAGTCCTGCGCTCTTCAAGCAACGCAACGAGAAGTGGATGCCGAAGATAACGAGTGCCATGCAGCAGACCCCCACCCTTTTCGTATTTGGTGCTGGCCACCTGATAGGTAAGGACGGCATCGTCAACAAACTGCGCGAGGCAGGGTACCAAGTAGAACAGATAAAAACGAACTGAAAAATATTCATTCTCTAATAACCTCATTTTTTCCTATTAAAATAGGAGTTGTTTCGCAATAATATTGTATCTTTGCACACGGACAACCTAAAATGATAGGATTACTATGAGCAAAAACCTACTTCGTTGTTTGACCATGGTAGCGACCGGTGTCGTTGCCATCAACATCATATTGTCGGGATGTAAAGGCAACTCTAAAGAGCAGGAAAGGCTGAATGAAGAAGCAGAAAGTCTAGTGTATGCGGCCTACTTAGACAAGGACTACCCACGCATCATAAAACTGGCGGACAGTCTTAAAAAGCTGGGAGACTTCCCAGAGGGCAAGGCCTGCTACTGGCTGGGCTATGCCTATGACCGTCTAATGCAGAAGCGCATGGCCGAGTTGTATTGGAAGACGGGTATCGCGGCTGTGGAGAACTCTACCGAAGAAGAAGATATACGGGTGTATGCTGGCATCACCCATCGCTTGACGGGTCTGTTAAGTACATGGACTGAATATGAATCCGCACTAAAGGTGGCCATAGCCGCCACAGAACGATTGAAGAGCTTAGGGTGCGACACGACCAGCGAGTACTACAACATGCTCATCTATATTGGTTGTTGTCAGAGCCACTTCGGATTGAGCGAAGACAATACCAACAAGAGTCTGGAAGATGCCTATAACGCCCAATTGAACTATATCAAGCGACACGCTTATGCCACCAGCTACCGCGATGCGATCGTAGGTGTCATCAACATCAGCTACAACTTCCTAGAAAAAGGCGACTATGAGGAGTCCAAAGTATGGCTTGATCGAATGAGACTGCTGATTGATGAGTATGGAAAGCAGGCTGACGCGCGCCCTGACTATACCGAAAAGCAGAAGGCACGCTACAACATCTATCTGGCTAGGGCCTTAGAGGGACTGGGACAACGTGACGACGCTGCCGAGGCCTACAAGTTGTTCTGCCAGTCGGAATTCTTCCAGACAGCAGAGGGCAAGATGCTGGCGAGCGACTATCTGCGGTTGGCAGGTCGTTGGCAGGATGCAGCCGACAACTTCGGAAGCATGGATGAGTATATGAAGGACTATGGCACCAACTATTCGCTGGAAATCATACAGAAAATGCTCCTCAGGAAGTATGAAGTCAACTTAAAGGCTGGACGAATAGACACGGCGATAGCCGTGAGCACGAACATCACAGAACGCCTCGACTCGGCCATTACCCAATCGCGCCGAGCCGATGCCATAGAGCAGGAGGCTGTGCACGAGAAAGAATTGGAGATGGCCGCTGAGAACGAACGAAACGTGCGCCAGCGCCACATCACCCAACTCATTGCTATGGCGGCATTCATCGCCTTCCTCATCATCTACATCATCGTGCGCCACCGCATGCAAGCACGCCTTGAGAAAGCCCACAACGAACTGAAGACGGCCTACGACCAACTGGAAGAGACCACCACCGCCAAGGAGCGTATGGAGAGTGAACTGCGCATTGCACGCGACATTCAGATGTCGATGGTGCCAAGCGTGTTCCCCAGTGTAGAGGGGGTCGACATGTATGCATCGATGACACCTGCCAAGGAGGTGGGTGGCGACTTGTACACCTTCCTGCGGAAAGACGACAAGCTCTATTTCTGCGTTGGCGACGTCAGCGGCAAGGGTGTCCCCGCCTCGCTCTTCATGACGATGGCTACCAGAGGATTCTTGACGCTGGCATCGATGGGGAAAAAGCCCGCCGAGATAGCCACCCGCATGAATGCCGAACTGTCGAACAACAACGAGATGGGCATGTTTGTCACGATGTTCATCTGCATGTACGACCTAAAAGAAGGACGGTTGGAATACTGCAATGCCGGACACAATCCGCCCATCATTGGAAATGCTGAAGGACAATACGCTTTCCTCGACGTCAAGGAGACGAATGCGCCCATCGGACTATGGCCGGAGCTGGAATTTGTGGGCGAAGAGATGGAACTGCCCAGCGGCAGCATGATACTGCTCTATACCGACGGTCTAAACGAGGCAGAGAACTGCCAGCAGGAACAGTATGGTGAAGAGCGCATCATCCAATTGATGGCATCGCACGTTTCCGAAAGCACTCGCATCATTATCGAGGCCCTCAAGGCCGACACCGACCTGTTCCGCAATGGTGCCGAGCAAAACGACGACCTCACCATGCTGGCTTTCCGCGTGGAGAAGAAATCAATTTAAGATATAGAATACAGATAGGTAAAGCTGGACACCCAGCAGGTAGAACAGTAAAAGTGCTGCGCCCTGACGGATGCCATCCAGCATCGCTTCGTAGACATTGGAGAGGTTGACGAAGTGACCAGCCATCATACCATAGAACGCGCTAAGAACGATGACAATGAATGCCAGGAGCGGCAGCAAAGCATGCGAGAATGGCGAAGGCCACAAGCTGCCCGTTACTGACAGCATGACGGCATGAGGAATGGCAGTCATCAACAGCAGTAACACGACGGCGACAACGGTGAGCAACAGCGTCATAGTAAGGGCTCGACGCTCACGGAAGGTGGAACGGTAGTGGAGCAATCCACAATGGCGGAACGTTCCGTAAGCCATCAAAACCAGCACCAAACACACCAACACGGGCGTGGCCAGCTGGTGACTGAAATGGCCAAAGAACCAGCGCATGCCCTCGCCAGAGAGCAGCGAGCGGATGCCACTGTCTGGGAAGGCTGCACTCAGCAACCATGACACCAGCATGAGCAACAGCTGTGCTACAAACAGCGTAAAGGCAATATGTGGCAGAAACTTCTTCACTCCATATCGGGTTCTAGGTTATCGATATCAAGGATGCGCAGCTCGAGGGCACGCACCACCAGGCGGGTGGCATTGACGCTCTCGCCGTTGGGGAACAGCTTGCGCACCAGCTCCATCTGACGCTTCTCCAGACTCTTCACGCCAAAAGGCATGCCACGCAGACCCGTAATCTGCTCCTTCGTAAAGCCCAGTGCCAAGTGTCGCAGGAAACGCTCGTCGTACTCGTCAATCTCATAGTTGATGAGCGCCTCCTGACGTGCCAGCTGTGAGGAGACAGAGCGCTTGAAGCGGTCTACAATCTTCTGCAGGATGGGCTCGTTGAATACGAGTTGCTTACCCTCCATGACAGCCATCACGTCACGACGTGTCAGCAGTTCGCCACTCTTCAGGATGATGCCATCGGCACCAGCATCGAGCACGTCGACCCACAGCTTCTCGTTGAGTATCTCGCCAGTGAAGATGAGTATCTTCACCTTCGGGTATAGTTCCTTGGTTTGACGGCATATCTCGACACCTACCGTGGTAGAGCCGCCCAGACCGAGGTCGAGCAAGACGAGGTCGGGTTGCTGTTGCTTGACGAGACGCCAGTAGGAGGCTTCATTGTCTGCAGTGCCAATGACCTCAGCCTCAGGAATCTCGTTGCGTACAATACCTTCAGTGCCTTTCAGTTCGAGGGGTACATCCTCTACGATAATCAATTTAAAGTTTTCCATTGTGTCGGGGTAATGTGATGTTGACTAAGTTGTTTTCTATGACGATGCCACAACCACGACGGGCCGTAGCCTCTCCGTGTTCGCGGACTATCTGGCGACAGAGCAGGAAGTTGAGTGGTGAGAGCGGAGCGGCGAGCGTGATGTGATAGACCACGTATTTCTCATCTTTCACTTCGGCAGTGACCTCACCTTTCAGCAGTTCCATGAGATAGCGCAGCATATTGGCGTCGCCCAGTATCTGCTGGCCGTAGAACTCCACGGGATGGACATGCATCTTGATGCGCTCCACCTGTCCCATGGCCTGCTGGATGAGTATGCTGTAGAGGTCACGATAGAAGCCCGTCACCTCAGCCAGCGGCTTCAGGTCACCAGAGTCTACCAGCTGACGGATGCGCGAGGGATAATACATCGTCTCGTGCTTCAGCGTCGACAGGCAGTTGTCAAGCACGCTGTTGGCAACGTGCAGGTTGGCATTCTCCAACTCAGCACGACGCAGGTCGTCGTCAGCCATCTCAAGAGTTGTCTGCTGCTGACTCTCCTGACGGAAACGGCGATAGAGACGGTGGCGATAGTACAGCATGTAGTAGGCAGGCACGATGAGCACAAACAGTACCAGCAGCAGATAGACAGCGATGCGCTTGTTCTGCTGCGACTGCTCCATAGTGCGACAGTAGTCGGCCAGCGTAGCGTCGGCACTCATCTCCTTGAAGAGCTGTGTATAGACCTTATTATTATAGGAATACAACGACCACTCATGCAGGGCCAGCGCTGCCACCGCACTCTCGTTGCGAATGTCGAGAATAATCTGATAGTTGGTATCGATGCCATCGTGCAGCCACTGTATCTCTGGCGCAGGCCCCTGGTCGCTAAGCAATTGCAACAGCAGTTGTCCTTCTGGATGCTGCGAACGGTAGTGCGCGTTGAGTGCCGAAATGCACGAGTCGGCAAACTGTAGTGTTCGGGCATAGGTGCCATTGATATTGGAGAAGTAGGCAGAGTCGGCAAAGATGTGAGCTCGGTCTAAGGCACTGTGTGCGAAAGCATCAGTATGACCCATCATGCCCATTAATCCCATGATACCCACCAACAACCTAACGACACCCTTGGGCAGACGGAAGAAGAAGCGCGAGCCCCTACCCTCTTCGCTCTCTGCCTGCAACGAGCAGACGGAGAACAGCGTGCTGGTCTTGCGGTATTTCTCGATGATGCCTTTACAGTTCATCAGTCCGAAGCCATGGCCCTGCTGTACCTTATGGTCGAATACATGTGCCAGTTGTTCAGCAGACATGCCCTTGCCTGTATCGGCCACAGACAGTTCTACATAGCCGTCGCCCTCAGTGGCTGAGACATCTACCTGTCCACCATCCTCCGTAAACTTACGGGCATTGTCGGCCAGCGTGTTCAACATAAACAAGGTAAGCACGCGGTCGGCCTTGACAGTAGCCTCAGTAGGATGCACGCTGAGCTGCACACCCTTCATGCTAAAACTGGTCTTGCTGCGTGCCACGATATCGAACAACGGCTGTAACGGGAAGCTCTCCACATGGAGGCTCAGCTCACCCTGACGGAGCTGAATCCACTGTGTCAGCTCGTCGTTCTGCTGATTGATATTGTCCGTGAGTTCGCGGATGTAGTCTAGACGTTCTAGATTCTCTAGATTATCTAGATGGTCTAGATTTTCTAGAGATTCTAGATGATTCACCTCATGGCGGATGCGGTCGATGAGTGGCAGGATACCCATAGCCATGGATATCTTGGCACGCTGTTCCAAATGGCGGCGCTCATTGCGCTCCACACGCAGACGGGCCTCGGCCACTTCTTCCTTCTTCTGTTCCAGCAGGTCGTCGAACTCAGTATCCTCTTTCTGCTGGTGGTTCATGCGGTTGAAGAGCCACAAGAGGAAAACCATCAGCAAGATGGCGATGAATACCGCCAAAATCATCCAGTTGAGCTGGCTGACCTCATGGTCAAGGATGCCTGCACGGGCTTCCAGTTCACGGTCCTGGCGCGTCTGTTCCTGCAGGTCGATATAGATGTTGCGGTTATAGTCACTCTGGGGTTTGTCGTCGATGGCAGAGTAAGCCACAGACAACTGCTCACGGATACTGGCCACCAGGTCAGGAGCCTGATTGATGAGCGTATCAGAGAGTGCTTTGTGGAGATAGTCGAGAGCAGTATGGTCGTCACCCTTGGCATGATAGCATGACGCCAGTGTACGGTTGGCACCAGCTATCTGATAGACGTCGCCATAGGCTGTAAACAGCTGCAAGGCAGAGTCTGCCAGTGCAATATCGTCGGTATGGTCTGCCAAACCTTCCAAGGCCTGCGCCTCGAAATAGGAATAGCCCTTACGACGTGCAATACTCAGACAGCGGTTCAGGATCTCCATCTCGTCGGCTCGTATCTGTTCAGGATTGTCACCCGTCAAGACACCTCCCGCACCGACGTTATAGAGGTAGTTCAGGTACTGTGTAGTATCGCTGCGAACAGCATCACCATCCAACGAACGGATAGCCTCGACAGACTGTCGCTCAAGACCAACGTAATAATAATAGGTGGAGTTGACAATGGCCATCTCCGACTCTGCATAGACCATGCGTTGCTGCAGACGGGCTGGTAGTTCCTCGCGCTCTTCACGAATGCGCTGCAGATGGTTCTGAGCACGCTCGCGATGCTCGTAGAAGGCACGGTTGTTAGAGCGACGCTGGCAGAGACGCATGTGCTGAATCTCAGCAACATACAGCTCTATCTGGTTGTCGGTTATCGACAACGCCTCGTCAAGCTGCTGCTCAGCCTGGTCGTAGTGCATGCGCACCATAGAGACAAAGGCCATGTTGTTGAGTGCCTCAGCACGTCCGGCAGCATAGCCCTCAGCAGCATCGTAAGCCTGCTGGGCATAGATCTCCGTAGAGTCAATATCACGATAGTGACAGGCATAAGAGAGAGAATTCAGCTTGTCCACCACCTGCCTGTCTGGCGATGAACAAGCTGAGAAAATAACGAGTGTGAGTAGCGTCTTAAGCGCGAGCCTTAGCCACATAACCGAGTGCCTCCTTGCACTTGTCGGTCACATACTGCCAGTCACCAGCCTTTACCTTGTCGCTGGGGAACAGCTTCGAGCCCATACCAACACAGAACACGCCAGCCTTGAACCACGACTTGAGGTTCTCCTCCTCAGGAGCCACACCGCCAGTGACCATGATCTTAGACCAAGGCATAGGAGCCTTCAAGCCCTTAATCATGTTAGGACCAACGACATCGCCTGGGAACACCTTTGTCAAGTCACAACCCAACTCCTGCGCCTTACCAATCTCGCTGACTGTCATACAGCCTGGGCAGTAAGGAATAAGACGACGGTTGCAGACGGGAGCAATCTCTGGATTAAACAGCGGACCAACGACGAAGTTGGCACCCAACTGGATGTAGAGGGCAGCGGTGGGAGCGTCGACAACGCTACCAATACCCAGTGCCAGCTCAGGACACTCCTTGTCAGCCCACTTCACCAGTTCGCCGAAGATCTCGTGAGCGAAGTCACCACGATTGGTAAATTCGAAAGCACGAACACCACCCTCGTAGCAGGCCTTCACGACGTTCTTACACACTTCTAAATCCTTGTGATAGAAGACGGGCACCATACCAGTGTCGCCAATCTTCTTCAGAACAGCTATCTTGTCAAATTTTGCCATAATTCTTATCTTTGTACGCGGCCGTTGGCACTACCACCAGCCAATGCTTCTACTTCTTCAATAGACACCTGGTTGAAGTCACCATTGATAGTATGCTTCAGGGCAGAAGCAGCAACAGCAAACTCCAGCGCCTCACCCTGCGTCTTCTTGGTCAGCAGGCCATGAATCAGACCACCAGAGAACGAGTCACCACCACCCACGCGGTCGATGATAGGATTGATCTCGTAGCGCTTAGACTGATAGAACTCCTTGCCATCGTAAATCAGGGCCTTCCAGCCGTTGAAGGTTGCGCTGTAGCTCTCACGCAATGTAGAAACCACATACTTGAAGCCGAACTCAGCCATCATCTGCTTGAAGATGCCCTCGTAACCGGCAGCATCGGTCTGGCCACCCTCTACGTCAGCATCGGGCTTGAAGCCAAGGCAGAGCTCAGCGTCTTCCTCGTTACCAATGCAGACATCCACATACTTCATCAGCGGACGCATGATGCTGATAGCCTTCTCAGAGGTCCACAGCTTCTTGCGGAAATTCAGGTCGACAGAGACGGTGACACCATGACGCTTAGCAGCCTCACAAGCCAGCTTTGTCAGCTCGGCAGCCTTGTCGCTGATAGCAGGAGTGATGCCTGACCAGTGGAACCAGGCTGCGCCTTCCATGATAGCATCAAAATCGAAATCCTTGGCATCAGCCTCAGCGATAGCGCTATGAGCACGGTCGTAGATAACCTTAGAAGGACGCATAGAAGCACCCGTCTCAGCATAGTACAGACCTACACGGTCGCCACCACGGGCAATGAACTGGGTGTTCACACCATAACGGCGGAGTGCATTCACAGCAATCTGACCAATCTCGTGCTTGGGAAGCTTTGATACATAATATGCCTCATGGCCATAGTTAGCCAGGCTGACAGCTACATTAGCCTCGCCACCACCAGGGATGATACGAAATGACTCACTCTGAATGAAACGGTCGTTGCCCATGGGCGACAGGCGAAGCATAATCTCACCTAATGTTACAATTTTTGCCATCTGTTTGAGTATTACATTTAGAAAATGTTGTGTTTAAAGTGTTTGCAAAGATAAGTTATTTTTTTCTAATGACAAAGAATTCTGCCAAAAATATTCGAAAAACAACCGTAAACGCATAGCGTTCAGAAAAAACTACGATAATTCTTCGGCGTATCATTTTTTTTCATTACCTTTGCAGTGATTATGGATACTGAGAAGATTAGAATCAAGGACATCGCCGAACGCGCAGGCGTCAGCGTTGGTACCGTAGACCGAGTGCTCCATGAGCGCCCGAACGTGTCACCTAAAGCATTGGCCAAAGTCAAGAAGGCTCTGGAGGAGATGGACTATAAGCCTAACCGCTATGCCTCAGCACTGGCCTACAACAAGTCATACACCTTTTTCATGCTCTTGCCCAAGCACGAGTCGGAGGCATACTGGCAGGAGATTGAGACGGGGGCCACAGAAGCCACAGAACGTTTCCGCGACTTCCGTGTATCCAAGAAGGTGGTGTACTATAACCGTTTCGATATCGATACCTTTGCCAAGGCCATGATAGAGATATTGAGACAACAGCCTGACGGTGTCGTCATCGTGCCCTCACAACTGGACATCACCCGCAAATATACCGAAATCATGCACGCTCAGGGGATTCCCTTCGTTCTTCTCGACTCCTACATGCCCGACTTGCGCCCCTTGGCATTCTTCGGACAAGACTCCTTCGCCAGCGGCTACTATGCAGCACGCATGATGATGCTGTTTACGCCCAACGAGAAGGAAATCATGCTGATGAAACAGATGCACAACGGCAATGTGGCATCCAAGCAGCAGGAGAACCGCGAGATAGGATTCCGCCACTACATGCACGACCACTTCCCCAATGTCAAGATTCATGAGGTCAACCTGTCGCTCGACGAGAAGCGTGAGAACTACGATGCCATCTTAGAGAAGTTCTTTGATCAGCATCCATCCGTTCACCACTGCATCACGTTCAACTCCAAGGCGCATCTGGTAGGTGAATACTTGTTACGCAGCAATCGCCGTAACATCCAGATTATGGGCTACGACATGGTACCCAAGAATGCGGAGTGTGTACGTCAGGGCAGCATCTCCTGTCTCATTGCGCAACATGCCTTCATGCAAGGCTATGCATGTATCGACACGCTGTTTAATGCCATCATCCTCAAGAAAAAGGTCAACTCGGTCAACTACATGCCCATTGAACTGTTGAGCAAGGAGAACATCAGTTTCTATTGTCATAAGAATATCGGATAACGGTATATTATCAACAAGAACAATCTTTATGGAACAGGCTACGTTCTTGAAAATAAATCCTGCCGACTCGGTCGTCGTTTGTCTGGCACCCAAGAAAAAGGGTGACATCATCTCTATTGACGGTCAGCAAATCATCGTCAACCAAGACACGCCAGCTGGCCATAAAGTACTCATCAAAGACACCAAACAAGGCGAAGACATCATCAAATACGGCTATCCTATCGGCCACGCTCTCCAAGACCTGAAGGCGGGTGACTGGGTGAATGAGGACAACCTCAAGACTAATCTCAGCGGTACGCTGGAATATGCTTACCATCCCGTCAACCAGCCCCTGACAATCAAAGACGAGCAGCGCACCTTCAAAGGCTATATTCGCAAGAACGGCGATGTCGGTGTGCGCAACGAGATATGGATTGTTCCTACCGTAGGATGCGTCAACGGCATTGCTGAGCGTCTTGTGCATCAACTCGTCCAAGAGACCGGCTGCGAGGGCGTCGACGCCATCCATGCCTGGCACCATAACTATGGTTGTTCGCAACTCTCTGAAGACCACGAGAACACTCGCAAGGTGCTACGCGACATCTGTCTGCACCCCAATGCCGGTGGTGTACTGGTGCTGAGTCTGGGATGTGAGAACAACCAGCCGGAAGACTTCATGGCGATGCTTGGTGACTACGACAAAGACCGCATTAAACTGCTGGTCACCCAACGCGTAGAGGGTGACGAGGTAGAGGCCGGCATGCAGATACTGCGTGAGCTTTACGCCCAGGCCAAGAACGACCAGCGTGAAGAGGTCAGCGTCAGCAAGCTACGCGTGGGACTGAAATGTGGCGGCAGCGATGGTTTCAGCGGTATTACCGCCAACCCGCTGGTGGGTGAGTTCTCTGACTGGCTGGTAGCACAGGGAGGCACCAGCATCCTCACCGAAGTGCCAGAGATGTTCGGCGCAGAGACCATTCTCATGAACCGCTGCGAGACGCAGGAGCTCTTTGAGCAGACTGTCTCGATGATCAACAATTTCAAGAACTACTTCCTCTCCCACAGAGAGCCTGTCGGCGAGAATCCCAGTCCTGGCAACAAGGCTGGCGGCATCTCTACACTAGAAGACAAGGCGCTGGGCTGTACGCAGAAGTGTGGCAAGGCACCTGTCAGCGGTATCATGGAGTATGGAGACCGCCTGGAACATACTGGTCTGAACCTGCTGTCAGCCCCTGGCAACGACCTCGTAGCAGCGACAGCACTGGCCGCAGCAGGTTGCCATATCATACTATTCACAACGGGGCGTGGCACCCCCTTTGGCACCTTCGTGCCCACCATGAAGATTGCCACAAACCCTACCCTCGCCAAGAACAAGCCCCACTGGGTAGACTTCTCAGCAGGACAGCTGATTGAGGGTCGCACCATGCAGAAGTTGGTACCAGCATTCATCGACAAGGTATTGGCAGTAGCCAGTGGCGAGCAGGCTCGCAACGAAGAGAACGGCTACCGAGAGATATCAATATTCAAAAACGGAGTAACGCTTTGAAAAAAGGTCTGATAGCATTATCACCACTTGCGGTGTTCATCGTACTCTATCTGGTGACGAGCATCATTGCCCGTGATTTCTATAAAGTACCTATCACCGTGGCATTCATGGCTGCATCGATGTATGCCGTGCTCATCTCTGGCGGCATACCGCTTCACGAGCGCATCGACATCTACAGTCGTGGTGCTGCCAAGGGACAGATGATGCTGATGATCTGGATTTTCATTCTGGCAGGTGCCTTTGCCCATACCGCAAAGGTGATGGGAGCTATCGACGCCACGGTCAATCTGGCACTAACGCTTCTGCCTGGCAACATGCTGTTGGCTGGTCTGTTTCTCGCGGCCTGCTTTATTTCCCTCAGCGTGGGTACCAGCGTAGGAACCATCGTCGCGCTGACACCTATCGCTGCTGGTGTGGCTGAACAGACAGGTACCAGCATTCCTTTCATGACTGCCGTCGTAGTCGGTGGCTCGTTCTTTGGCGACAACCTGTCGTTTATCTCCGACACCACCATTGCTGCCACCTCTACACAAGGCTGTAAGCTCAGCGACAAGTTCCGCGTCAACTCATTCATAGTAGTTCCAGCAGCCATACTGATACTCTGTATATACCTATTTATGGGACAAGGCATCGCCTCGCCCCACAGCGTTGGCGATGTATCTTTCGTCAAAGTCATACCCTACCTCGTGGTACTACTCACGGCAGTGTTGGGAATGAACGTCATGGCCGTCCTTTCGCTGGGTGTTATCCTAACAGGTATTATCGGCATCATAGACGGTTCATTCGACATCTACGGTTGGTTCAGCGCCATGGGCAATGGTATTATTGGCATGGGCGAGCTCATCATTATCACGATGATGGCTGGCGGACTCTTAGAGATGATTAAGCATAATGGCGGCATTGACTTCATCATCCAGCGGCTGACGCGCCATGTGTCCACCAAGCGTGGCGCAGAGATGACAGTGGCTGGACTGGTATCGCTTGTCGACCTCTGTACGGCCAACAACACCGTAGCCATCATTACGGTGGGAGGCATAGCCAAACAGATTGCCGACCGCTTTGGTGTAGACAACCGCAAGTGCGCCTCCATACTCGACACGTTCTCCTGTACAGTACAGGGACTCATCCCCTATGGTGCACAGATGCTCATGGCAGCAGGACTGGCACAGCTGAATCCTATCAGCATCCTGCCCTACCTCTACTATCCCTTTGCCATAGGCATCGCCGCCCTACTATCTATATTAATAAGGTATCCGAAACGCTATTCATAAAGACATCACGATGGACATCATTCAGCGCAACTTCCTTCGTCTGCTCCGCTGTGGAGCTTTTGGCAAGACAGAACCCATAGAGCCCATGTCCCATTGGAAATGGAACAGGCTTTACGAGATATCTCAGATTCATGGTGTCACACCGTGGATCAAGAACGGCATTCGTCGTTGTGAGGATGATTTCTTCATGCAGATGACGCCCTCTCTGCGCCAGCATTTCGAAGATGACAACACCTCAACGCGAGAGGAGCAGGGGCCTGAGGAGTTGACAAACCCCATGCTGAACAGTAAGCTGCAAAAACTGGCGGAAGAGGCGGGCACGGAAGATGCCACCTTCAACCTGCTGCTGCGCCTCATCCATATTGCCCGTAACATCATGACGCAAGGCATCAGTCTCCGTCAGCTTATCATGCTGGGCATCTATCTGCGCACCACCAAGGACCCCATTGAATATGATGTGCTGAAGACCTGGATACAGCGATTGGAGATGGGACGCATGGCACGACTGGAAGGTTCGCTGCTCATGGAGCTCTTCGACTTCAAGGTAAGAGAGATACGCTTCACGGATGCCGTTGCCGACAAGAGCACGCAGAAGGCTGTCGACGACATCTTCCAACTGACGGAGAAGAATGCTGCTGACTGGTACTTCACCCAGGGCAAGAGCATCTTTGTACGAACGAGTGACTCGCGTGCCATGATGTGGCACGTCAAGCAGTCGGCCCGTTACATGCGCTACTATCCTGCCGAGGCTGTCACCAACTTCATGCGCAACTTCGCGCACTCCATGTCACATATCGAAGAATAAAATACGCTAATCTTTAAACTATTAACTCTAAACTATACTATTATGGGACTATTCGACCTTTTCAAACGAGACCTCAGCAACGACCCTGATCTCACGCGTCTGCGCGACCTGATTATTATCAGTGCCTCTGACAACAACTACTCCATGGACGAAAACACAGTCATCCTGGACATCTGCCGCCAGGAAGGCATCGACATTGACAAGCTACAGAAGCTGTTCAAGATGGACCCTGAGAAGATTAAGGACAACTACCCTACCAGTCTGGTAGAGAAGAGTAAATACCTGCGCAGTCTCATCGAGGTAATGGCCAGCGACAAGGTGTGCTATCCTCAGGAAATAGAGGCGCTGAAGAGCATTGCCCACAACATGGGATTCTCTGACGAGCAGACTGAGTGTGAAATCAAAGACTACTGTAAGAGTATCGGAAAGAAAGGTGAGGCGGTGTTAGCGTCTTACGAAGAAAACAAGAACAAGTAATCAGTGGTGGAACCGTATCTCTCGCAGGCTATGGTTCCCCATAAACCGACTCTTATCCACATAGCCGCTAATACCGTCTATGTTACCCTTGCCCGTATATTGCCACATCGTAATCTCACGGTCGTCAGCAACGACGGGCTCTTCTTCTGTATACATGGCAATCATGATCTTGTAGTCGTCAATCTTACCCTGCAAGTGCTTGTTATAGAAGTTACGGCCCGTATAGATGAGCGGCTTCTGCTGGTAGGCCTCCTCCACAAGGTCAAGGAAATAGAACAGGGAGTCGCAGAAGACGTCAGTCGACAGACCACCCGTACTCTCCACGTCAATCATCGGTATCAGGTCCTGCTCCTCAGGAATACACTGTGACTGGAAGTTACGCAACTGTCTCAGCTGGTCAGACTTAGGACGATAGAAATGGTAGCTGCCCACCTTCAGACCCTGCTGATGAGCCATCCAGATGTTACGCTCGAAGGTTGCATCGATGCGGTCACCACCCTCGGTAGCTTTCAGGTAGACATAAGCCATGTGGGTATTGTCACCGATGGTCTCCCAGAAGACGTTGCCCTGATAGTGGCTCAGGTCAATGCCATGAATATGTGAACACGTGTCCTCACACTGGACATCATAGTCCTGTGCGTAGACGGTGGTTGACAGCAAAGATAAGAAAATGGTTATATAGCGTGCTAAATGCTTCATTAATTTCAAAATTTGACTGCAAAGATACAAATTATTATGCATTATGCACTATTAATTATGAATTATTTGTATCTTTGCAAGCAAAAAAGTAAGAATATGAAACATCTTTTGACGATTATAAGTGCTATTCTGTTGTTTACGGCCTGCTCCAAGGACGATGACGGCCCATTGACACCTCCAGAGCCTGAGGCAGCTCACCGTACCGTTATTGTATATATGGTTGGCGAGAATAATCTCGATCCCTATATGCGGAACGACATCAACGAGATGCGACAAGGCCGTATGCAGGTTGCCGCATCAGAGAACCTAGTGCTGTATGTCGACAAACTCAGCAAGACCGAGATGCCGTTTATTGCCAAGGTTAACACAGATGGCAATCTAGACACGCTGTATCGCTACGAAAAGGATTTCTACTCGTCAAATCCCGACAGTATGATTATCGTCATAAACCGCATCTACCAGATGTGTCCGGCTAAGGACTATGGTCTGGTGCTGTGGGGACACGCCACCGGATGGCTGATGGAGGACAGCGTTGCCACACATCGTGGTTACGGCATAGATACAGGCAACAACGATCTACCTACTTATTATGATGAACAAAGCCATGCTTACATGTACGCAGGCAAGTGGCTCAACATTCCGTCTATGCGAGAGGCCTTCAAGAAGCTTCCCTTCAAGTGGAAGTTCATTCTGGGCGACTGCTGTAACATGATGAATGTGGAGGATGGCTACGAGCTGCGCGAAGTGACAGACTACCTCATTGGCTCGCCTGCCGAGATTCCTGGTAACGGATCACCTTATAATACGGTGGTTCCAGCCATGTTCCAACAGAACGAGAATTTCTACGAGGCAGTTATCGATGCCTATGGCGACGCTTATCCCGGTTACGTCCCGCTATCCGTCATCAATACCTCATGGATGGAAGCGCTGGCAGAGGAAACACGTCCTTTGCTTTCTCGTCTTAACGAATATGTCAATAACGAGAGCAACCTGATGGCTAATCACGTCTATTATAACAACACTTTTGTGGATGGAAAACGCAAGCACATCATGTTCGATGTCCGTGAGGTGGTTCGTAAGGCTTTTGCCGACGAGCCAGCGAAATATGATAACTGGTATCAGGTCTTTAAGCGTGCAGTACCTTACAACCGTATAGCAGAAATGTGGTCAACAAATTCCCATATAGCCATCAACTTCTCAGACTTTACAGTTACCGAAGACTATTTCAGCGGGGTCAGCATGTTCTTCCCCATGGATCAGTACACCTACGAAGAGTGGAGCTGTAACGAGGCTGTCAAGAAGATGAGCTGGTACTATGCGGCAGGCTGGCCGTCATTGGACTGATGCACCACTACCTTTACCTTTGAGATGCGACGCTCTTCCATTTCCTGAATTTCGAAAGTGAAGTTCAGGTACTCTATCTTTTCGTGTAGCTTGGGGAACTCGCCCTTGATTTCAAGCAGCAGACCAGCAAGTGTGTCTGCATCGCCCTCTATCTCCTCAAAGGTCTCGTCGTCCAGGTTCAGTATCTTGTAGAAGTCTGCCAACAACGTCTTACCCTCAAAGAGATAGGTATTCGAGTTGATGCGCTGGTAGCTCTTCTCGTCCTCGTCATATTCGTCGTTAATCTCACCAACGATTTCCTCCAAGACATCCTCCAGGGTAACGATACCACTGGTGCCACCGAACTCGTCGACAACAATGGCAATATGCACCTTATTCTCCTGGAACTCACGCAGCAAATCGTCAATCTTCTTCGTCTCAGGGACAAAGTATGGTGGACGAATCAAGGATTGCCAACGGAAGGCAGGTCCTTTGCTAAGATGCGGCAGTAAATCCTTGATATACAGAATGCCACGGATATTATCGCTATTGTCCTGATAGACAGGAATACGCGAGTAGTTGTTCTCAACGATGCACTGCAACACCTCCTGATAGGTCGACTTGAAGTCCAGGTCTACCACATCCTGACGCGAGGTCATAATCTCCTTGGCAGTCTCATCGCCAAAGCGGACAATACCCTCCAGAATGCGCTGTTCGTCCTTGATATCCTCCTTGTCAGTCAACTCCAGTGCCTGTTCCAAGTCGTCGACACTCAGCACGTGATTCTCCTTTTGTACCACCTTATCAGCCAGTCGACCTGAGCTGACCACAATGCTGGCAAAAGGATAGAACAGCTTGCGACAGAACAGGATGCCATTCACCGCACCACGACAGAAACGTAGCGGCTGCTGACCAGCATACACCTTAGGCATAATCTCGCCAAACAGCAACAGCAGGAATGTCAGCAATACGGTGATGCAGAGAAACTCCAGCCACCAAGCATGGAACTGGACTGTCTGTTCAAAGAAGTAGCCAAAGAGCATGATGATGGACACATTCACCAGGTTGTTGGCAATGAGTATGGTAGCCAGTGTGCGCTCAGAGTCCTCACGCAACTGCTTGATATGCAGGTCATCCTCGTTTTTCTCCTCGTCGAGTTCATTCAGGTCAGAAGGTGACAGAGAGAAAAAGGCTATCTCAGAACCAGAGGCGAAGCCAGACACAAATAATAATGCACACGCCAGTAAACCAGCAATAATAGCGCCTGTCGATGGTGTCGACAGCGTCACTTGATTAAATATTTCTAGAAAATAATCCATGAATTACACATTGGAAGAACCAGCAGGTTCTTGTAATGGAGATGTCTGCTTCGGGGTCAGCAGTTCCATATTGTCAGCCCATATCTCGGTGGCATTATGGCGCTGTCCCTGCTTGTCATCCCACGTAGTATAGCGGATGCGTCCCTCTACATACAGTTTGTCGCCCTTGTGGACATACTTCTCTACTATCTCGGCCAGTTTACGCCATAGCAGCACGGTATGCCAGTCAGTACGGTCGGGCACCTGTGTACCGTTAGGCAACGTATAGCCACGTTCCGTAGTAGCCAGACGCACACGGGCAACAGCCACGCCCTGGTCGACGTAACGCACCTCAGGATCAACTCCCACATTACCTATCAGCATCACTTTATTCATAGCAGCCCACTTTCAACTGTTCTTACTCTTTACATCTTCCCAAATACTCGAACTTGAAGTTCTTGCCCTTGGCAGAAGGGAACTGACTGCGACGATCAACACGCTCAGCCAGATGTGCCACGATACGATTGTAGCAATCCATGCCTGAAGCAGCCTTCACACGAGCCACAAAAGTGGTATCGCGATACTGGAACTTACTGGTGCCGGGCACCTGCTGCACACGCTTGAAGAGGATGGAACCTTCATACCAGCCAAAACGTGGCTCGTTAAGTGTCATCAGTACGGGAGCAGTCTTGCCACCTTGTGCTTCAGCAGGACGCACAGCCTTCTTCTCTTTGAAGTCCTGCATGGTCGATGCCTCAGTCTTGATAATAATAAAATAGACGCGAGGGCGAATCTTATAACGCTTGGGATAGTAGACGTCGCTGGCTACATAGTCGCGGATGTCTTTCTCCAAAACAGGATTCATAGCAATATCGTCGATAGCAGATAAAAAGTCGATGGCTTCATCAGCACTCTTTACCAGCACTTCACTGTCAAAATAACGAAGGTATAAATTCATTGAATGTGTTTGTTTTTCAAAATAAAAAATCAAAGAAGAGCGGAAAACGGGACTCGGACCCGCGACCCCAACCTTGGCAAGGTTGTGCTCTACCAACTGAGCTATTTCCGCAAAATATTCCTTGCCAAGTAAAATGATTAATTCTTTGCAAGGTTGCTATTTACCAACTGAGATATTTTCAACAAATTGAAAACTGATGGTGAAGAGGAGGAGACTCGAACTCCCACGTCGCAATTGACACTACCCCCTCAAAGTAGCGCGTCTACCAATTCCGCCACCTCTCCATCAAGTTCGTTGGATAACGTGTGAAGAAAAAAGAGTGCCCAGAACAGGACTCGAACCTGCACGCCTCGCGGCACACGCACCTGAAACGTGCGCGTCTACCAATTCCGCCACCTGGGCATTATTCATTACAAGCCTTCTCGTAATGCTCTTTTTTGTTCAACATGTTGAGCGGAAAACGGGACTCGGACCCGCGACCCCAACCTTGGCAAGGTTGTGCTCTACCAACTGAGCTATTTCCGCTGAGCTATTTCCGCCTTTTCTTCCTTGTTTGGAAGGCATCTCTCTCGATTGCGGATGCAAAGGTACAACAATTTTCTGAACTACCAAAACATTTTGCGGATTTTTTCAAAAAAAACATTGTTTTCTACCCACAAAACGACCTCAGAGAGGGCTACACCTTATTATATATAAGCTCACTGAGCACTTTTTGGTGATGTCCAGGCATGATAACATGGTGGTTGCCGATGGGGTCATTCAGGAAATAGGCAGCCTGTTTTTTATCGTCCAACTGGATGACTTGCTGGGTGCGACAGAGGTCAGCCTTTGCCTCGTTGCGAATCAGTTCTCCCTCAGCGATGAAACAACGCGACAGGTCGCCAGCGACCTTAAAGACGGTGACAGGGCCTTCCTTCATATATCCTCTGATGCCCACACCGATGCCCGACTCATAATGGGTATCCAGCTCATAGCGCTCCACCATATTCAGCGGAATGGTGCAATGGGCAAACAGCAGTTCGCCACTCTCCGAGTCTATTCTCGACGGATTACACTGAAATCCGGAAACGCCTGTAACAGCTTTGGAGATCGCCATCGTCAGCAGAGTCGGTATGTCGCCCTCGCATCCCGCAACGACTCCTTCCGCATTGAGTTTGGCCAGTGCCATACACCCCGTATTCTTGACTGTCGTCAGCAGGTCGAAACAGCGCAATGTCAGTCCCTGCAGCTGGTGACGCTCCACCAGGAAACTCAAGGCATCATAGATCTGTAGTGCGCCAGGCAGCGCGCGCTGTATCTCTTCGCGGTCACTCTTCTCATGAGGAGTAGACAGCGGTATCTGACGAATCGTATCCAGCAGCGTGGTCATCGGTATATCGACAATATTAATGCCCAGACGGTCGGCAACGACCTGACGATTCACTGTACTGGCAATCAACCAGTCCGACGGCTCTCCCACAACGCCAAGCTTCAGGCCTTTCAGTTTCTGGAGGGCCTCGCCAACCTTGGCCAACGAGGTTACACGCTGCTGCACATAGACCTCACTACCATGAATCACCTCACCACCGATTTGCTGTTGGCGCAGGAACGACAGTATCTCCAGCGAGGCAGCCAGCGAATTGCTCTTGCCTGATGTCAGCAAGTAGAACGGACGGCTCGACAGCTTCTGCAACTGTGGCAGCAGGCGTTTGAAGATGCCCTCTGTGCCACCAGTACGGACATAGATAAGGTCTAGCGCATGACTGCCATAACTGCTGTAGTCGCTACCTTTCAGTTCGTAGTCAATGCCCAATGTACTCAGGAATTCCTTCGTTACAGCATTTACGGCCTGCTCGTCGTGGAGCTCTGATGTTAGTGTGTAAATCGCGATATTCATAGTTTTATAGACTTTTTTCTGTATTTCGCCTACAAAATTAGTTAAAAATACGCAGATTCCGCATATTCCGACCTATTTTTTATTACCTTTGCATGGAAATTTTATAATTATCGCATTTTATGTTTGATAAAAACACCTATATTCGGCGACGTGCCGAACTGAAGAAGCTGGTTGGGGAGGGCGTCATTGTACTCTTCGGCAACAACGAGTCGCCCTGCAACTATCCAGCCAACAGCTATGCTCCCATGCGTCAGGACTCCTCGTTCCTGTACTATTTCGGACAGCACCGCGACGGGCTGGTAGGCGTTATCGATATAGACAAGGATGAGGAATGGCTCTTTGGCGACGACATCGATGTTGAGGACATCGTCTGGATGGGCTTCACACCCAGCGTCAGCGACCTGGCCGCAGAGGTAGGCATCACGAAGACGGCCCCGATGTCGGCTCTTACATCAGCCATCAGCCATCAGCCATCGAGCGTCCACTTCCTGCCGCCCTACCGCTACGACACGAAGATACAGATCATGGACCTGCTGGGCATCCATCCTTCCAAGCAGAAGGAGGCCGCCTCGCTGAAGCTTATCAAGGCTGTCGTCAAGATGCGCGCCACGAAGGAGCCGCAGGAGATAGCAGCCATTGACCGTGCCTGCAACATTGGCTACGAGATGCACACCACCGCCCAGCGACTCATCAAGCCTGGTGTGACGGAGCGCTTCATCGGTGGACAGGTAGACGGCATTGCCCGCTCGTTGGCTCAGGGTACCAGCTTTGCTACCATCTTCTCACAGCATGGTGAGATTATGCATGGCAACCCCTCTGACGCACAGCTGGAGGCAGGTCGCCTGGCACTCTGCGACGCCGGTTGCGAGCTCGACGACTACTGCTCTGACCACACACGCACCATGCCTGTCAATGGTAAGTTCACACAGCGCCAGCAGGAGATCTACTCCATTGTAGAGGCCTGCCACGACTATGTGCTGGAGGTTGCCAAACCTGGCGTCAAGTATATGGATGTCCACTTTGCCGTTTGTCGCATGATGACTGAGCGTCTGAAGGAACTCGGCCTGATGAAGGGCGACACGGACGATGCCCTGCGTGCTGGTGCGCATGCCATGTTCCTGCCTCACGGACTGGGTCACATGATGGGTATGGACGTGCACGACATGGAAGGACTGGGACAAATCTATGTTGGCTTCGACGACGAGACGCGCCCCAATCTGGAACAGTTTGGCACCAACTGCCTGCGCATGGGTCGCCGCTTGGAAGAAGGCTTTGTGGTGACTGACGAGCCAGGCATCTACTTCATCCCTGCCCTCATCGACGAGTGGCGTGCCAGCGGCCATTGCAAGGATTTCCTCAACTTCGACAAGTTGGAGACCTACAAGGACTTTGGTGGCATCCGCATCGAGGACGACGTACTGATTACCAAGGACGGCTGCCGCTTCCTGGGAGACAAGCGCATCCCTTACCACGTCAAGGACATAAGTCCCCTAAGTTAGGGGACGACAGGGGTCTGAACCAGAGATAGAACTAATATTATTAATAATTTTAACGGGGCGATGAACGCTTGTTCAGACCCCCACCCCCCTAACTCAGGGGACTTATAAGCAACATGAAGAAACTAATGACTCTCGCGCTGTTGGCTCTCTTGAGCCTTGGCGCACAGGCTGAGGAGAAGAAAGACTCAGCGAAATGCAACAAACCCGTATTCACAACAATCAAAGAGAACCCCATCACCAGCATCAAAGACCAAAACCGTTCAGGTACGTGCTGGGACTACTCTACCCTCTCCTTCTTTGAGGCTGAGATTCTGAAGGCTACCGGCAAGACCTACGACCTCGACGAGTCGTTCGTTGCCAACAAGACCTATATGGAGCGTGCCATCCAGGTGGTTCGTTTCCATGGCGACTGCCAGTTCTCACAGGGCGGTAGCGCTGAGGACGTGCTGGCAACCATGAAGACCCACGGCATCATCCCGCAGGGCATCATGCCTTTCCCCGGCTCACTGTATGGTGACTCGTTGAATAACTTCAACGAGTTCTTCTCACTCCTGGAGCCTTACGTGGCAGCCATCGCCAAGAGCGATGCCAAGAAGATCAGCAACCAGTGGAAGGCTGGTCTGCAGGGCATCCTCGACGCCTACCTTGGCAAGTGCCCTGAGGAGTTCACCTATGAGGGCAAGAAGTACACTCCGAAGAGCTTCGTGAAGAGCCTCGGCATCAACCTCGACGACTATGTCAGCATCACCAGCTACACCCACCATCCTTTCTACACCACCTTTGCTGTAGAGGTACAGGACAACTGGCGTTTCCCGCAGTCTTACAACCTGCCTATGGACGAGATGATGAAGGTCATCGACAATGCCATCGACAAGGGCTACACCATTGCCTGGGGTGGCGACGTCTCTGAGGATGGCTTCACCCGCAAGGGTCTGGCTTACGCCATCGACGGCAAGGCTGCTCAGAGCCTGCGTGGTAGCGATATGGCTAAGTGGCTCAAGCTGACCAGCGCCAAGAAGCGCGACATCATCGATTCACTCGGCTGCACTGTTCCCGAGATTGTTCCCACTCAGGAACTGCGTCAGGAGCGTTTCGACAACTGGGAGCTCACCGACGACCACGGCATGCTTATCTACGGCGTTGCCAAGGACCAGAACGGCAAGGAGTACTACATGGTGAAGAACTCATGGGGTGAGAGTGGCGACTACAAAGGCATCTGGTATATGACCAAGGCCTTCATCGCTGCCAACACCATGGACTTCCTCGTCAACAAAAACGCTATCCCCAAGGATATTCGTAAGAAGTTGGGACTGTAAAATACTAAGTCAAATAATAAAGCGCAGCAATGAACAATTGTTGCGCTTTTTTCTTGTCTGTGGCCTGGTAGAGGAGAACGATGTAAGAAGTAAGAAGTAAGATGTAAGATGTAAGAAGTAAGATGAGTGTTCCAGTTCCAAATGTTCCAATTAGAAATTGAGGGACAAACACCCCCTTTATAGATTCTATAACTAACTAATATATAGATAGTTATATATGTAAATAAGGGGTAATGGAACTGCCATAATATCAATTGGAACAACTGGAACTGGAACAGACATCCATGTATTATTTATCTAAAAAGCAATAAATCAACGAGATACAACATTTCTAAATCGACAGTTCCTACGATGCAAACGCTCAGATAGGGCACAAAATCGTCAAATTCCGGTTCTCAAAGGCCTAAAAAGGCATGCGCAAACCCCTTATTTCGACGTTTTTCCCTATACTTGGCACACACTACCTCGCTCACAAGACAGGCTGATACAACTCCAAGACAGCCTAATACAGAACTGTATCAGCCTGATACGCACATGAAACAGCCTGATACGGAGCAAAATTGGTTATTCTCCGAGGAGCTTGTCGAGGACCTTGCGGGTAATGATATTGCCTTCATTGTCCATAGCTGTCACGAAGGGAACAGCGTAGAACTGGAACTTATCGTTGAGGAGTTTCCACTCTTCGTGCGAGACAAAGATGTGCTCGCCCTTGATGTTGTTGTCCTGCATCCACTTTTCTGCCTTTTCGCGCGAGCTGTCTCGCTCGTCGCAGATATACAGGAAGCGCACGGGTTTGTCTTTCAACCGTTCTACCTTCTCGCGTTGGTTGAGCATATCGGTCTTGCAGGGACCGCAGTACATTGCCCAGAAGTCGAGATAGAGCGCATTGCCCTTGTAGGGCGCTATGAGGCGCTCAAAGAGTGCATCGGCCTCGGGAGTCTTTGAGGCGGTCTGCTGGGGCTTCCCCTCACTGCTGATGACATATTGGCGATAGGCCTCGACAGCCTGATGAGAGACGATGGGATTAGTGATGAGCGGAATCACGGCAGCAAAGACGGCAGCCTTCTGGTCGGGGGTGGTATTGTCTTCATCATCTACACGCGTAAAGATCTGGCGCGTGAGCACCACCTGCTGCATGAAGTTGTTTCCGAGGTGAAATGTTTGATGAGCTGCTTCTGCTGCCTTGCGATAGTAGTCGGCCTTGGTCAGCAACGTATCTGCGCGCAGGGCCAACATGCTGCGATGCAGGGCGGCATCGTAGTGGCGCGGCAGGAAGAACTCACTCTTATAATCGACCATCGCAGCTGGTTCGTTATCGTGAGAGCCCATATACAACCTACCCTTCAGGAAAGCGATATCAATCAACAGATAGTTTCCCACATCACCTATCAGATAATCGGGCTTATCGATGACGAGCATCATGGCAGGATTGTTGAGTAGCCACTGCTCACGCTCTGCCACGAAGTCGTAGTAGTCGGCTCTTTTGCCCAACAGCTGCATCATGTGGCTGCGGAACGTTCTGAGCGTAGCCTCGAAAGGCTCTGCCAACAGACAGGCACCCAACACCTCTTTGGCATAGGCATTCACCCCTGCAGGCAATGGCAGGCGGTCGGCCTTGATGTCGGCAATGATGGCATCCATCAACTTCACCATGCGCTGCTTCCAAGCAGGAATCTCTTCTAAGGACACAGACTGATTGCTGAGCTTTTCATCACCGAAATAATGCTTCTTCAACGCTGGCCAGAGCTGATTGATAAGGGCACTCGTGGTGTGGCCGCTGAAGGTTACGCCATCCTCCTCACCCTGGGTAGCATCTTTCGTCAGCTCAACGGTGTCACCCACAGCCAGAAAAACATGGCCTACATCCTTCAGCATGGCAGCCTGCGAATGGGGCAAAAGGATGGTGCCCTCGAAGGTACCATCGGCAGCCACAGGAATGGACTGGATATGCTCCTGGTCGGTAAACTGGTTGACGGTATGCACCGAGAGGGTCTTGCCGTCTCCGGTTGGCTTGTTGACCAAGCGTCCCTTGATGACAGCTGTGCCGCTATGGAAATGATATTCATCGATGGCCTGCCCCATCATCGCGACAAGGGTAAGCAGCACGGTTAGGAGTATTTTCTTCATATTTGGTTGGTTTCGGTTGGTATTGTTTAATGGCTATTGTTTATTGCCTACTCTATCTCTATGACAATCTCTTCAAACCTTCCATCGGCAGTGATGTGGAAACAGCGGCTTTGCTCCGTTTCTGTCTTGTGGGTAGTCATGGATTCATAGTAGTAGAGCAGCGTGACCTCATAACTGCTTGTAATAAAGTAGTCCATCAGCAGTTTGCCGAAGTCGTCGGCACGGTCTTCGTCTTTCTCTTCATAAAGGCAAAGGTGGTCGATGGGGGTGCCATCGGTTTCAAGGGTGTAAAGGTAGAGCGTAGAGGTGATGGAGTCGAGCTGCTCAGAGAGCAACATGGCGCGGAGTCCATGAACCTTGGGCAACATCAGCGCCTTCAGCTTGGTGGAGACAGGAAAGCCCAGCATAGAGGTTACCGAAGGGGGCACCTTGCCAAAGCGACCAATCTTGTCAAAGTCGCCACGCTCAGACTGGATGGGCAATGGACGCAGCTGCAGCGTATCGAAGAACACCTCGACAGGGTCATCATAGACGCCCGCCTGACGCTTCATCTCCTGTAGCTGCTCAGCCTTGCGGATGCTGTCGACCATCTTTTCATAGTAAACAGCATCCCTCTTGCGCTGACCACACGAGAGGAGGGCCAGTACAAGAGGGATGAGTATGGAAAGGGTGATGTAACGCATCAACCTCCGAAGTTATCGTACATAATCGACTCAGGATCTACGCCGAGCGAGTCGAGCATGCCCACGACAGCCTTTGACATCGGGCCAGGACCACACATGTAGTACTCGATGTCCTCGGGAGCCTCGTGGTCCTTCAGATAGGTCTCGTACATCACGTTGTGGACGAAGCCTGGGGTGTACTTGACGCCAGCGGCATCGGCTGCGGGGTCTGGACGGTCGAGAGCCAGGTGGAAGTGGAAGTTGGGGTACTCCTTCTCCAAGCCCAGGAAGTCGTCGAGATAGAACACCTCGTTGAGCGCGCGGGCACCATAGAAGTAGTGCATCTCGCGATCGGTGGTGTGCAGCGTCTTCGTCATGTGCATAATCTGAGCGCGCAGAGGAGCCATACCGGCACCACCACCAACCCAAATCATCTCCTTCTTCGAGTCGAAGTGTGGGTGGAAGTCGCCGAAAGGACCACTCATGATGACCTTGTCGCCTGGTTTCAGCGAGAAGATGTAACTTGAAGCGATACCTGGGTTGACATCCATGAAGCCCGAGCGGTCGGACTTGAACGGAGGTGTGGCGATACGGACGGTGAGCATGAACACGTCGCCCTCGGCAGGATAGTTGGCCATTGAGTAGGCGCGGATGGTGTCTTCGGGGTTCTTACACTTGAGTGGGAACAGTCCGAACTTCTCCCATGCGGGCAGATACTCGTCGCCAATGAGCGACTTGTCGAAGTCCTTATCGTAGTCGATGCAATCGAACTTAGGAATCTTAATCTGGGCATAAGAACCTGGCAGGAAGTCCATGTGCTCGCCAGCGGGCAGCTGCACCTTGAACTCCTTGATGAAGGTAGCCACGTTCTTGTTAGAGATAACGGTACACTCGTACTCCTTGACACCCAGGATAGACTCATCGACATGAATCTTCAGGTCGCCCTTCACCTTGCACTGGCATCCCAGACGCCAATGGTCCTTGATCTGCTTACGGGTGAAGTGAGGCTTCTCAGAATCGAGAATCTCGCCACCGCCCTCAAGCACCTGTACCTTACACTGTCCGCAGCTGGCCTTACCACCACAAGCTGAAGGCAGGAAAATGCCGTTCTGGTTGAGGGTAGCCATCAGGTTGTTGCCCTGAGGAACGTTGAGCACCTTATCGCCGTTTACTGTAATATTCACATTTCCGCTGGGGCTGAGATACTTCTTAGCCACCAACAGGATAATCACCAGCAGGATGATTACCACGAGGAAAACCCCTATACTATATGCTATAAACTGTGCCATACCATATTAAATATTAAGTCCAGAGAAACACATCATCGCCATAGCCATGAGGCCCACGGTAATAAACACAATGCCGAGGCCCTGCAGGGGCTTGGGAACATCTGAATACTGCATCTTCTCGCGGATGGCACCCATAGCCACGATGGCCAGCGTCCAACCGATACCTGAGCCGAAGCCATAGACAACAGCATCACCGATGCAGGTGATGGCCTGCGAGTTGGTGGGCTCCATGAGGATGCGCTGCTGCATGAACAGCGAAGCACCCATGATGGCGCAGTTTACGGCAATCAGCGGCAGGAAGATACCCAGCGCAGCATAGAGCGAGGGCGAGTACTTCTCGACCGTCATCTCTACCAACTGCACCATACCGGCAATGACAGCAATGAAGAGGATAAACGACAGGTAGCTCAGGTCGACACCCTCAACGAGGCAGTCGGGGCCCAGCACCTTGGTCTGCAACAGATAGTTGACGGGAACGGTTACTGTCAACACGAAGGTCACAGCAAGTCCCAGACCCATAGAGGTCTTCACCGTCTTCGACACAGCAAGGTAGGAACACATGCCGAGGAAGAAGGCGAAAATCATATTGTCCACAAAGATGGACCTAAACAGTAATGATATTGCGTGTTCCATAACTTACTTCTCCTTATAAAAATATGCACGATGTACCCAAATCACACAGCCCACGAGGATGAGTGCCATAGCAGGCATCGTCATCATACCGTTGTTCACATAACCGAAGTCGTAGCAGGCATCGGGAATAATCTGGAAGCCCAGCAGCGAACCACGGCCGAGGAACTCACGAACAGCACCCACGATAACCAGAATCATGGCATAGCCAAGACCGTTACCCACACCGTCAAGGAACGAAGGCCAGGGCTTGTTCTGCATGGCGAAAGCCTCGAGGCGACCCATCAGGATACAGTTGGTGATAATCAGACCGACATAGACAGAGAGCTGAACGCTGACGTCATAGGCGAAAGCCTTCAGAATCTGAGAAACAATGGTTACGAGAGCAGCCACAACGACCAGCTGCACCACGATACGGATGCGGTTAGGAATGGTGTTGCGGATGATAGAGATGATTACGTTAGAAAAAGCGGTAATCACCGTTACGGCGAGACCCATCACGATGGCAGGCTTCAGCTGCGCTGTGACGGCGAGTGCCGAGCAGATACCCAATACCTGTCCGAGAATTGGGTGGTCGAGGTTCAACGGGTTAGTGAAAACCTCCTTATTTTGTTTACTGAATAGTGCCATAGTTTACTTCTCCTTTACTTTTTTCAGACATTCCTTAATCATAGCATCAACGCCATTAGAAGTGAGGGTGGCACCGGTTACGCAGTCAACCTGTGACTCAGGGGTTTCAACCTTCTTCACTACAGAGAGCACGACATTGCCATCGGCATCGAAAATCTTCTTGCCAATGAACTTCTCCTGCCACTCCTGTGAGTCCTTGATCTCAGCACCCAAGCCAGCCGTCTCACTCTCATGGTTGAAGTAGGCGCCATAGACCTTATCATCCTTGTCGACAGCCAGATAACCGCTGATACCGCCCCAGAGACCCATACCTTTCAGGGATACGACAATCACCTGCTGGTCGCCCACCTGGCACGCATAGACTTTCTGTCCGTTCAGCTCTTTCTCACCCTTCACCACCTCGGCATACTTGGCCTCAGCCTCAGCACCATCGAGGTCGCGAATGTTCAGAGAATAAAGAATCTGCTTCTTCACGTCGAGAGCCACGTTAGCATCCTGCATGGGCTTCAAAGCCTGATAGACGAAAGCCAGCAGGAAGGCCACGATGACCACGAGTATCGCGCTATATATAATAATGTACGCGTTAGAGTTTGTATTCAGTTTCATTTGGTACCTCCTCTCTTCAAACGTTTCGAAATGTTACGAGCCACCACAAAGTGGTCAATCGTAGGAGCAAACATGTTACCAAAGAAGATGGCAAGCATCATACCCTCAGGATAGCCGGCATTCATCACGCGGATGATGATAGCCATGGCACCAATCAGGAAGCCGTAGATGTACTGACCGGTAGTGGTACGGCAAGAGGTGACAGGGTCGGTAGCCATGAACACAGCACCGAAAGCAAAGCCACCCATCACGAAGTGGTGCCACCATTCCATAGAAGAACCAGTGCTCTGGAACAGGAATGCCAAGGCAGCGCCACCAACGAACACGCTCAGCATGGTACGCCAAGAAGCGATGCCCGTCCACAGCAGGATGGCAGCACCAATGGCGATAGCGATAACCGAGGTCTCACCAATAGAACCAGGAATGAAGCCCAGCACCATATCCATGATAGAAGCATCAGGAGCAATGCCCTGACCAATCTGACCAAGTGGTGTAGCAGCGGTGAATCCGTCGGGCAGCGTGTTACCCAGTCCGAAGATGCTGTCCTGAGCCACCCAAACGGTGTCGCCCGTCATCTTAGAAGGATAAGCAAAGAACAGGAACATGCGGGCTGCGATAGCTGGGTTGAAGATGTTCATACCCGTGCCACCGAAGATCTCCTTACAGAAGATAACGGAGAAGGCACAAGCCAGCGCCAGCATCCACAGGGGACAGCCCACAGGGATAATGAGCGGAATGATGATACCCGAGACGAGGTAACCCTCCTGAATCTCCTCACCTTTCCACTGTGCCCAGGCAAACTCGATGCCCAGACCAACGATGTAGCTCACCAGAATCTTGGGCAGTACAGCCAGGAAGCCGTAAGCGAAGATCTCGCAGAACGATGCTGTTGCCAGCGTTCCTGCAGCGAGATAGTTCTGATAGCCGATATTGTACATACCGAACAGCATGGCGGGCATCAGGGCGATAACCACCATACTCATGATGCGCTTTGAGTCGATAGCGTCGTGGATGTTGACGCCTCCAGCCTTTGCCGTGTCGTTAGGCACGTAAAGGAAAGTCTCAAAGCCGTCGAACACCGAGCGGAAGGCATGTAACTTGCCACCCTCCTCGAAATTCGGCTTAATCTTATTGAGATAATTTCTTAAAAAGCTCATGTTAAATTAAACATTAAAGATTAAACATTAAGCATTTTCCTTGCGGAGGATGTTGAGACCTTCACGAACAATACGCTGCAGTTCCAACTTCGAAGAATCAACGAACTCTGCCAGGGCAAAGTCCTCAGGAGAAACCTCGTAGATACCCAACTGTTCCTGACGATCAATGTCGCCAGCGATGATGGCCTTGATGAGGTACTCACCATAGATATCCATGGGCAGCACCTTGTCGTACTCACCACTCATGATCATGTGGCGCTCACCACCCTTGATACGGGCATCCAGTGCATAGTCCTTCTTGCCACAGAGCCAAGAGAAATAGCTACGGTTCACAGAGAACTGCTTGAAACGAGGCAGTATCCAACCCAGAATCTCGTCAGCATCCTTACCCTCAGGAATCACGGTAATCTCAGAAGTGTGAGCACCGAGGAAACCTTCCTTGGTAGTGGGACGACCCGTCAGCACATTACCATTGATGATGCGGACACAGTGGTCAGCATCGTAGCTGTTCGACAAGAGGGTCGACAACTCCTCGCCTACCAGCATGTCAACATAAGCAGGCGCTTTCACCTCGCTACCACAGAGGGCTACACGACGACGCAGGTCTACCTTACCGGTATTCAGCAGGCGACCAATGAACAGTACAACGGTGGGATCGCCAATGGTCCACACCACCTCACCCTTGTTCACCGGGTCGATGTTGTTGACCTGTACGCCTACATTGCCTGCAGGGCACTTGCCGTCAAACACGTTGATGTCAACATCCTTGTAGTTCTCGAAACTAGAGTGCACACCACAACCGAGATAGGTCTTGGCAATCTTCGAGAGGGCGGTAAGACCCGTCTGGAAGTTTGCTTCTTCTCCCTTGGCCTCAAACTCGAAGTTTCCAGCCAATGGTTTGTCACGCAGGGCGGAAACAAAGATAGCCTTAGGCATTACTGACGGATTAGTGGAGACAGCATAAGGCAGCTGATTGATGTATCCAAAGATACCGGCCTCGAGCAGGGCGTCAACGACCTGCTGACCATTCATCTTAGCCACATCCTTCTTGCCATAGTCCACAAATTGCTGCTCAGCATCGGCCTGTACCTTCACGCAGAGCACCTTTCTACGTTCGCCACGAACCACCTCGCAGACTTTACCGCTGACAGGTGAGGCAAACCTCACTTCGGGATACTGCTTGTTTACAAACAGCGCATCCCCGGCCTTGACAACGTCACCCTCCTTGACAACCACTTTCGGAGTCACTCCCTCGAAGTCATCGGGAACCAGTGCATACTGCCCGTTAGACTTCAGCTGAATGAGCTTCTCCTCAGCTTTGCCCTGAAGGTGAATGTCCAAGCCTTTGTGTAACTTAATTACATTTGCCATGGATAATATAAATGAATATTTGAATAGTTATCTACTACGCTTTCTCCTTAGAATGGTGCAAAATTAATAAAAAAATGGCATATCCGACATAAAAAAACAGCAAAATGTTACGTCATCACAACTTTTTAATGTAATTTTGTAGCCAACAACCAGCAGAACGAAAATTTTTGCTATCTCTATTTGCCAGTTTTGAAGATACTGAAGCACATATTAAGTATAACGATATGGTCCATCTTGGGACTGTATATGCTCGTCATGCTCACCTTCAGCATTCCTGCCGTACAGGAATATTTGGGACAGCGTGCCGCTAAGGTGCTGGCAGAGAAACTGGGAACCAGCGTGACCATAGGCCGTCTGAAATACGGTCTATTGAGCCACTTGACACTCTATCAGGTCAATATCAAGGACCAGCGAGGCGTCAACATGCTGACAGCAGGACGCATCTCGGCACACCTTGACTTGCTACCACTGGCCGACGGAAAGATATCCATCTCTACCGCCCAGTTATTCAGTGCCCGTGGCAAGTTCTACCAACGAGACTCGCTGTCAAAACCTAACTTCCAGTTTGCGCTCGACTCACTGGCATCGAAAGACACGACCAGCACCAGCCCGCTCAACCTGCGCATCAACTCGCTGATCATTCGCCACAGCACGGTCAGCTTCGACCGCTACGACCTGCCCAGAACGGCTGGCATACTAAATCCCAACCACTTAAGAATCAGCGACATCAGTTCACATATCATCCTCAAGGCACTCACCGAGGACTCGCTGAATGTCAATATCAAACGTCTGTCATTCAAGGAACAGTCCGGTCTGAACATCAGACGACTCAGCATGCACTTCGAGGGTGGCAGAAACAGCATGCGCCTGACCGACTTCGTCCTGCGCATGCCTGGCACCAATTTCCAACTGGGCGACATCAAGGCGAGCTATCGTTTCCGTGGAGACCATTTTGTCACTCCTTCCCTACACTATTCGGGCAGCATCGAGCCCTCCACCATCACCCTCTCCGACTTGGCATGCCTGCTGCCGTCTCTCAACACGTTCCAGAGCACCTTATCACTGGCCTGCAACTTCAATGGAGAGGGAGAAAGGCTGAACATCCCCATGCTCACCATCGGTTCCACGACTGGTGATATTGGCATCAATATCGGTGGATGGATTAAGGATTTGCGAGACGGTCAGCCCACATGGAATGCCGACATCCGCGACCTGGCACTATCAGCCCAAACCGTTACCTTCATCTCTGAGAACCTACAAGGTCAGCGCATCCAGGTTCCCCAAGAGCTGGTTCGCATGGGCAGCATTCACATGAAGGGACACGCTCATGGCAAAGGCGACAGAAGTATTGAGACGCACAACCAGCTGCAGACAGATGCCGGTAGTGTCAATATGAATCTGACTATTGACGACAAGCGCCACTTCAACGGACATATCGACACCAAAGACTTCAATCTGAAGAAGGTGCTCAACGACGACCAGTTCGGTATACTCTCCACCGATATCGACCTCAGCGGACAACTACCCGACGGCCAGCCACTTATCGTCAAGGCCGACGGTCAGATACACCAGTTTGAATTCAAGGGCTACAACTACCAGCATATCGACATTGACGGACTCTATAGTCCTACCGACATCCACGGTCACGCGAGCATCGACGATGCCAACATCGGCTTGATGCTCGACGGCAGCATTATCAAGACCGGCAAGCAGCATAACGTCAAACTGGAGGCCACCTTCGCCAACATCTCGCCCAAAGCCATGCACCTCTCAGAGATGTGGGGCGATGCGCGTTTCTTTGGTGACATCAAGGCTGACTTCCTGGCCAGCAACATTAACGATGCTGTAGGAACTTTCGACATTGAAGAGTTGTCCATGCAAGGACTTCGTGCATCTTACGACCTGGAAAAGTTCCACATCGAGTCGGGCTATGACGGGGATGTCCACTATGTCAACATGACCAGCGACTTCGGAGAGGCTTCTATCCGCGGTGACTTCGACTACAAGACGCTGTCTCAGAGTTTTACGAACTTCATCGCAACACGCATGTCGACCATCCCTGGTCTGCCAGCTGTTGACCCGAATGTACACAACGACTTCTCCATTCAGGCTACCATTCGCAAGTCTGACTGGGTACAGCACCTGCTGCGCACACCCTTCTACTTAACCAAGCCGTTGACGCTGCGAGGTAGTCTGAATGACGAACGCCAGCAGATTTTCCTGGAATGTGACATCCCACAGTTCTTCTATAAGGACAGCCGCTACGACAATGCACACCTCAGCATCCTCTCGCCTATCAACACGTTGCAGTATGATGTCAGCATCACCAAGCACAATGACGACAGCGACGACATGGACCTGCAGGTAATGGGCAGCGTGCATAACGACCAGCTGTCAGCAACCCTTGAATGGGACAACCATGCAGAGGAACAGACCAGCGGACGCGTAACGGCAATGGCCTACTTCGACAATTCTTTCAATGACACTCAGAAGGCATTTGTCAAGTTGGCATCCTCACAGATGACTATCAAGAACAAGACGTGGGACATACTGCCAGCCACCATCACCTATGCTGACAAGAATATCCATGTCGACGGGTTCTCTATACGCCACGGCAAGCAGTTCCTCAAACTTAATGGTATAGCATCAGAGAACAAGCAGGACTCTGTCAAAGTCAACATGCGCGACCTCGACATAGACTACATCCTTGACTTGGTCAATTTCGATGCCGTCAGTTTCAGTGGGAAAATCACGGGTAGCGGCGTGGTAAGAGGTGTCTTGGGAGACTTGGAAGCTGATGCCAAGATACTTGTCAAAGGGTTCGAATTCGAGCATGGCCGCATGGGTAACATGGATGCGCTGGTCAAATGGAATACCGAAAAGGAACAAATTGACATTCAGGCATTGGCCGTAGACGCCAGGGCCAGAACCGTGATTGGTGGCTATGTATCGCCTAAGCGTGACTATCTCGACCTCGACTTCAGAGCCGAGGGCACCAGACTGGAGTTTGCCAAGTCGTTCACGGAGACCTTCATCGACGAGATTGAAGGTTATGCCATGGGCAACGTCAAGCTTGCCGGTCCACTGAGCGCCTTGAATCTCTATGGTGACCTGATACTCAACGGAAAGGCACATGTCAGCACGCTGAACTGTACCTATGAGATGGAGAACGACACCTTGCTGCTGACACGTGATAACATCACCTTCAAGAACTGTGTCATCTACGACATCTACGGCAATCGAGGAGTCATGACAGGAGGCATCCATCATAACGACCTCACCAACCTCACCTATGACATCTACCTCAACGCGCGCAATCTGCTGGCCTACGACTTCAAGACCTTCGGCGATGCCACGTTCTACGGCACGGCCTATGCTGACGGTACAGTAGGCATCCACGGTAAGGAGAACAGTCTGCTCATCGAGGCCGACGTCACCCCCAGGCGTGGAACGGTATTTGTATACAATGCAGCAGCAACAGATGTCATTACCGACCAGGAGTTCATCTCATGGAGTTCAAAAGACGAATTCAACATATCCCGTCGGGCAACAGTCAGCAAGACAGAGGAAGCGCAAGAGGCCGCAGACCTAACCCCACGCGCCGACCTGCGTACCGACATCAGAATGAATCTGAAAATCAATGCTACGCCCGATGCCACTATCCGCCTGTTGATGGATGAGCGCACCAACGACTATATCACCATGAGAGGCAGTGGCGACCTGCAGACATCTTTCTATAATAAGGGAGGCTTTAACCTCTTCGGTACCTATCGCATCAGCGAAGGCACTTATGGCATCACAATCCAGAACATCATCAAGAAGAACTTCGTCTTCAAGGAGGGTGGCACCATCAGCTTTGCTGGAGACCCCTATGACGCTCGACTGGACATGCAGGCACAGCATACCGTTAATGGTGTATCACTCTCTGACCTGAATGTAGGAAAGAGTTTCTCGAATACCGTCCGCGTCAACTGTCTGATGAATATCAGCGGACAGCCACGCGCACCAATCATTGGCTTCGACCTCGATATTCCAAACGTCAACTCAGACGAAAAACAAATGCTGCGTTCTATCATCAACAGCGAGGAAGAAATGAACCAGCAGGTCATCTATCTGTTGGCTGTAGGTCGTTTCTATCCACAAGGCGCCAACAATGCCAGCGACGAAGAGACTGCAGGAAAGAGCAAGACATCACTGGCCATGCAGAGTCTGCTGTCAGGAACCATCAGCAGCCAGCTGAACGACGTCTTGAACCGCGTCATCAAAAGCAACAACTGGACTTTTGGTGCTAACATCTCCACAGGTGATGAAGGATGGAACAATGCTGAATATGAAGGCATTATCAACGGTCGACTGCTTAACAACCGATTGCTCATCAATGGCCAGTTCGGATATCGCGACGGCACGTCAACGACCAGCACCACCAAGGCTGTATCTGCTACGCCATCATTCATTGGTGACTTCGATATCCGCTATCTGCTGCTGCCTAACGGCAACCTTGCCTTCAAAGTGTACAACCAGACCAACGACCGCTATTTTACTAAGTCGTCGCTAAACACACAAGGCATCGGTATCATCATGCAGAAAGACTTCAACGGACTGGCAGACCTGCTGTCAACCAAGAAAAAGAAGGAGAAGAAAGTTAAAAATCCATAAATCTTTCTCAACTTTCAACTCTCAACTCTCAACTCTCAACTATTCTTCGTACCTTTGCAGCCGCTTTTCTCCCCCGTAGGGGGAAATAGGGGCCGGAACAGGCGCTGACTCCTATCTATTATTAACCCTTTAAAACATGGTCTGGTAAACGTCTGTTCAGGCCTTCGCCCATCGAGAGATTGGGCAACACATTATTTATAATATGTCAGAATTAACAAAGAACGTCCAGCCATTACAGGACTTCGACTGGGATCAGTTTGAGAATGGCACGACTGCAAACGTCAGCAAGGAAGAGCTCGACAAGGCTTATGACGAGACCCTTAACAAGGTCAGCGAGCATCAGGTTGTCGATGGTACCGTTATCAGCGTTGACAAGAAAGAGGTAGTTGTAAACATCGGCTACAAGAGCGACGGTATCATTCCTGCTAGCGAGTTCCGCTACAACCCCGACCTGAAGGCCGGCGACACCGTAGAGGTGTATGTAGAGAATGCAGAGGACAAGAAAGGCCAGCTCGTACTGAGCCACAAGAAAGCCCGCATGTCTAAGAGCTGGGAGCGCGTTAACGCTGCTCTGGAGGCTCAGGAGATTATTCAGGGTTACATCAAGTGCCGCACTAAGGGCGGTATGATTGTTGATGTATTTGGCATCGAGGCATTCCTGCCCGGTAGCCAGATCGACGTTCATCCCATACGCGACTACGACCAGTTCGTTGGCAAGACCATGGAGTTCAAGGTTGTTAAGATCAACCAGGAGTTCCGCAACGTAGTGGTTTCTCACAAGGCTCTCATCGAGGCTGAGCTCGAGGCCCAGAAGCAGGAGATCATCGGCAAGCTGGAGAAGGGTCAGATCCTCGAGGGTGTTGTTAAGAACATCACCAGCTACGGTGTATTCGTTGACCTCGGTGGTGTTGACGGACTCATCCACATCACAGACCTCTCTTGGGGCCGCGTAGACGATCCTCACAAGGTAGTAGAGCTCGACCAGAAGATTAACGTTGTTATCCTCGACTTCGACGAGGAGAAGAAGCGCATCGCTCTCGGTCTGAAGCAGCTCACTCCTCATCCTTGGGATGCTCTGGATGCTGACCTCAAGGTTGGTGACCACGTAACTGGTAAGGTTGTCGTTATCGCTGACTACGGTGCATTCGTTGAGATCCAGCCTGGTGTTGAGGGTCTGATCCACGTTTCTGAGATGTCTTGGAGCCAGCACCTGCGTTCAGCTCAGGAGTTCCTGAAGGTTGGCGACGAGATCGAGGCAGTTATCCTGACTCTCGACCGCGACGAGCGCAAGATGTCACTCGGCATCAAGCAGCTGAAGGAAGATCCTTGGGAGGCTATCGAGGTGAAGTATCCTGTTGGCAGCAAGCACACCGCTCGCGTACGCAACTTCACTAACTTCGGTGTATTCGTAGAGCTCGAGGAAGGTGTTGACGGTCTGATTCACATCAGCGACCTCAGCTGGACCAAGAAGGTTAAGCATCCTTCAGAGTTCACCCAGGTAGGTGCAGAGATCGACGTTATCGTTCTCGATATCGACAAGGAGAACCGCCGTCTCTCTCTCGGTCACAAGCAGCTCGAGGACAATCCTTGGGATGCATTCGAGGAGCAGTACACCGTTGGTTCTATCCACGAGGGTAAGATCACTGAGCTGCTCGAGAAGGGCGCTGTAGTATCTCTCGCTGAGAACGTAGAAGGCTTCGCAACTCCTAAGCACCTGCAGAAGGAGGACGGTTCACAGGCTCAGGCTGGTGAGGTTCTGCCCTTCAAGGTTATCGAGTTCAACAAGGACAGCAAGCGCATCATCCTCTCTCACAGCCGCACCTTCGAGGATCCTCAGCGTGAGGAGAAGAAGGCTGCCGCTAAGAAGGCTCGCGCTCCAAAGGCTGACACTCCAAAGATCGAGAATGTTGCTGCCAGCACCACACTGGGCGACATCGACGTTCTGGCTCAGCTGAAGGCTCAGATGGAGAAAGGCGAATAATTCGCGCATATATATTAAGGTGTAGGGAAGGCAGAACAGTCTTCCCTACATTTTTTATAAGAAAAATGAGAATTCCCTTTGCTATTTCTCATTTTCTTTGTACCTTTGCAGCCCAGAATGAAATCAACAACTCAGCATAACGATATGACAAAAAAACTCAAGAAGGTGTTGGTCTTAGGTTCTGGCGCCTTAAAAATCGGACAAGCTGGTGAGTTTGACTATTCTGGCTCCCAAGCTCTGAAAGCTTTACGTGAGGAAGGTATCTCTTCCGTGTTAGTAAACCCCAACATCGCTACCATTCAGACTTCTGAAGGTATTGCCGACAAGGTTTATTTCCAACCCGTCACCACTCATTTTGTTACAGAGATCATCAAGAAGGAACGGCCTGATGGCATTCTGTTAGCCTTCGGTGGTCAGACCGCTTTGAACTGCGGTACGGAACTGTATCAGAAAGGTATTCTTAAAGAATATGGGGTCGAGGTCCTTGGAACAAGTGTTGAGGCAATTATGAACACTGAGGATCGCGACCTTTTTGTAAAGAAGCTTGACGAGATCCAGTTGAAGACTCCCGTAAGCCACGCTGTAGAGAACATGGAAGACGCCTTGAAGGCTGCCCATGAAATCGGATTCCCCATCATGATTCGCTCAGCCTACGCACTGGGAGGTCTTGGTTCAGGTATCTGTCCTGACGAGAAGGCCTTCAAGGAGTTAGCCGAGAGTGCTTTCACCTTTGCTCCTCAGATTCTTGTAGAAGAGTCGCTGAAGGGCTGGAAGGAGATTGAGTTCGAGTGCATCCGCGACGCCAACGACCATTGCTTCACCGTAGCCTCTATGGAGAACTTCGACCCACTGGGTATCCACACTGGTGAGTCTATCGTAGTAGCTCCTACCTGTTCGCTCAAGGATGAGCAGGTGAAGATGCTGCAGGAGATTACCATCAAGTGCGTTCGCCACCTGGGTATTGTCGGTGAGTGTAACATCCAGTTCGCCTTCAATGCCGAGACCAACGACTACCGTATCATTGAAATCAACGCTCGTCTGAGCCGTTCATCAGCACTGGCTTCAAAGGCTACCGGTTATCCCCTCGCCTTCGTTGCTGCCAAGATTGCATTGGGTTATACCCTCGACCAGATTGGTGAGATGGGTACCACCTCTTCAGCATATGTTGCTCCCTCGCTCGACTACATGATTTGTAAGATTCCTCGTTGGGACCTGACCAAGTTTGCTGGTGTGAGCCGTCAGATTGGTTCAAGCATGAAGTCTGTTGGTGAGATTATGTCTATCGGTCGCTCTTTCGAGGAGATGATTCAGAAGGGTCTCCGTATGATTGGTCAGGGCATGCACGGTTTCGTGGGCAACGACCATACCAAGTTTGACAACCTGGACGACGCCCTGCAGAATCCTACCGACTTGCGCATCTTTGCTATCGCTCAGGCTTTAGAGGATGGCTACAGTGTAGAGCGCATCGAGGAACTGACCAAGATTGACGTCTGGTTCCTGGAGCGTCTGAAGCACATCGTTGACCTGAAGCACGAGTTGCAGAAGTACAACAAGCTGGAGGAACTGCCCGCCGAGCTGTTGCTCGAGGTTAAGCAGTGTGGCTTCTCTGACTTCCAGATTGCCCGCTTCGTACTGAAGACACAGGGTACCAATATGGAGAAGGAGAACCTGAAGGTTCGTGAGTACCGCAAGCAGATGGGTGTGATGCCTTCTGTTAAGCGCATCCCCACCGTTGCCAGCGAACATCCCGAGCTGACCAACTACCTGTACTTCACCTACACGCACACGCCTGCTTTCGCTACTCCCGACAGCAAGCCCTATCAGCCCGCACACGACATTTCCTATTATAAGAATGAAAAATCAGTCATCGTACTCGGTTCTGGTGCTTACCGCATCGGTTCGTCTGTAGAGTTCGACTGGTGCTCAGTGAACGCCATCAACACAGCACGCAAGCTGGGCTACAAGAGCATCATGATCAACTACAACCCAGAGACCGTGTCTACTGACTACGATATGTGTGACCGTCTCTACTTCGACGAGCTGTCACTGGAGCGTGTACTCGACGTCATTGACCTGGAGTCACCTCGTGGTGTCATCGTTTCTGTAGGTGGTCAGATTCCTAACAACCTCGCTATGAAGCTGCACCGTCAGGGTGTTCCCGTGCTGGGTACCTCTCCTGTCGACATCGACCGTGCTGAGAACCGCGACAAGTTCTCTGCAATGCTCGACAAGTTGGGCATCGACCAGCCCGCATGGCGTGCGCTGACCTCATTCGACGATATCAAGGAGTTTGTTGCACAAGTAGGCTATCCCGTACTGGTACGTCCTTCTTACGTACTTTCTGGTGCTGCCATGAACGTCTGCTACGACGATGAAGAGCTGCATCGCTTCCTGAACATGGCTACTGAGGTATCTAAGGAGTTCCCTGTTGTGGTATCACAGTTCATGCAGGAGACCAAGGAGATTGAGTTCGACGCTGTAGCCGACAAGGGTGAGGTCGTTGAATATGCTATCTCAGAACACGTAGAGTATGCTGGTGTACACTCTGGTGACGCTACCATGGTATTCCCTGCACAGCACATCTACTTCTCTACCATCCGTCAGATTAAGAAGATTGCCCGCAAGATTGCAGCCGAGCTGAACATCAGCGGACCATTCAATATCCAGTTCCTGGCTAAGAACCGTGAGGTAAAGGTTATCGAGTGTAACCTGCGTGCCTCTCGTTCATTCCCCTTCGTATCTAAGATTTTGAAGCGCAACTTCATAGAGACCGCTACGAAGATCATGCTCGATGCCCCCTACTCTCGCCCAGACAGCTCAGAGTTCGACATCGACCGCATTGGTGTCAAGGCCAGCCAGTTCTCATTTGCCCGTCTGCAGAATGCCGACCCCGTGCTGGGTGTAGACATGAGCTCTACTGGTGAGGTAGGCTGCCTGGGCGACGACCTCAACGAGGCTATGCTCAACGCACTCATCGCTACGGGCTATCGTCTGCCTAAGGAAGGTGCCAAGATCCTGATTTCTTCAGGTGGCGCCAAGGGTAAGGTCAGCCTGCTGGAGCCTGCACAGAATCTGGTCAAGAAGGGCTACAAGGTGTATGCTACTGGCGGTACCGCTAAGTTCTTCAATGACAATGGAGTAGAAGCTACCGCAGTTGCTTGGCCTGACGAGGAAGGTGAGAACAATGTGATGAACATGATTGCCGACCACCAGTTCGACCTCATCATCAATGTTCCGAAGAACCACACCAAGCGTGAGCTGACCAACGGCTACCGCATCCGCCGTGGTGCTATCGACCACAACATTCCGCTGATGACCAACGTCCGTCTGGCCAAGGCCTTCATCGAAGCCTTCACCGCCATGAGTCAGGACGACATCAAGATCAAGTCTTGGCAGGAGTACAACGCATAAGCACTCCTCCACCCTATCTATACAAAAAGGCATCCTCATCGTGAGGATGCCTTTTTTCTGTTCATGCCGTTTATTTATCCTTTTCCGTCACGAAGCAGGCCACAAGGCCGTAGGTGATGGTGGGGCGTATCCATATCTCGGTGAGCATATAGCTGGTGTACTGGTCTTGAAGTTCGAAGAAGACGATGTCGATGTTATAGAGCATCGCTATCAGGGAGTCGATGGCAAAGATGGACCAGAGGTTGCGCTTGGAGTAGCTCTTCCAGTCTTTGCGTGCATAGAAGAAGGTGAGCGTGCACAGCAATAGCACGGAGAGGGTGAAGCAGACGAGGTGGAGGGGATAGCTGGCCAAAGGTGGCGCAAAGAGAATGTCGCGCAACAGGATGGTGATGGCGACAGAGACGGTGCACCAGTAGTTGAACTGTTTGGTGGTGATGCGGTAATTGAAGAAATACATCACTATCATTGCCAGACAGGCTAAATAGAAAATGTTGAGGATATGTTGCAAAGATAATTACTTTTGTGCAAATCACCAAATAATTCACCCGACATCAGTCATAATTCATAATTATTTCGTAATTTTGCAGTCGAAATGAAGAAAGGACTGGTTTTGGAAGGTGGTGCCATGCGCGGACTATGGACGGCAGGGGTGACAGATGTGATGATGGAACATGACATCCGTCCTGACGGCCTCATCGGTGTGTCGGCGGGGGCTGCATTCGGCTGCAACTACAAGTCGCGACAGATAGGGCGTGCCATCCGCTACAACACACGCTTTGCCAAAGACCCGCGCTACAGTGGATGGAAGTCGCTGCTGAAGAGCGGCGACTACTTCAACGCCGAGTTCGGATACCATGTGGTGCCCTACGAGTACGACATCTTCGACACAGAGACTTTCGAGAAAGACCCGCTGGAGTTTACCGTTGTCTGCACGGATGTAGAGACGGGAGCGGCGGTCTATCACCAGATGGACCACGTGGACTACGACGAGCTGGAGTGGCTGCGTGCCTCGGCATCGATGCCGCTGGCATCGAAGATTGTAGAGGTCGGCGGATGGAAACTGCTGGACGGCGGCGTGAGCGACTCCATACCCTTGGAGTACTATGAGCGACAGGGCTACAAGCGCAACGTTGTCATTCTGACACAGCCCTTAGGCTATCGCAAGAAGCACCTCGCCCTGATGCCACTGATGCGGCTGGCTCTGCGCAAGTACCCTCTCTTTCTGAAAGCGCTGGACGAGCGCCACCTGATGTACAACTGCCAACTGGACTATGTGGCAGAGGCTGAACGCCTGGGGCGCTGTCTGGTCATCCGTCCTGATGAGGACATACCCATTGGTCACCTCAGCCACGACCCACAGCAGATGCGCTTGGTCTACGACATGGGGCGCAAGGTGGGCGAACGCTACATCGACAAAATAAAAGAATACTATGAGGATTGATATTATTACCGTACTGCCCGAAATGTTGGAGGGCTTCGTACACGAATCGATACTGGCACGTGCCGAGAAGAAAGGACTGGCAGAGATACGTCTGCACAACCTGCGCGACTACACGCTGGACAAGTGGCGTCGCGTAGACGACTACCCCTATGGTGGCTCAGCAGGCATGGTGATGCAGTGTGAGCCCATAGACCGCTGCATCACAGCGCTGAAGGCGGAGCGCGACTATGACGAGGTCATCTTCACCTCGCCCGACGGTGAGCGCTTCGACCAGCACATGGCCAACGAACTGAGCATGAAGGGCAACCTAATAATTCTGGCTGGCCACTATAAAGGCATCGACCAGCGCGTCAGAGACCACCTCATCACGAAGGAGATATCCATTGGTGACTTCGTACTCACCGGAGGCGAACTGGTGGCTGCAATGATTGCCGACGCCATTGTGCGCGTGGTGCCTGGCGTGATTGGCGACGAGCAGAGTGCCCTCTCCGACTGTTTCCAGGACGACCTGCTGGCAGCACCCATCTACACCCGTCCTGCCGACTACAAAGGATGGAAGGTGCCCGAGATACTGCTCTCTGGTAACGAGGCCAAGATTCGCAACTGGGAATTGGAGCAGGCTATGGAGCGTACGCGCCGCCTGCGTCCAGACCTGTTAGAAGAAAAATAAAAAAGTGGTGATTAACTCACCACTTTTTTATTTCTCAATCTCTCATTTCTTCAATTCTTCAATTTCTCAATTTCCCTCAGTCCATTCTGTCACGATAGTCTTCGTAACCGTATTCGCGCAACATTTCTAACGTGCCGTCGCTATGCTGCATAGCGATGGAGGGATGGGAGATACCGTTAAACGTGTTGGTCTTAACGGTGGTGTAGTGAATCATGTCTTCGAAGACAATTTCTTCGCCTACCTGCAACTCGTGGTCGAACGCCCAGTCGCCCATCCAGTCGCCAGAGAGACAGCTGTTGCCGCCGAGGCGGTAAAGCCTCCCCCCTGCCCCCTCCAAATGGATGGGGGGTTCCTGCGAAGAGCCAACCTCGTGCTCCACGTGCTGGGCGCCACGCACCTCGGGATAATAGGGCATCTCCAGACAGTCGGGCATGTGGCAGGTGAAGCTGACGTCGAGGATGGCGGTGCGGATGCCTTTGTCCTCTACGATGTCGACCACGCTGCTGACCAGCGGACCGGTCTGCCAGGCAAAGGCACTGCCTGGTTCGAAGAAAACCTTCAGGTGGGGATAGCGCTCATGGAAACCTTGCACGATGCGTACCAGTCGCTCGATGTCGTAGTCCTTGCGCGTCACCAGATGTCCACCGCCGAAGTTAATCCACTCTATCTGCGAAAACCACTTGCTAAACTTCTCCTCTATATGCTGCAGGGAGCGCTCAAAGACGTCGGAGCCGCTCTCACAGTGACAATGGCAATGGAAGCCACGAATGTCGCTGGGCAGCTGCTCAGGCAGCTTGTCGGCAGAAACACCAAAGCGAGTACCTGGGGCACAGGGGTTGTAGAGCAGCGTCTCTACCTCAGAATATTCAGGATTGATGCGCAAGCCCAAGGAGCACTCCCCTGCCCGCTCGTGGAAACGCTCATACTGCGACAGCGAGTTGAACGTCAGATGACTAGAGCAGCGGACTATGTCGTCGAACTCGTCGTCTTTGTAAGCAGGAGAATAGGTATGTGCCTTGGCGCCAAACTCCTCCAAGGCCAAACGGGCCTCGCTGAGCGAGCTGGCTGTAGTCGACGAGATATACTCACGGAAGATGGGGAACGTCTTCCACAAGGCAAAGGCCTTGAAGGCAAGAATCCACTGAGAATCGGTGCGACGGGCAACCTCACTGATAAGAGCGAGGTTGCGCCGCAGCAACGTTTCTTCAATGATATAGACGGGAGTCTTCAAATTGTCAACTTTCAACTCTCAACTTTCAACTATCAAAAGTCCTTCGTCATTTCAGCAACCTCGGCATTGATGTGGTCGATGAACTCCTGGATGGTCATCACCTTCTGCTCGCCACCGCCCTGAGGACGTACGGCTACGGTGCCATCCTGCTGTTCCTTCTCACCAACAATAACCATATAAGGAATACGCTTCAGCTCGTTGTCGCGAATCTTACGACCCAGCTTCTCGTTGCGCAGGTCGATGGTAGGACGTACGCCACCCATATCGAACTTCTTGGCAACCTCCTTGGCATAGTCGTTGTACTTCTCTGACAGCGGCAGGATAGCTACCTGGTCAGGAGTCAACCACAAGGGGAAGTGACCGCTGGTGTGCTCGATGAGTACGGCGCAGAAGCGCTCCAAAGAGCCGAAGGGTGCACGGTGAATCATGACAGGTGTCTTCTTCGTGTTGTCCTCGTCGGTATATTCCAGCTGGAAGCGCTTAGGCAGGTTGTAGTCTACCTGGATGGTACCCAACTGCCAACGACGACCGATGGCGTCCTTGATCATGAAGTCGAGCTTAGGACCGTAGAAGGCAGCCTCGCCATATTCAACCTTAGCGGGCAGCCCCTTCTCCTCACAAGCTTCCTGGATAGCCTTCTCAGCCAGTGCCCAGTCCTCGTCAGTACCTACGTACTTCTCGTGGTCGTTGGGGTCGCGGAGAGAAATCTGTGCCTCGAACTCAAAGCCGAAAGCCTTGAGGACGATATTGATGATATCCATCACGTTCAGGAACTCTTGCTTTACCTGGTCAGGACGGCAGAACAGGTGGGCGTCGTCCTGCGTGAACGAGCGTACACGAGTCAGTCCGTGCAACTCACCACTCTGCTCGTAACGATATACAGTACCAAACTCAGCGATACGCAGCGGCAGGTCACGGTAGGAACGGGGCTTCCAAGCGAAGATTTCGCAGTGGTGAGGACAGTTCATGGGTTTCAGCATGTACTCCTCGTCCTCCTCAGGAGTATGGATGGGCTGGAACGAGTCCTTGCCATAGTGAGCATAGTGACCAGAGGTAACATAGAGGTTCTTAGAACCGATATGCGGAGTAATAACCTCCTGATAGCCGAAACGCTTCTGCACCTTGCGCAGGTGGTCCTGCAAGCGCAGACGCAGCTCGGTACCCTTTGGCAACCAGATGGGCAGACCCTTACCGACCTTGTCGGAGAACATGAAGAGCTCCATCTCCTTACCAATCTTACGGTGGTCGCGCTTCTTAGCCTCCTCGAGCATGACGAGATACTCGTCGAGCATCTTCTTCTTGGGGAACGAGATGCCATACAGGCGCTGCATCTGCTCACGAGTAGCGTCGCCACGCCAGAAGGCGCCAGCCACAGAGGTCAGCTTCACAGCCTTGATTTCGCCCGTATCCATCAAGTGCGGACCACGGCAGAGGTCAGTGAAGTTGCCCTGCGTATAAGTGGTGATAGAACCGTCTTCCAAGTCCTGCTCGATGTGCTCGCACTTATAGGTCTGACCAGCGGCAGCAAACTCCTTCAGGGCGTCGGCCTTGGCCACCTCCTTGCGAACCACCGGCTCCTTCTTGCCAGCCAGTTCCTTCATCTTCTCTTCAATCTTGGGGAAGTCGCTCTCCTTGATGCTCTCGCCGTTAGGCAGCAAGACGTCATAGAAGAAACCATTCTCCACAGCGGGACCAAAGCCGAACTGGATGCCAGGATACAACTCCTGCAGAGCCTCAGCCAACAGGTGTGCCGATGTGTGCCAGAAGGTATGCTTACCCTGCTCGTCATCGAACTTATAGAGCGCAATGGTAGCGTCCTCGTTGATAGGACGGTTCAGCTCTACGGTCTCACCATTCACGCCACAGCTTACCACGCTGCGTGCCAGAGCCGGCGAGATGCTCTCGGCAATCTGAAGTCCGGTTACGCCCTGCTCATACGAGCGAACAGATCCGTCCGGAAAAGTAATGTTGATCATATCTACAATATATGTTTAAGTTTAAATCGGCGGCAAAATTACAAAATAAAAGCGGGCTGACAAAATTATCAGCCCACTTTCTTATCTCATTATGGTTTATTTCAGTTTGAACGTGATCGGTAGCGAGTATTTTACGCGCACCTTCTCGCCACGACGCAGGGCCGGTTTCCAGTCGGCCATCATGCTGACGACGCGCAGCGCCTCCTCCTTGAGCTGACCTTCGCCCTTCTCGCGCATGGCAAACTTGTCAATGTCGGAGTACTTGTCGAACTTCTTGTCAGACAGGCGGTTCTTCAGGTCGGCCTTTGCCACCTTCACGTCAGACACCTTGCCGTCGGGCTCTACATAGAAGGTTACCATCACGCGACCTTCGACGCCACAGCGCTCAGCATCAGCAGGATATTTGATGTGGGTTGACAGGAACTTCATCAGTGCCGTGGTACCACTAGGATAATATGGTGCATGGTCCTGACCTGCCAACTCGGGGGCCACCAGCTTGTTGGCCTTCTTCAGCTCAGCCAACTTGGCCTTCAGCTTCTCGATTTCGACGGTGGCCAACAGCACACGGCCTTCGGTGTCCAACAGATACATCGTTGGAATCCACTGAATGTGGTAATCCTTCGCCATCTTCGAATCCTTCATCTTCTCCAGCTCGCTGAGCACGCGCCAAGGCATCTGCTCCTTATCCATGTATTCCTGCAACTTGTCAGCATCGGTATCAAACGAGATGCCGATGAAGTCAACACCCTGGATATCATACTGGGCATACAACCTCTTCATCTCCGGCAGGTCCTTACGGCAGTCACCACACCAGGAGGCAAAGAAGTCGAGCACCACGCAACGACCGTGGAAGTCGTCTATCGGGTGAACCTTGTGCGTGGGGTCTACCAGGTCGGGGGCCTTTGTTCCTACAGGCAGCAGGTCTGCGGCGTACTTCTCGTCGAGGCCCTGGGCCGTCATCGTGCTGACCATAGCCATCAGCATGCCAGCCAAAACGAATAACTTTCTCATTATCTATTCTGTTTTTTTGCTTCAATAACTGGCTGCAAAGATACGGATTATTATTGATATGGCCAAAATTTTCCGCCAATAAGCGGTGGGGTATGTAAAAAATATTGTACCTTTGCACTCGTTTTTATAATCATCATCGAAATGAAGAAACTAATTACATCACTACTCTTGACCGTTCTGTGCACGGCGGTCTATGCACAATTTACCACAGCAGGTAACGGCACAACGTACAACATCCACACATTAGCAGGCATCGATGGCACTGGCATCGTCGCCTTCGAATTGGCAGAAGGCGAGCCACCAACATACCAACTGTCACAAAGCATCACCATCGCCAATGGTGACAAATTTGTGATGGACGATGGCATCTATCTGCTGTTCGACAAGAATGTTACCCTGACTATCGAGGGTGATGCAGATTTCAACCTGGCAAACGGCTCAACGTTCGACAGTGCCCTCGACGGCGGTGAGACGCTGGGTGCCGCTCTGTGCATTGCAAGCGAGACGACAACGACCATTAAGAACTGTTATTTTTATACTGTGGGCTTGGCACTGATGGCCGAGGGTGCTGTCAACATCAGCCATTGTGACTTTATCAATCATGACGGCTCCAGTGCTGCAGCGCTCTACTTCATTTCAGCAGGAGCAGCCAGCACCATTGAGAACTGCCACTTCGAATGGTGTGAAAAGGCAGCCATCGGTAGTGCCGCCAACGCCTCGCAACCACTGACTATCAGAAACTGCACCTTCGAAATGAACTCGGCAGCCAACAATAATGTCCCACAGATTAACATCACGGCAGCCAATCCCCTGACCATCGAGGGTTGCGCCATTGAGGGCAATCCAGAGAACACGATGGTAGGCGGTATTGGTATCTCAAACTTCATGGGTTACGATGCTAATGTTACCATCAGCGGATGCACCATCAAGGACAACCGCTACGGCATAGGTCTCGTCGGTCCTGCTGCCAACATCCGCATCAAGGATTGCACGCTGCTGGACAACCACTACGAGACGAATCCCATGAACGGCGGCTCAGGCATCAGTCTCTATGACCCCTACCTGCAGACAAAGGCTATCATCCGCGGCAACCATATCGAGGGCTCACTGTGGGGTGTAACCATCATCGGCTGTCAGAATGTCAACCTGGGATGCCTCAACGAGGGCGAGAACTATAATCCTGGTGGCAATGTCTTCAAGAATAATGGCAACAACGGCGAGCTCTACGACCTCTACAACAACTCTACCCTGACGGTCTATGCACAGAACAACACATGGAACGTCAGCGAACAGACGGAGGAACAGATAGAGAGCGTCATCTTCCACAAGCACGACAACGCCTCGCTGGGCGAAGTTATCTTCATGCCCGCTGCTAACACCACAGGCATCAAAGGCATAACCGTCGACAAGAAGAACGACAGCATCTTCGACCTGCAAGGCCGCAAGACCACAGCAACACAAAAAGGAATCTATATTGTGAATGGTAAGAAAGTGGTTCGCTAATCTGTCCTGCATCGTGCTGCTGGCCTCCTGCCAGTCACTCAACACTGGTGACCTGCTGTTTCATGTGGTGGAGAAAGGTAACGCCATCACCGATGTGACACCAGGCATGATAGATCATGTGGCCATAGTTCTCTCCAAAGATAGCGTCATCGAGGCGGTGGGCAGAGGGGTCAAGACAACACCTCTCGACTCGCTGCGACGACAGGAGGGCTATTATATAATAGGTAGGGTGCGTCGTGCAGACCCTACCCTCTCAATAGCCAATGCCCGCCATTTCCTGGGACGTCCCTACGACAGACTCTATCTGCCAGACAATGACGCCATCTACTGTTCGGAGCTGGTGCAGTTCTCTATGGTAGACAAAGACGGCAACAGACTATTGTCGCCCATCCCTATGTCGTTCCATGATGCATCTGGACACATCACGCCCTACTGGCAACAGTTTTACGAAGAGCACGGCATGGAGGTTCCTGAAGGTTACCCTGGCAGCAATCCTGGTGAATTGTCGAAACGTAGAGAGGTACACATCAAAGGACGATTAAGGTGAGTTTTGCAAACCACACCTTACATTATTATATATAGTACGCAAAAAAAGTATAAATTCTCAATTCGCAAGTCTCAATTCTCAATAAATTATTGTATCTTTGCAATCGTTTTGGAGAATCACATCATTTAATATAACAAAAGCATTATGACAATCAACGAATTCAACTTTGCCGGTAAGAAGGCAATCGTACGTGTAGACTTCAACGTACCCCTCGATGAGAATGGTAAGATTACTGACGACACCCGTATCCGTGGTGCTCTGCCTACCCTGAAAAAGATCCTGAACGATGGTGGTGCTGTCATCATCATGAGCCACATGGGTAAGCCTAAAGGTAAGGTAGACGCTAAGAAGTCTTTGGGTCAGATTCGTGAGGCTGTAGAGAAGGCTCTGGGTGTTCCCGTTGCTTTCGCTCCCGACTGCGCTAAGGCTGCTGACGCTGCCAAGGCTCTGAAGATGGGTGAGGCTCTGCTGCTGGAGAACCTGCGTTTCTATCCTGAGGAAGAGGGTAAGCCCGTAGGTCTGGAGAAGGGTACTCCCGAGTATGACGAGGCTAAGAAGGCCCTGAAGGTTTCTCAGAAGGAGTTTGCTAAGACTTTGGCTTCTTACGCTGACTGCTATGTAATGGACGCCTTCGGTACAGCTCACCGCAAGCACGCTTCTACTGCTGTCATCGCTGACTACTTCGACGCTGACAACAAGATGCTGGGTCTGCTGATGGAGAAGGAGGTTCAGGCTGTTGACAACGTGCTCAGCAACATCAAGCGTCCTTTCGTTGCCATCATGGGTGGTTCTAAGGTATCTTCTAAGATTGGTATCATTGAGAACCTGCTCGGTAAGGTTGATAAGCTCATCCTCTGCGGTGGTATGACCTACACCTTCGCAAAGGCTCACGGTGGTGAGATTGGCGACTCTATCGTTGAGATGGACAAGCTGGATGTAGCTCTGGGTGTTGAGGAGCTGGCCAAGAAGAACGGCGTAGAGCTCGTTCTGGGCAGCGACTGCACAGCTACCAACGGTCTCGACTTCGGTACCATGAGCGTAAAGCCCGGTGCTGAAATCATCACCTGCCCTGCCAACAAGGTTCCTGCTGGTTTCGAGGGTGTTGACGCTGGTCCTGAGAGCCAGAAGGCATTCGCCGAGGCTATCAAGGGTGCTAAGACCATCCTGTGGAACGGTCCTGCTGGTGTCTTCGAGTGCGATACCTTCACTCCTGGTTCACGTGCCATTGGCGACGCTATCGCTCAGGCAACTGCTGAGGGTGCCTTCTCACTGATTGGTGGTGGCGACTCTGTAGCTTGCGTTAACAAGTTCGGTCTGGCCGACAAGGTTAGCTACATCTCTACTGGTGGTGGTGCTCTGCTCGAGGCTATCGAGGGTAAGGTGCTCCCCGGAGTAGCAGCTATCAAGGGCGAGTAATCCTTCGAAGTTAAGAGTGAAGAATTAAGAGTTAAGAAATAAAAAGATGAAGCATCTTTTTATGACCATAGCGATGGCCGCAGCGTTTACCGCCTGCGGCCATCGTGCTTCTACAGACAATGCTGCGGAGGCAGATTCCACCTGCGTCGACAGTACCAACGTGACTGTTGCTGTCGACATATTAAGAACCGACAGCATTGCCACTGAATACTCAGACTCCACGGCTCATGTGTGCGTCAGTGCCGAGTGGCCTGTTGACGGTGAGAAAGCACTTGTGGCAAGCATCCGCAAATACATCTGTGAAGCATTAGCCATCGATGTCACTACCGACGAGGAACATCACGTCAACTATACTGACAATGGCAAACAGCTTGTTTCGGGATTAGCCTCCAAACAGTTTAAGGACTTGTCAAGCATGTGGCACGACGCCAAGAAAGAAGGCTATGGCGGCGACATGGCATACGAATTCCTCGTGCGCACCTGGAAACTGGAAGAGACGGATACATATATCACCTATATGTGGACCTCTGAGGGCTTTACTGGCGGCGCCCACGGTTATTTCCTGGCTGCTGGCACCTCCTTCCGCAAAAGCGACGGCAAGACCTTCGGTTATGAGATGGAGTACAATCGTGCTACCGAGAAGCACGACGTCATCAACCAGACCATGTTCAAGAAGTCTTCGTCGCCACAACTGTACAAGATCATCAAGGAGGGTGCTAAGCGCTATTTCAAAGACTGCGACGTGACTATCACCAACGACGAGGAGTTAGCAGATAATCTGCAGGTTGAGGATGTCAATCGCATACCATTGCCCAGCAATCCCCCTTACTTCACCAAGGACGGGTTGTGCTTCACCTATCAGCAGTACGAGATTGCATGTTATGCAGTAGGTCTGGTGTCATTCACTGTACCTTATGCAAAGATACGCCCGTTGCTGACAGAAGAAGCTGCAACGCTCATACCATCTACCAAATAAAACAAAGATATCCAATTATAACTACGAAAGACTATGAATAAAATTCTTCTGTTAATGTTGTCACTGGTGACACTTAACGCATCTGCGCAAAAAGACGAACTGCCTGACGGAATGCTGGCGGTAGAATTACAGGCCAACCCCTTCAGCAACGACTTCAACACCTTTAAGATGACTGAGCTCAAAGCTCGTCTGTGGCTCAACAACAAGCACGTTGTACGTTTCGCCCTGGGCTTTGGCATGGACACCAAAAAAGAAGATACCAGCTGGAACTTTGACTCACGGGAGAGTATTAACAGTGACTACGACATCATTCAGCATAATGGAAAAAGCGAGACAAACTTTAAAGAAGTGCGTCTGACAGTGGGCTACGAATACCATCTGGCACAGTCTGGTCGTCTGGATCTCTATGTCGGTGCATCAGCTGGCTATGAAGGAAAATACTATTCTGGTTCATCAGAGAGCACCGAGTCATGGACACGCCATGGTAAAGGTTCATACGTGCCCTATCCTGACTTAGGCACCAGTACAGGTTCCAATACATCTACTGGCAGTTGGCTACATTATCCTGATTACAACCGCGAGAAAAATCAGATGACCATTACCAACACCACTAGTTCGACAGACTACTCAAAGATGTCACCCAACGGCGACAACAATGAGCACTCTCTCTTTGCCAATGTCTTCACTGGTGTGGACTGCTATATCTACAAGGGTCTGTACATCGGTACCGAACTGGGCATATCGTTCAAGCATGGAAAGAGTGAGAACGGCAGCTATACTAGGATAAGCACGAAGACAGTCACCGACGATGGAACACTGACTGTTAATACAGAGGAAGTGTACAACTCTGCAACAGGAAGAACAACATTTAGAGACCATCTGGATTTTATCAACAACAAATCCACTGTCAGTCCTGCCGTCAACAAGTCCTCATCGTCCAATCACCTGAAGATTTATGTGGAGCCAGCCATTCGTCTGGGCTGGATCTTCTAAAACAGAAAATATGTTAGGAATATAAAGAAATGGGCTGAAGCGTTATAACTTCAGCCCATTTTCTTTACTTGTCTATTATGAGTAATACCTGAGCAATTCGCATGATACGGCAGTGAGTTTTTCCTACTTCCCTACTTGACACCTGA
>CADCAG010000028.1 GCA_902799355.1 uncultured Bacteroidales bacterium
TGCCGCCCACCCATTCCAGAAGTTTTCAAATGCTTCTGTGAAGTTGGAACGAAGCGAGTCTATCCAAGGCATTTCATCGATAAACACCACTTTCTTCCTCGTTGGCGGTAAAGATTCAAGATATTCCTCCAACGTGTCAAACGCATCAAACCAGTCGACAAACTTTCTCATGACTCGCTCATTCATTGCCTTTTTTAATGTCTTGGCAAAATTCCGAAGCTGAATACGTTGTGATAGTTTATGGCCACCTACAAAGGTGAAGTCATACGTTTCATTGAAGAATTGGTCCACCAGGAATGTTTTACCCACACGTCTCCGCCCATAGACGATGACAAGTTCTGAACGATCAGAGTCCAAGCATCGTTGTAACTCTGCCATTTCACTATCTCTACCTATAATATTGCGATTTTCCATAAGCTCACCTTTTTAATAACTGCTGCAAAGATACAACTAATTCCCCAAAAATAGCACGAAATCCAACTTTTTTCTAATGTTTTTGCGAGGAAAAAGTTGTTTTTCGTGCATATTTTCATCATTTGACTGGTTGACAGTTGAAACCGCTTATCAGCCTGTTTTTTCGCTTCCAACCTTGGCTGTCATCTTCTTGAATCCAAGCCCATCCTGAAGCGCAAATCCCAGTCGAAAGGCTGGGATTTTTGTTGTCTGTTGTTTTTTTTATGTTTTTTGTTTTGTAATTAGTGGAAAATGATTAATTTTGCAATCAAATGATCGTAAGACTCTGCTACGAGCTTTGCGAGGAAACTAAAAAACAAGAGAAGCTAAAACCTTAAAACATAAAGATAATGATGAGAATTCTGAATTGGGTGTTCGCCGCTGCCCTGATTTGCGGTGCAAGTGTATTGACATCTTGCAAGGAGAAGCAAGTTCAGCAAGACCAAGAGAACACTGCTGAGCAGCAAGTGGCCGATTCTGTTAAAAAAGTAGTGAGTGCCGAACTGATACGTACCTCACAGAGTTGGGACGGTGTGGAGTTGCCCGACTACCTGCAGGGGCGTCCTGAACTGGTAGCAGTAAAGTATGAGTTTCCTGCTGGACAGAAGTTGGGTTGGCACCACCATCCCGTTATGAACTATGGCATCCTGGTACAGGGTGAGTTGACCATCATCGGACAGGATGGTAAGGAGAAGGTGGTACATGAGGGCGAAGCCGTCGTAGAGATGGTGAACACCATCCACCACGGTGAGAACAGAGGTACTAAGCCTGTCATCCTCTACATGTTCTACCTCTCACAGAAAGACCTGCCCCTCGCTGTGCAGCATCCAGAGATTCCATTGGAATAAATAGAAGAAGGAGTATGTACTTAAATACTGATTTGTTGGATCGGGCTGTTGTGTTCGCCGTTCGTGCCCATGCCGGCACTGAGCGTCGTGGCAAGGGATTCCCCTATATCGTTCACCCCATGGAGGCCGTGGAAATCGTCGCCACGATGACGAACGACCCGGAATTGCTGGCTGCCGCCGTCCTGCACGACACCGTGGAGGATACCGATGTCACTGTGGAGCAGCTTCGCGCAGAATTCGGTGAACGGGTGGCCTCACTGGTTGCTGCAGAGAGCGATGAGCCTCATGAGAAGCGTGACAGCATAGACAACTGGCGTGCTCGCAAGCAGACAGCCATCGACCGTATCGCTGCTGGCTCACGCGATGCCAAGATAGTGGCTCTGGGCGACAAGCTCTCCAATATGCGTGCCATTGCTCGTGACTATGCCATACAAGGCGACAAGCTCTGGAGCATTTTTCATTCTAATGACCGCAAGGACCACGAGTGGCACTATAGAGGACTTGCCGAGTCGCTCCGCGAACTCCAGGGCACCTTTGCCTATCAGGAATTCGAATACCTCATCAAACAAGTCTTCGGATGATGAAACGAGCACTATACCTATTATTATTTATATTACTGACCTTGGCGACAGCGCAGCAGGCGTCGGCACAGGACGAAACCATCGTGTTCACTCCCCAGTGGACGGCGCAGGCCCAGTTTGCGGGTTACTACGTGGCTGAGGCCAAGGGTTTCTACCAGGAGGCAGGTGTGAAGGTGCGCATAGAGCATCCATCGATTACGCAACCCTCCATGAGCCGACTGCTTAATAACGAGTGTCAGGCTACGACGCTACAGCTCTGTCAGGCAATGGAGGTGGTAGATGGTGGCAATCCCTTGGTCAACATCCTTCAGACGTCGATGAACAATGCGATGGTCATCGTATCAGCCCGCGACAAGAACCCATTGACGCAGAAGGGCGCCCGTGTCGGCATCTGGAGCGTGGGTTTCGGTCAGCTGGCTATCTGTATGAGCATCAAGGATCATCTGGACTACCAGTGGGTACGCTTTGCCCAGAATGTCAACCTGTTTGTGGCTGGTGCTCTCGATGCCACGTTGGCCATGAGCTATAACGAGTACTACCAGCTGGTTCAAGCAGGCATCAAGATGAGTGATAAGAACGTCTATCGTTTCTGTGACCACGGCTATAACGTACAGGAGGACGGTGTCTATGTGACGCGCGACTACTACGAGAAGCATAAGGATCAGGCACGCCGTTTCGCCCAGGCCAGTAAGAAAGGGTGGGAGTGGGCTGCTGCCCATCCGGAGGAGACGCTGGATATTGTGATGCAGTATGTCGAGAAGAACCATATCGCCACCAACCGCGTCCTGCAGCGGCTGATGCTCAAGGAGGTGTTGCGCCTGCAGGTAGACCGTGAGTCTAAGAAGCGTGAGTTCCGGTTGCGACCTGATATGGTGCGACGCGCCAGTCAGCTGATGGTAGAGAACAAGATGCTGAAGCGAGAAGTAACATATGGGGAACTAATAGATAATGGACAGTGATGAAAAAGATGCTCGCATATTTCCGTCGTAAGCTCTCTGTCAGGGTCAGCCTATGGGTGGTGTTCTTTGCTGCCATCATCTTTAATTTGGCCCTCGGCTTCCTGTTCTATCAGGCCCGCGAGACAGTGTACCAAGAGGCAGTAAGCCGTGCCATGCAGATTCTCGACAAGACATCGTTGCGTGTGGATAGCATCCTGAACCGTGTAGAGGTGGCCTCTAACATGACTAAGTGGCTCGTTCAGCGCCATCCCGACAGGGCAGACTCTATGTATGTCTACAGTCGTGGCATGTTGCTCAACAATCCCGACTTCTACAACTGCTCTATCGCCTTCGAGCCTTATTATTTTAAGGAGAAGGGACGTTATTTCTCTGCCTATACCAAACATGTCAGTGATACTCTCCGTACCATACAGGGCGGTAGCGACCACTACCAGTATTTCTATACCGACTGGTATCTCATGCCACAGCTGCTGGATCACCCCTGCTGGACGGAGCCTTACATGGATCTTGATGTGGCGACGAACACCAGCGAGATGGTGACCAGCTACTGTCAGACCATCAAGAATCACGAGGGCAGGATGATTGGCGTGCTCAATGTCAGCCTCTCCATCACATGGCTCTCACAAACCATTTCGTCCATCAAGCCCTATCCGCACTCTTACAGCATCATGATAGGTCGTGGTGGCACCTACTTCGTACATCCTGATACGACGAAGATTACCCGTCAGACCATCTATACCCAGACGATGGAGCAGCCCGATACGGCGCTGACGGCCTTGGGGCACGCCATGCAGCGCGGCGAAGAAGGCATGAAACTCATGAACTTCAATGGCGAAGACTGTTATGTCTTCTACAAGCCCCTCGGTCAGACAGGTTGCTCGATGGCTATCGTCTGTCCGGAGAGCGATATCTTTGGTGGCTTTAACCGCCTGCGTAATAGTGTCAGGGCGATTGTCTTGGGAGGCTTGCTGCTGATGCTCTTCTTATTCATCCGCATCATCACCCGAGAACTGAAACCCCTTCGCCGACTGGCTGACGAGGCCGAGACTATTGCCTCAGGACAGTTTGATGCTACGCTGCCCGACTTCAAGCGCATTGACGAGATAGGCCAGCTGAGCCACTCGTTCGGCAACATGCAGCAGTCGCTGGTGCGATATATTGAAGAGCTGAAGGATACCACTGCCCAGAAGGCTTCTATAGAGAGCGACCTGCGCATTGCCAGTAATATACAGATGGGCATGCTCCCTGAGAAATTCCCCACCAAGGATGACCGCGACGACGTGGTGCTCTATGCCTCGCTGACGCCTGCCAAGGAGGTTGGTGGCGACCTCTTCGACTTCTATTTCCGCGACGAGAAGCTCTTCTTCTGTATTGGCGACGTGTCGGGTAAGGGTGTGCCAGCTTCGCTCTTCATGGCTGTCACCCGTTCTACCTTCCGCACCGTGTCTGCTCACGAGTCCATGCCCGACCGCATCGTGACAGCGATGAACAAGGCCATTGCCGACATGAACAAGACCCACATGTTTGTGACTCTCTTCGTGGGCGTGCTCGACCTTCCGACAGGCCGTTTGTACTACTGTAATGCAGGTCACGACGCCCCATTGCTCGTCGGAGCAGGTGTGGGTGAGCTGACGTGCGACTCCAATATCCCTGTAGGCTTCATGCCTTCTTGGAAATATACCCTTCAGGAGGCACACATCTTCACAGGCACCACCATCCTGCTCTTCACCGACGGACTCACCGAGGCGATGGATGGTGACAACAACCAGTTCCAGATGGAACGTGTCAACGACGTTGCCACTCGTGCGCTGGCCGACCAGCAGCAGGATCCCCACGAGCTGATAACCCGTATGACCGATGCTGTCCATGAGTTCGTGGGCGATGCCGAACAGAGCGACGACCTGACCATGATGGCTATACAATACATCCGCCAGCAGAGTGATGTACGGATGCGTAAAAGTATCGTGCTACCTAACGATACGCAGGAGGTGCCGCGACTGAATGCTTTTGTTGAGGAGGTGTGTGAGACGCTGGGCTTCGACACCAACGTTGCTGCTGATATAAAGGTGGCTGTAGAAGAGGCTGTTGTCAACGTGATGAAATACGCCTATCCGCCAGGAAAGTCTGGTGATGTGACTGTTGAGGCTGCTTCTAACGATATTCGCCTGAAGTTCACCATCATCGACAGCGGAAAACCTTTCGACCCCACTGTTCAGGCACCAGTCGATACCACGCTGTCTGCCAACGAGCGAAGCATTGGTGGACTGGGCATCCATATCATGCGTCAGAACATGGACTCCATCAACTACGAGCGCATGGACAACCTCAATGTGCTGACGTTAAGAAAGAAGATTATACATTAATAATATAATAAGAAATGATGAACGTAACAATTCAAGAACAAGACGGCAACATGGTAGCCATTCTGGTTGGCAATCTCGATACCGCTGCTGCCGCCGAAACCGAGAAAGCAATGAGTCCTCTGTATAACGTGGAGGGAAAGAACATTGTCATAGACTGTACTGACCTGGCCTATATCTCGTCAGCAGGTTTACGCATATTCCTTGCCATTCTGCAGACAACGAAGGACAAGGGCGGCCACGTCTATATCAAGGGCATCAACGACAACGTACGTGCCATCTTCACCATTACGGGCTTCAGTAATATCTTTGAATTCGTATAAACCGCCATACAGAGATGGGAAAGCAAGTGAAACTGGACCCACACGGTGAACAGCTGTTGCAGCAATACCGCGAGCTGCGCCCCACCTTGCAGCAGTTGGCTGACGAGGCCTGCAGCCTGTTGCGCCAGGCCTTGCGCGAGCAGGGGGTCTACGTCACCGCCATCGAGCATAGGGTGAAGACCGAGAAGTCGCTCGCGGGGAAACTGGAGCTGAAGGGTGCGAAATACAAGAGCATCGACGACATCACCGACCTCGTAGGCCTGCGTGTTATCACCTTCTATACCGACGAGGTCGACAAGGTAGCGGTCATTGCCAAGAGCCTCTTTGACATCGACTGGCAGGAGAGTGTCGACAAGCGTAAGTTGCATGAGCTCGATGCCTTCGGCTATAACTCGCTGCACTACATCTGTCGGCTGCGCACAGGAGGTCCGCGCTTTGAGCTACAGATGCGTACGGCCCTGCAGCATGTGTGGTCTACCATCGAGCATGACACCGGCTATAAGGGTGACGTGAAGATTCCCAGAGAGTACAAGCGTCAGTTCAGCCGTCTGGCAGGTATGCTGGAGCTGGTCGATGAAGAGTTCAGCCGCCTGCGTATGGTGCTGACCGACTATCGTCGCCAAACGTTGTCACTGGTCAAGAGCGGCAAGCTCGACGACGTGCCGCTATCGCGTGAGACGTTCCGTAGCTATCTGGAACTGCAGCCCTTCGACCGCCTGAATTACCGCATCGCGGCCGTCAATCAGGCCGAGGTGTTCCCGGTGGGCATGATGCCCTATCTGCGTGTCCTTGAGTCCTTTGGTATGGAGACCCTTGGTGATGTACAGCACTTCATCGATGAGAACAGCGACGATGCCTACCAGTTGGCACTCTCGCAGCTGGCCATCACTGACCTCGACATTCTCTCGTCGAACACCGCCTTGCAATATCTGTGCCTGGTCTTTGTGCTGAAGCACGACGGCGGACGTAACGGCCTCAAGGCATTCTACGACCTGATCAATGGTGAGAGTGATGCCAACGGCATGCTGGCCGACCTGATGCTTGAGCAGGCTAAGACCCTGCCGTTTATGCAGTGACGCTGATGCGCGGGTAATTTCATACAGGAAATATTCCCCTTTTTGCGACAGATTTCAGCCGATGGCTGGAGTTTGTCGCAAATTCATTTGTCTGTCGCAACAAGCTCAGTGAAATTTCAGCTCATAGCTTGGATTGTATTGCTAAACATCATACCTTTGCAACAAGAAAACAGAAAATATGAACAATTAAAAAAATAAAGGCTATGGAAACTATTAAGATTTCCGCACTTTACATTATTACTAGCATTTTAGTTGCTACTGGTATTTCATCTTGTATGTAACGACCTTATCTTGGCGGCAGTGCGCTTGGTGTACAGGTACTTATACCGACCCGAATTTTTTTTAAATAAAACGCAGACTGAAGCATTGGTTGTTGTAGAAAGCGGATCACTCAGAACCGACCCCGCGTTTTTAAAGAGGATGTGCCGAGCACATCCTCTTTAGCGTATTGATTTGAATCACTCGTCGAACAAGAATTCTGGAGCATCGGGATCAAGAAGCCCACCCGTATCAACGATGTCTATGTCGTCTACAATCGTTGCCTCATCATTTACATCCAGCAGAGAACCTGCCAACAAACTATATTGATAGTTGAGCTTAATGACCTCAGCAATGGGAGAAATATAAGTCTTTTTCATTCTTCAGCCCTCCTATTATTTAATGATTACTTTCTTTCCGTTCTTGATGTACAGTCCTTTTTGAGGATTCAGCACCTTTTGGCCTGCAATACTGTAGTACTCGCCTTTGTCTTCTGACATCAAACTTCTGACATCAGCAATGCCCGTTGTCTCGTCACTAATCATGATATGAGCAGCAGCTCCTTCAACACTCGTCAGCACATCTGCCAGTTCGAAGTATCCACGGAAAGCCTTCATCTTCGTTGAGCCATTAGAATAGTAGAACTTGTCATTGCTTACAAAGAGATCCTCCTCAGGTACTGTTGTATTCGCCACATATGTACCAATAAAGTATCCACGAGTAGCTTTATTTTTTCCCACCTGCGTAAACGGCTCATCCTCAGGATCAATGTCCACGCCATCAACAGTAAAGCCTTCCTCTGCAGTAATAGCATTAGCAACCTTAATTAGATATGGATGGTTAGCTTCCATTGCTGTTACAGGACTGAAAACAATAGTGATGCCAACGATGTCACCTGTTCCTGGATCCTCTGTTGAGCTCCAGCTGGTGAAGGACTTCACCTCTACACCATCACCGAAAGCCGCAGTCAATTTCTCAGCAGTAATGGCAAACGGCAGACAGATGGTGCTCCAACTGTTGGCCTTGATACTACGCTTTACCCTGACATTTACGCCATTGGCTGCAGCGGGAGCAACAGTCGAGGTCTCGTCGAGGACAGTATAGGCAGCAGCTCCAATTGTCAACGTTGTTTCAAGACTCTCCGTCTCATAGAAATTACTAATATCCGTCTCCGTCAGCTTCATATTCTTCAAGAATACAGGATAGTTGCCATTCGCCACTCCACCATCAATGTTGATGGTCAGCGTAGCAATCTCGCCATCCGTACCTGTGAACGTTTCATCTGCCATTGAACCACAAAGGAAACGAATAGAGCCATCAGTCTGCTCACTCAATGTCAGAGAGTGTTCGTCTTCATCTGGCAAACGGCTTTCTGTCAGTGAAGCCAGAATTTTTCCCTTTGCACTCTTTGCTGCTGTCACACCTTCAGGCAAGAATAGGTCAAATTGGAAACCACGGATTGCTGCCGAGTTTTTCATTTTAATAGACATCTGCACCTGAGTACCAGCGGCAGCATTGAATGGCTCAACATAGATAATGTTGTCCATTGTGGTGATGTCTGTGTTTGTCGCTTTCATCATGCCCGCATATCCTAAGCAAAGCATGAGAATTGGAATCATGAACTTTTTCATATTGTTCTGTTTTTTTATTGTTATTATTTCATTAATGTTGTTATCATTGAATTAGTCTGGATCCACCTCTAGGTTCTCTTCCTCTTCGAAATTCATTACAGGTGCATTGGAATTGCTACCATAGATAGAACCAGTCAGGATGATGTTTGCCACACCAATGTAGTCTGATACGTCAATATTTCCATCCACATTAACGTCAGCTGCTTTCAATACAAAGCCTTCAGGCGTATTACCCAAGATATGGTTGGCTATTCCGATATAGTCGCTGACGTCAATCTTCTGGTCACTATTGATATCCCCCAAAGTATAAGACTTGATAGTCAGCGTTGACTTTACATAGTCTGTCTGATAGTAATTGTTGATATCAGTTTCCGTCAACTTCATGTTTCTTAGAATGATGGGATAATCACCATCACTCATATTCTCTGCTGTCTTCACTGTCAGCGTTGCTATCTCACCGTCATTGCCAGTAAACGTCTCGTCATACAGCGAACCGCAAAGGAAGCGGATTGCTCCGTCAGACTGCTCACTCAAAGTCAATGAATGCTCGTCATCTTCAGGCAGACGGCCATCGCTCAATGATCCAATAATCTTACCCTTTGCACTCTTCACAACTGTTACGCCATCAGGCAGATAGATATCAAACTGGAAGCCACGAATAGCTGTCGAGTTCTTCATCCTGATAGAGAGGTTTATCTGACTGTCAGCGCTTGCTTCTACCTTATTTAGATAGATAACATTATTCATAGAGCTAATGTCAGTGTCAGGATCAGCTACAGGTGGGTCTTCTGGATTAGGATCATCACCACCAGGATTGGGATCATCTGGTGTTACAGGTGTAGCTCCAGTCAAGTAAGGATAGCCTGTTCCGTCAGAAATCTTCCAAATGTTGGTAAAGTCCCAGTCTAACTCCTGATATGTTGCCTTCGTTGTCAACTCTGCAGCCGTCTTACCCGTACCATTAAAGATATCGTCATAAACTTTCTGAGAGACGTCATTCCGCGATACTTGCATCGTCTTCAGTGCATAGTTGTTCATCTCTGGAGCTGGTGCTCCATTCTTGATACCACCTATAATACGCTGTCCATAACCACCACTCTGCTGTTGCTGCTGCGACTCATAGATAACCTCTAACTTATTGTTCATTGCCACGCAGTTGCTTACTACAGCATCAGTTCCGTCATTATAACCTATGATACCTGCGGCATAGTTGTTGCTGTGCAGATTGCCGCTGGCGAAGCATTTGTCTACCAAGCCATAGTTATAGGCTACCACACCTGCTGCATTATACGAAGAGGTGACTACTGCCGTGCTATAGCTATTGGTCAGCGTTCCTTGGTTCTTGCCTATCAGTCCGCCAACATACGACTCGCTTCCCGTACCTGTCAGCGTTCCTTCCGTAAAGCACTGGTCAATAGTTCCACCTGTCGTTTCGCCTACCAAACCGCCAACGTAAGACGTGGCTAATGTGGTGTTGATAGTCACATTTGCCTGACATTTAGAAATCGTTCCGCCATCAAACAGACCAACCATACCACCGACTGGTGTACCATCAGCCACAGTTCCTTCTACGCTACAGTTCTCTATCGTGCCGTTTATCATCTTACCAATCAGTATGCCTGTGTTTGCACCACCCTTAACCTGCTTGTTCTTAGCAGTCTTCACCGTCAGGTTCTTGATAGTACCATTAGCGAAACAAGAGAAGAGACCCGTATTATCTCTCGTTGAGTTACTCCACAATCCTGTAACCTTATGTCCGCTACCGTCGTAGTGAATAGTCTCACTGCCTTCACGACCAATGGATTGCCAACCCTCGGTAGGACTAAACTCGCTGATATAATCCATTAGGTCAATATCGTTCATCTGCTTATAGTAGCCTCTGCGGTAAACCTGCGTAAGGTCAGCAGCAGTATACACCTGATAGGGATCAGCCTCTGTGCCTTTACCAAGATAAGCAACGGTCTCAGTGGTATAATAAGACATCTCCTTATCCTCTGCTTTTGCTGATATGCGCACCTCGTGTCCAGCTTGCAAAGGACTAACAGTAAATGAGAAGTTATTACCGCTACTTACCTTCTCCTGCTTTTCTCCGTCAATCTCCAATGTCACAGTGCCACCATCCACACACTTTCCGCTGATAGTCGTTGCACTGGAGACTACCTGCGAGGTAATAACAGGTGGAGCCGTCTGTGTCTTCATATAGGGGTAGCACTCTGTTTCCTGAATAGCCCAAACATCTGTAAAATCCCAACCCATACCGATATAAGTAGCTTTCAGCTTAAGGGTCGATGCACTCACGCCAGTACCATTCTGCTCATTATCCGTCACATCTTGGGCAACACCAGCACTTACAATGATTGCCCTATTCCATGCTTTGTTCTCGTTGGCCGTTCCCATTTCACCAAAGGAATCGTACTGACCTTTTTCTCCATATATTCTACCAACGTTACCTACTGTTGCCCTTATGGAAGTATTCATTGCAACATTAGCTTTTAAACGTGCTGGGCGATATTCCTGTGTTTTATTGCTAAAATACCACCAATAACCTTCTATTTTTCCTACTAATCCTCCTACAATATTTGCTCCACTAATAATGGTATTAGCATAACATTTACGAGCCTCTCCTTGATATAGATATCCCACCAAGCCACCTACTTCTTCATTGCCAAAAACAGTGCCACTAACATAGCAATCAGTTAGAGTCGTATATTGACCATTCAACTCTCCGATTATACCACCGACTCGGTTTCCAGAAGCTACGACATATGCTACTGCGTAGGAATTTGTAATATCAGACGATGTCTTTCCACAAATACCTCCGACTCTATTATTGCCAGTAACATTACCACAGAAGTTGGTATTCGTGATATTTCCACTGTCATTTCCAGCAATACCGCCAACATAATCATCTCCATTAACATTGCCTCGAACATGACAAGATGTAATCGAGGCACTACCGTTGCCATATACTCCTCCAACAAAATTTTTACCCGTAGTATTATTGCATACAACTCTACATTCAGATATTGAACCTCCATTAACGCCAACAATTCCGCCAACGTAAACACTACTACCTATAACTTCGTCTGATGTCACCTGACATCCATTAATGATAGTACTGGCACAATAACCCGATATTATTCCTACATTAGATTTTCCCTTAATAGAGTTAGCATTAATGGTAAGGTCTTTAATCATCGCCCCATCTGTTTTTGCAAACAATCCCACATAATCGGTATTGGGTCTGTTTATCCAAAAGCCAGAAATAGTTTTACAGTTACCATCCAATACGCCTTTAAAAGGAGTAGAGGAAGTACCTATTGGCATCCAACCTTGTGTCGACCATTCATCCTCGATAAATTCCTCCACATTGATGTTTGCCATCAACTTAAAGTACACACCACTTTGATTCAGATAATTACGCATCTGATTCAAGTGAATCGGATTCAAAATCAGATAAGGATCATTCTCGGTTCCAGACCCTGATCCACTAAACTGAGCAAACGTAGTTGCTGCGCAGCATAGGAACATTGCTGCTAAGGTTAGTAATCGTTTCATAATGCCTATATTAATTCGTCCTTTTTCTCATCCAGCCTGTTTATTGCATTCTCAATTGCATTTCTGTTTATTGAACATATAGCCATGAACGTCTTAAACAAGGCAACTCTCTCCACAGTTATTGAAACCGTTAGACACACACGATTTTCAACTTCATCAATAAAATAATCTTTCACGAAAACAGGATTATAATTTGCTAAGTTTCTCCAATTTTCCAATAATTCCCTGATTTCTTCCATAAGACTTACGATTTCAATAGCCAACAAACACCCCGAAGTCGGCAATTATCAACTAGTTTTAGGTTTGCTTATGATACAAAAAAGGCGTAGGTGTCTGTTCTTCTGCCCATCCTGGACTCGTAGGCTCTCGCATTGCCCTCATCACACAGGATAGACAACGCCAGTTAGCCCACGCCAGCACGGACTATATAATATAAGGTATATAGAAACGCACCACGCAGACGCCTCGTTGTCATCTGTCTGCTGTGATGATAGGAATTTGCGAGATTCACGAGTCACAACGACAGACGTTCGAAAACGTCTTTCTCATAAAATAAGACCGCCCGCTTTACCCCTTAGGGCTAACAAGCGATGTTGCAAAGATATAGAATAAAATTGTAACTTCCAAATAATTTAAAGAAAAAGTATGAATCAAGGAACTGATACCTGATCTGTTTGGATATTTATGCGGTTATTGTTTTGAAGACCTGTAAATTTTGTGATAGAGACTGACAGACTGACAAAATGCCGATAAATAAAGGGCTTGCAGTCTGTTTTTGAGACTGACAGAGACTGACAAGACTGACGGCCAAGCGAGCTTAAATTCTAACGGAATACATTGTCTAGATAATCCTTTGAATTCTCTAGAGAATTTTCCGTGGATCAGTTGTATACGACTGAAATTCTCTAGAGAATTTGTCGTTTCTATAGCTAATATGCGCAAAAGTATAGCTGATTTCTAGAGAAAATGTTGTCAGTCTTGTCAGTCTCTAAAAGACTGTCAATAGACTGCAAACGCCCTGTACATGGGGCCTTTGTCAGTCTGGCAGTCTTGTTCAGCCGTTATAATCAAGAAAAATGCCTTCACATTCACGTATAACGTACAGTCACGCCTAATACACACATATACAGCACGTTAGGCGTGACGGTGACAGCTGGTATAATGCTAATACAGCAACGAGACAGCTGTACCTGTTCGCGGCTACAGCTGTCTCGTTCTTGGGAATAGCTAATACAACGCTGTATTAGGCTTATTTGCTGGGCTCAATCATCTTCCAGATGCAGGCAGCAAGGGCGCCACCAACAAATGGGCCGACGATGAAGATCCACAGGTTAACCAGTGCGGTGCCACCCTGGAAGATGGCAGGAGCCAGTGAACGGGCGGGGTTCACAGAGGTACCTGTATAGCGGATGCAGACGAGGTGGACGAGTACCAGGCTCAGACCGATAGCCAGACCAGCGAAGTTGTTGGTAGCACCATTGGTCTTAGCGGTAGCACCCAGTACGACGAGTACGAAGACGCAGGTGAAGATGATCTCTGCGAGCAGTCCGCCGAGCATCGATACGTTAGCCTGCAGGTCGTTGGCTCCCGTTCCCTCCAGTCCAGGAACATTGGCTGTCAGCACATACAGCAGGGCACTGCCGATGAATGCGCCGATGCACTGGAAGACGATGTACATGGCACCCTCTTTGGCATCCATACGTCCGGCAATGATGCAACCCAGCGTGATGGCGGGATTGATGTGGCAACCAGAGATGCCTCCGATGGTGTATGCCATTGCTACTACTGCCAAGCCAAAGGCGAAGGCGGTACCTACCACTGCGGGAATGTTGTTTACAGGATCACAACCTAGACTGACTGCTACGCCGCAGCCCATGAGTACGAGCACCATGGTGCCCACCATTTCTGCTAAATACTTTTTCATGTTGTTAATAGTTTTAGTGGTTAATAAATATGTGTTATAATTGCTTGCAAATATACTATAATATTTTGAAAGTTGCAAGTATTTTTGACAAAAAATATCAGTTCTCTGTATAATTGAAGTACGAGAAGTCGGCTGTACCCTCTCCTTCAGCATACATTCCGACGATAGCTCCCGTGAAGCCACCCACGATCTCCGTGCTCAGCAGGGGACAGTCGTGCTCGCTGAGCAGCTTCCACGACTGGCCTTCGCCAGCATATTCGAAGCGGTACTTGACACCATTGCTGCTGATGCGCAGGCGCACACGACCACTGAGCTGTCCGGAGTCGTCGCCCATGACCTCGCCCTGAAGGCTCTTGACGGTATAGTTCATCATGACGGCTACGGTGCCCGTCATGTATTTCACCAGGCTGACATCCATGTGTCCGTCGTTGATCTGATAGACTGTCAGACCTGCCTTACAGCCGAAGCCCAGCGAGTCGGTATCAATCTCCGTCTCCATGGTGAATACGGCGTTCTCCTGACGGCGTCCCATGAAGGTGGGCTGCTGGTTGTTGGTCAGCGTACCCTCCGAGGCTTGCAGACGGAAGCCATTGCCCAGGCGCTGGTAGTTGGCACGAATGGGGTTCTGGATATGAAGCCAGTCGACATCGCGCGTTACCACGTTGCGAGGACGCTGTGGTGCCAAGGTCTTCACCTGCATCAGCGTGTCGACGGGCTGGCCACCATTGATGACGGGCCACTCGCCCTTCTTCCACTCCACAGGAGCCAGAAAGGTCTCACGGCCGATATGGTGGTAGGCACCCTCATAGTTGCGATAGGCCAGGAATACCACCCACCAGGAACCGTCGGGAGCCTGCACGAAGTCGCCATGACCCGTGCCCTGTACAGACAGGTACTGGCCTGCCAGCGAACAGTTGGTCAACAGCGGATTGGCGGGGTTGGCCACATAAGGACCGTCGATCTTCTTGCTGCGGGCAATGGTCAGGCGGTGTGCCATCTCCGTGCCACCCTCCGAGATGAGCAGGTAGTAGTAGCCATCCTTCTTATAGAGGTGTGGCCCCTCAGGATAGCGGCCACCCGTACCCTGCCACAGCGCCTTGCTCTTGGTGAGCTGCTTGCCCGTCTTGGGGTCTATCTCGCAGAGCATGATGGTGTTATCGGGGTTCGACACCATGTAGCACTTGTCGCCCTCAAACCACAACGACGGGTCTATGCCTTGCTGTTCCAGCCAGATGGGTTCACTCCAAGGGCCGGCAGGATTGGTGGCGGTGACCATGAAGTTGCCACCGTTTCCGATATTAGTGGTAATCATATAGTAGATACCGTTGTTGTAGCGGAGGGTAGGGGCATAGATGCCCTGCCATGAGGTAGCGCCCTGCAGGGGCAGCTGACTGTCACGATCGAGCACGTTACCTATCTGCTGCCAGTTCACCAAGTCCTTGGAGTGGAAGATGGGCACACCAGGGAAATACTGGAACGACGAGTTGACCAGATAGAAGTCGTCGCCTACCCTGCAAACGCTGGGGTCTGGGTGAAAACCAGGGATGATAGGGTTGCGTAACTGGGCGTCAGCAACCATTGTGCTGACCACGAGACTAAGGGTTAAGAGTATTTTTTTCATGTTTTTAGCGTTAGATGCTGCAAAGTTACAAAAAATATTTGTATCTTTGCACACATGATAGCAGAAAATCCATACGTCAAGCAGTTTCCTGAACTGATGGCAGGCAAGACGGTGCTCTATTGTCACGGCTTTGCCAGCAGCGGACAGTCGGGTACGGTGGCCCGTCTCCGTGAGGTGATGCCACAGGCTAAGGTCATTGCCCCTGACCTGCCCATCCATCCTGCCGAGGCCATTGCCCTGCTGCGTGACATCTGTCAGCAGGAGCATCCAGACCTCATCATCGGCACGTCGATGGGTGGCATGTATGCCGAGCAGCTCTATGGCCACGACCGTATCTGCGTGAATGCTGCCCTGGAGATGGGTGAGACGATGAAGGCCCATGGCATGACGGGCACCCAGCAATTCCAGAACCCGCGACTGGACAGCGTGCAGGAGTTCTATGTCGACAAGGCCCTCGTCAAGGAGTATAAGGACCAGTCGGAACAGCGCTTCAGCGGTGTCACCGACGACGAGCTGCACCGCGTCTACGGACTCTTCGGCGACCAAGATACGACGGTAGACACCTACGACCTGTTTCATGGCGTCTATCCACAGGCCATCCACTTCCATGGCGAGCACCGCATGAACGACCAGTCGTTCATGCACAGCGTGGTACCTGTCATTCGCTGGATTGACGACCGCCAGGAGCATCGTGAGCGTCCTATCATATATATAGGTATAGAGTGCCTCATGAACAGGGAGCAGCAACCAGCCTCCTCTGTACAGAAGGCCATCCGCCAATTGATAGAGCACTACCAGGTGTATTTCGTTGCCGAGGACGAAGCCACTGCCCAGCCCTGGCTGACAGAATATATCGGCGTACCTGCCTGGCGCCACCTCGTCGTCACCTGGCGGCGCGACCTGCTCTATGGTGACTACCTCATCAGCAAACGGAAAGAGGGCGACACGATGGCCACCCTGCTGGAATATGGTAGCGACACCTTCAAGACGTGGGAGAACCTCATCGAGTACTTCGCCCAGCTGGGAGGACAATAAGCAAAGACGAGCATACTATCAATACTACTTTAATGTACTCACTATGAATCACAAAGCGCTACGTGCCTGCTTGATGGCCGTACTACTCTTAGGACTCACCACCTATACCTTCGCGCTGAACGTGAAGGACTTTACCTATACACACTTAGGTAAAGCCGACGGCATGGACAATCAGCGCATCTTCTCCCTCTGTCAGACGGCATCGGGAGCCATCTGGTGGTCGTCAAAGACGGGCGTGTGTCGCTATAATGGTTCGAGTGTCAAGAGTTATTCCCTGGACAAGGGTACCCCCTATAATTCCTTAGGTGGCAGAGTCGTCAAGATGCTCTGCAAAGACCAGACCATCTATGCTTTCGACAACCAGGGAAGCATCTATACCTACAATGCCAATCAAGACCGTTTCGACTTTGTCATCGGTGTGTCCAAGGAGATTGGGCACCAAGTAGCGCTCAACGACGTCAGCCCTACTGCCGACGGCCTGCTGTTGGGCATGCACGATGGTCTCTGGCTCTACAAAAACGGTAAGCTGCAGCAACTCCTGAAATGTGACTACGTCAATGAGATTATCCGTGTCAAGGACCAGCTGCTGTTATGTACCCGTGGTGGCGTCTGCAACCGTAAAGGCGAGCGCCTGCTGCCCTACAATGTGGAGTGTGCCTATTACGACGAACTGTCGGGAAAGATATGGCTGGGCGGCTATGAGAATGGTCTCTACCTGGTGACAACGGATGAAAAGGGTCGCGTGGTGCGCGACACCCCCGTACAGCTGATGGGCATGATTCGCCAAAACCCCATTCGCAGCATCTGTCCCTATGACGACGACACGATGCTTATTGGCATTGACGGCCAGGGCGTCTACCAGATGCGTCGTGATGGCCAGGGTCAGGGTACTCTGCTCTTCGATGCCAACGAGACAGCCTATGGCGTGCTCCACGGCAATGGCGTCTACAGCCTGTTGGTCGACCAGTGGAAGAATGTCGTGGTGGGAACCTATTCGGGTGGTATCGACATAGCCCGTCCTATCGGTAGTACCACCGCTATCTATAACCATATCGCCAACAACAGACAGAGTCTGCTCAACGACCATGTCAACACCGTCATGCCGCTGGCTGACGACCTGCTGCTGATGGGTACTGATAACGGCATTAGCATTCTGAATACCAAGACGGGAGAATGGCAGCACTGCTGCCAGGGAACGGTAGCCATCAGTGCCACCAAGAAGCCTGACGGCAGCGTGCTGGTAACGACCTACGGCAAGGGTGTCTATGAGATTGACAGCCACGCCAATGTGCGACAGGTCTATACCACTGCCGACGGCCTTATCAAGGACGACCACGTCTATGCCATCTGCTACGACCGCGACGGCAGCCTGTGGGTGGGCACGCTGATGGGCGACCTGCTACAGAAGACGAAAGAGGGTGTCTACTACTATCCCATCCATGACGTGCAGTCTATTGTCCAGCTGGCATCGGGACAGATGGCTGTCGGCACGGCCTTCGGACTGATGCTCGTCAACCCTGAGAGCCATGAGGTCAAAGAGCTGAACTATGCCCCCTCGGGAGTGACCGACGTGAACCCCTTTGTCAACCACCTGCTGACACGAGGTATGGAGCTGTGGATAGCCACCGATGGTGGCGGCATCTATGTCTACCACCTTGTGAAACACGACAGTTTCCAGATTACCACTGCCGATGGTCTGCCCTCCAATCATGTCAGCAGTCTGGCATATGGTGGCGACGGCCGTATCTGGGCAGCTACGGAAAAGGGTCTGGCCTTTATTGCTCGTGAGGATCCGAAGCAGGTTATCAATGTCAACTACTGCTATGGCCTGGATCGCGAATATTCCCGTGCTGCCGTTGCCAACCTGCCTGACGGCAATATCATCTTTGGTACGACAACAGGTTCGCTGGTTATCCATCCACAGGATGTACATGCCATCAACTATACCGCCAAGCTCTATCTGAAGAAGGTGGTCTGTTCGACAGACCAGGATGAGGACTTCAACGATCGCGTCCGTCAGATGCTGGACGATGGCGAGTTGCGTCTGGGTTACGGCGAGCGTACTTTCGAACTACACTTCGAGAGTGTCAATATGCGCAACCACTATGACCTCCTCTACCGCTACCAGGTGGGCAAGGGTGAGTGGAGCCGTCCCACAGAGGAACAGCATATCCGTTTCACCAATATGGAGCCAGGCAAGCACCTGCTGACCCTGCAATGTGTGAGTCGTACCAGTGGTGTGGTCATCGACACCCTGCAGTTGACCATCGTGATAGCACGCCCCTGGTGGAACTCCTGGTGGATGTGGTGCATCTATATCGCCTTGGTAGCGCTGGCCTTCTATGGCGCTTGGCACGTCTACCAGCTGCATGCCAAGTATATGCGACTGGTGCTGAGCAGTCCGAGTCTGAACATGGATCCCCTGGCGTTACAGGCTGAAGAACCCGACGAGACGACGGAGGGTGAAGAAGCCGCTGCCAGTGAACCCGTCAACAAAGAAGAACGATCTGCATTCATTGAGAAGGTGACGCGCATCGTCGCAGAGAACCTTTCTGATACCGACTTCAACATCGACCGCCTCTGCAGGGAGATGGCTATGAGTCGTACGCTGTTCTATATCAAGCTGAAGTCATATACGGGTAACTCCCCACAGGACTTCATCCGTGTCATCCGTCTGGAGCGTGCTGCCAGTCTGCTGCGTAGCGGCCATTCGGTGAGCGACACGGCTACCGTCACAGGCTTCGACAATGCCAAGTACTTCAGTACGGTGTTTAAGAAGTATTTCGGTGTATCACCCTCTAAATACTGCTAAGCAGGAAAGGTATAAAAACTATCAGCCAGGTTTCTTTTCTGACAGTTGAGAGTAATGTGACTACTATATAATTGATGTCAAACCAACCATATTGCTAAAAAGTCTATCTTTGCAGCATGAAACTAATAACAAAAATCTCAGAAATGGAAAAAAACAACTTTTTCTCCCGCATCCGTCTCGTCGTGGTGACCATGATGGGTGTAGCGATGACTGCTGGCGCACAGCCTACCGCCAAGCAGTGGAACCAGGACGTGGTAGGTTGGAACCTTGGCAACCAGTTTGAGTGCTCGGCACCTGGACAGGACGGTGAGTCGATGGCTATCGGCATGCCCGACAACAGCATCAAGGCTGAGACAGCATGGGGCAACCCCGTTGTCACCAAGAAGGTCATCAAGGCTGTGAAAGATGCCGGTTTTACGGCTGTACGCATCCCCATCCGCTGGCAGTGCCACATCACCAACCCTATGGCCATGAGCATCGACAAGGCATGGATGGCCCGCATCAAGGAGGTGGTAGGATGGTGTCTCAGCAACGACCTGAAGGTCATCATCAATACCCATCACGAGAAGTGGCTGGAGGGACGTCCCACCAACCAGTATAAGGAAGAGAACAATCAGAAGCTGGCCCTGCTGTGGCTGAATATTGCCAGTGAGTTTGCCACCTACGACTATCGCGTAGCTTTTGCAGGTACCAACGAGGTGCATGTCAAGGACAACTGGGGCAAGCCCGAGGCAGAGAATCTGGCCGTACAGAACTCGTACAACCAGACCTTCATCGACGTGGTACGTGCTACGGGCGGCAACAACCTGAAGCGTCACCTCATCGTCCAGACCTATGTTTGCAATCCTGACTTCGGACTCTATAACAACGACTTTATCATCCCTACTGACATAGAGGGCAACGGCAACGACTATATGAGCGTGGAGTTCCACTACTATACCCCTTGGGACTATGCCGGTGAGTGCAAGTACTATTTCTGGGGAGAGCCCTACAAGCAGTATGGAGAGGCATCGCCCAGCGACGAGAAGACCATGACGGACTTCTTCGACAAGGTGGTCAACACCTGGGCATCGAAGGGACTGGGCATCGTCATGGGTGAGTGGGGCGTTACCCAGCACACGAAGGGTAGCCAGAGTGACCTCCAACATGAGAACGTCACCTATTACTGTAAGTTCCTGGTCAGCGAGACCAAGAAGCGTGGCTTCTCGACATTCATCTGGGATAACAATGCCTTTGGAAACGGTAGCGAGAAATTCGGTATCTTCGACCGTGAGCGTGGCTTGAAGGTCAAGTGCCCTTGGGTGCTGCAAGGCATTATGGAAGGAAAGAAATAACCCATTATACAACAACTTAAAACAAGAGAAAGCAATGAAAAAGATGATTTCATGGGCACTGATGGCTGTTGCCGCATTGGTTATGACAGCATGTGCCTCGAAGAGTGAGACTAACGACGTGAACAATTTCCGCATCAAGCGTGGTACTAACATCAGCCACTGGCTGTCACAGAACAATGAGGATCGTGGCGAGGCCCGTCGCCAGCACATCCAGGAGGATGACTTCGCACGTCTGGATTCGCTGGGCTTCGACTTCGTACGTCTGCCGATTGACGAGGTACAGTTCTGGGATGAGGAAGGTAACAAGCTTCCCGAGGCTTGGGAACTGATGATTAATGCCATCAACTGGGCAGAGAAGCATCATCTGCGTACCATCGTTGACCTGCATATTATCCGTTCACACTACTTCAACGCCGTCAATGAGGGAATGGCGGATGCCAATACCCTGTTTACCTCAGAGAAGTCGCAGCAGGACCTGATCAACATGTGGTACCAGCTGTCTGACGTGCTGAAGGGCTATAGCGTAGACTCTGTAGCTTATGAGTTCATGAACGAGCCTGTTGCTGAAGACCACGAGCAGTGGAACCAGCTGATTGCCAAGGTGCACAAGGCACTGCGCGAGCGTGAGCCACAGCGTACCCTGGTCATCGGTTCAAATATGTGGCAGAGCTACGAGACCATGAAGTATCTGAAGGTTCCCGAGGGCGACAAGAACATCATCCTCTCTTTCCACTATTACAACCCCATGATTCTGACACACTACGGTGCATGGTGGACACCTATCGGCAAGTACACTGGCAAGGTGAACTATCCTGGTGTGCTGGTATCGAAGGAAGACTATGAGGCCGCTCCCGACTCTGTCAAGCAGGTTATTGACGAGAACAACTTCACTACCCAGGTATGGGACATCGACAAGATCCGTGCCGACTTCAAGGATGCCATCGCTGCTGCCAAGAAGTATGACCTGCAGCTGTTCTGCGGTGAGTGGGGTGTCTACGAACCCGTTGACCGCGAGTTGGCTTACAAGTGGACCAAGGATATGTTGACCGTATTCAATGAGAACGACATTGCTTGGACTACCTGGTGCTACGATGCCGACTTCGGTTTCTGGGATCAGCAGAAGCACGACTTCAAGGACAAGGGTCTGGTAGACTTGCTGACAGGAAAATAACACACAACAGCGTAATAACAACATCACGACATAAAATATAGATATGAAAACATTCGGACATTTCGACGACGAGCATCGCGAGTACGTCATCACTGACCCCGCGACCCCGTTCCCTTGGATTAACTATCTGGGCAATGAGGACTTCTTCGGCCTCATCTCCAATACCGCTGGTGGCTACGACTTCTACAAAGACGCTAAGTTCCGCCGCATCACACGTTACCGCTACAATGGTGTCCCCATGGATGCCGGAGGTCGCTACTTCTATATCAAGGATGGCGAGACCGTATGGAATCCTGGCTGGAAGCCCTGCAAGACTCCTCTGGACAGCTACGAGTGCCGTCATGGCATGAACTACACCCGCATTACGGGTAGCAAGAACGGTGTGGAGGCTTCTGTGCTCTTCTTTGTTCCCCTGCACACATGGGCAGAGGTGCAGAAGCTGACACTGAAGAATACCTCTAAAGAGGTGAAGACGCTGAAGCTCTTCTCGTTTGCTGAGTGGTGTCTGTGGAATGCCGCTACCGATATGGAGAACTTCCAGCGTAACTGGTCTACCGGTGAGGTGGAGATAGAGAATGGCTCTACCATCTATCACAAGACCGAGTATAAGGAGCGTCGCAACCACTATGCCTACTATGCCCTGACCAATGCCAAGGCTGACGGCTATGATACTGACCGCGAGACCTTCATCGGCCTGTATAACGACTTCTCTAATCCTCAGTGTGTAATGGCTGGCAAGCCCGCCAACTCACTGGCTCACGGCTGGAGCCCCATTGCCTCACATTATAAAGAGGTGACACTGCAGCCAGGCGAGCAGAAGGACTTCATCTTTGTGCTGGGTTACGTAGAGAACGAGCAGGAGGAGAAGTTCTGTCAGGAAGATATTGCCCGCAAGCAGCGTGGCGAGCTCATCTCATCACAGGATTCTGATGTAACGCTGGTGAATAAGAAGAAGGCTCATGCCATCATCGACCGCTTCGCAACTGTTGAGGCTGTAGATGCAGCATTCCAGGAGCTGAACAGTCTGTGGGACGAGCTGCTGTCGAAGTTCTCTGTCAAGAGTGACGACGAGCGCATGAACCGTATGGTCAATATCTGGAACCAGTATCAGTGTATGATTACGTTCTGCTTCTCTCGTTCGGCATCGTTCTTCGAGAGTGGTGTAGGCCGTGGCATGGGATTCCGCGACTCAAACCAGGACCTCGTGGGCTTTGTCCACCAGATTCCGAGTCGTGCTCGTCAGCGCATCATCGATATTGCCTCTACGCAGTTCCCCGATGGTGGCTGCTATCACCAGTACCAGCCACTCACCAAGCGTGGCAATAACGATATCGGTGGTGGTTTCAACGATGACCCCTGCTGGCTCATCTTCGGTACCGTGGCATACGTCAAGGAGACGGGCGACTTCTCTATCCTCGACGAGCAGGTGCCCTGGGATAACCAGCCTGGTAGCGAGGTATCACTCTTCGAACACCTGCGCATCTCGTTCAACCACGTGGTAGAGAACCTCGGTCCTCACATGTTGCCACTCATCGGTCGTGCCGACTGGAACGACTGTCTGAACCTGAACTGCTTCTCATGGGATCCCAACGAGTCGTTCCAGACCACTGAGAACAATAGCGTGGGTAGTAAAGCCGAGTCACTGATGATTGCCGGTCTCTTCGTATTGACGGGCAAGCAGTATGTAGAACTTTGCGAGAAGATGGGCAAGATAGAGGAGGCTCAGCGCGCCCAGAAGTGCATCGACGCTATGGTTGAGGCCGTGAAGAAGCATGGCTGGGACGGTGACTGGTATCTGCGTGCATATGATTTCTATGGTAATAAGATTGGTAGTAAGGAATGTGAAGAGGGTAAGATCTTCATCGAGAGTCAGGGCTTCTGCACCATGGCCGGTATCGGACTCGAGGACGGCATGGTGGAAAAAGCTCTCGATTCTTGCAAGAAGTACCTCGACTGCGAGCACGGTATGGTACTTAACAACCCCGCCTTCACCCGCTACTATGTAGAGATGGGTGAGATCTCCAGCTATCCCGCAGGATACAAGGAGAATGCCGGTATCTTCTGCCATAACAACCCATGGGTCATCATTGGTGAGACGGTAGCCCGTCGTGGTAACGATGCCTGGGAGCACTATACCAAGATCTGTCCTGCATGGATCAAGGACCAGCAGCTCCACAAGGTAGAGCCATACGTCTACTGTCAGATGGTTGCCGGTAAGGATGCCGCCAAGCCCGGTGAAGGTAAGAACTCTTGGCTCACAGGTACGGCTGCCTGGAACTGGATTACCATCACACAGTATATCCTGGGTATCAAGCCTACCTATGACGGTATCGAGATTGATCCTTGTATCCCCTCGACGCTGAAGGAGTATACTGTACACCGTGTGCTGCGTGATGCAGAGTTTGACATCACGGTGAAGAACCCCAATGGCAAGGAAAGTGGCATCAGCCAGATTGTGCTCGACGGTGCACCCGTCAATGGCAACATTATCAAGGCTACTCCTGGCAAACATACTGTTGAAGTTGTGATGTAATTTAAATAATTATTACGCTTGATGGGGCTGGACGTATTCGTATGTCCGGCCCTTTTTGTGGTTATTACCTATCAGAATGGGTGTGATAACTGACATATGAGAGATATCAAACCTCATTGTGGACGCATTCAAACCTCCTTATATACATTATTATATACTTTTGCAGCACTGAAAACAACGCATATTCACAAATTTAACAACCTAATAATAACAATTCAAAGTACATCTATGAAACTAAACAATCGTAGTATTGCCTGCATGTTAGCAGCTGGAGCCCTGTGGCTGCCGGTAGCTGTGCAGTCGTCGGTTGCTGGCGTAATGGAAGTTACCAACGTACAGCAAACCACCAAGATTACAGGTACGGTGACAGATGGTAAGGAGCCTATTATAGGCGCCAGTGTCCGAGTAAAAGGAACAACCATAGGTTCCGTGACCGATTTGAATGGTCAGTTTACCCTTGATGTGAAACCCGGCACAGAGCTGTTGGTCAGCTATGTGGGTTACAAGGACGTTACCGTCAAGGCTGCCAACGGTATGACCGTCCTCTTAGAGGAAGAGAGTACCGCCCTCAGCGAGGTGGTGGTTACTGCCTTAGGTATCAAGCGCGACCGCAAGGCCCTGGGTTATGGTGTCTCTGAGGTGAAGGGTGAGGAGCTCACCAAGGCCAAGGAAACTAATGTTATCAACTCACTGTCTGGTAAGGTCGCCGGTCTCGTCGTTCAGAACACCGCTGGTGGTGCTGCCGGTTCTACCCGTGTGCTGCTGCGTGGTAACACCGAGATTGCCGGTAACAACCAGCCACTCTATGTCATCGATGGTGTGCCCTTGGATAATACCAACTTCGGTAGCGCAGGCACGGAAGGTGGCTACGACCTGGGTGACGGTATCTCAGCAATCAACCCCGATGATATTGAGAACATGACGGTGCTGAAAGGTCCTGCTGCTTCTGCTTTGTATGGTAGCCGCGCCTCTCACGGTGTCATCCTGATCACCACCAAGAAGGCTGAGAAGGATAAGATTTCTTTGGAGTATAATGGTTCGCTGACCATCGATACACAGCTGGCTAAGTGGGACGACATCCAGGAAGTCTATGGTATGGGTTACAGTGGTGCCTATAGTCCTTCAGCAACCTCGGGTACCAACTCTAGCTGGGGTGCCAAGGCCGACAACCTCGATGTAAGATACTTTGATGGCGAGACTCGCCCGTTCTATATGTATCGCAACAATGCCAGCGACTTCTTCCGTACTGGTCTGACCACTCAGAACACAGCTATTCTGAGCATTAACTCTGGTAAGACAGGTATTCGTTTCTCTGTTACCGACATGCGTAACAAGGACATCCTGCCTAACACGCACATGAGCCGTGACAACTTCAACCTGCGTGTCAACACCTCTGCCGGTCCTGTTGACCTGGACTTCACCGCCAACTACACCCGTGAGGATGTGAAGAACCGTCCTGCCCTGGGTGACTCGCAGAGCAACGTAGGTAAGAACCTGATGACGCTCGCTGGCACCTACAACCAGGCATGGCTGCAGAACTACCAGACGGCAGAAGGCGAATATGCCAACTGGAACGGTAACGACCAGTATAACAAGAACCCTTACTGGGATCTCTACAAGAACGACAACACCACTGCTAAGGATGTGTTACGTTTCACTGCCAAGGCTATCTGGAACATCAATGACCACCTGAAGCTGCAGGGTACTGTAGGTACGGACATGAACTTCATGACCTTCGATGACTATATCGCACGTACCACTCCAGGTAAACTGGCTGGTCAGCTGCAGAGCCAGAAGTTCAACAACCGCACACTGAATGCTGAGCTGTTGGCACTGTATAACAACACGTTTGGTGACTTCGACATCAATGCTACCCTGGGTGGAAACATCTTCAAGGTCAGCAACAAGACCGATATCTTCACAGGTATGGACCAGCAGATGAAGGACGTCGTAGCCATCATGAACTACGCCGAGCAGAGCATCCAGCAGAACACCTACAAAAAGCAGATCAACTCTATCTTCGGATCAGCCAGCGTAGGTTACTTGCACACCTATTACTTGGAGGCTACCCTGCGTGGTGACAAGTCATCAACACTGCCCGTCAACAACAATACCTATCTCTACCCCTCATTCTCTGGTAGCGTAGTCTTCTCAGAGTGGATCAAGAACAAGAAGCTGATCAACTACGGTAAGGTCCGCGCTTCTTGGGCACAGGTAGGTAGCGATACCGACCCCTACCAGCTGGCGCTGACCTATTCGACAGCCAAGTACTCTTACGGTAACGGTAAGGTCATCGGTATGATTAACAACGATGTACAGCCCAACAAGGATCTGAAGCCTACCCGTACCAACTCTTTCGAGCTCGGTCTGGAGATGAAGTTCTTCAATGGTCGTCTGGGTCTGGATATGACCTACTACAACCAGCTGTCAAAGGACCAGATTATCCGTCTGGCAACCTCGTCAACGTCTGGTTATAACTACCATCTGGTCAATGCCGGTGAGATTGAGAACAAGGGTATTGAGGTTGCTCTTAATGGCCGTGTATTCCAGTACAAGGACTTCGCATGGGATGCTGGTGTGAACTTCTCTAAGAATATTAATAAGGTGAAGTCGCTCGTTGACGGCATGAACTACTTCGAGATTGAGAAGGCTACCTGGTGTGGCGTCTCTGTAGGTGCTGAGGTAGGAGAGAACTATGGTTCTATCATCGGTAAGGACTTCAAGCGCACCGCTGACGGTCAGGTAATCATTAATGGTACGACAGGTCTGCCAGAGGTCAGCGAGACAACCCACACGCTGGGTAATGCTTCTTGGGACTGGACTGGTGGTTTCTACTCAACCTTTACTTATAAGAACTTCCGCCTCTCTGCAGGCTTCGACGTGAAGGTCGGTGCTGACATTTTCTCTATGTCTATGCGCTCAGCATATGCTACAGGTAAGGCTTCTGGCACACTGGAAGGTCGTGAGGAGTGGTATCGCTCTGAGGAGAACCGTAAGGCTGCCAACATGACTCTCGACGAGTGGCGTGCAGCAGGCAAGTGTGAGGGATATGTCGTACCAGGTGTCATTGACAATGGTGACGGTACCTACCGTAAGAACGACATCCCCGTGAACCCGGAGACCTACTGGAAGACAGCCTCTGAGAATGCTCCTTCTATGTTCATCTACGACAACTCTTATATCAAGTGCCGTGAGATTACCTTCGGCTATACCTTCCCCGAGAAGTGGCTGGGTAAGGTGGTGAAGAGCCTCAGCGTCAGCTTCGTTGCTCGTAACCCATTCATTGTCTGGAAGAGAATTCCTAATATCGACCCCGACTCAGGTTACAACACCTCTGGTCTCGGTCTTGAGTATGGTTCACTGCCCTCACGCCGCAGCTATGGTTTAAATGTTAACGTTAAATTCTAATCGCATTTACGTAGTATGAAAAAGATATATTTATTTCTGACCGTCGTAGCATTGACCTTCAGCGCTTGCAGCGACAGCTATATGGAAGAGGTGAACACCGACGACAGCAAGGCCGCCTCCATTGACCCCAGCGCACAGCTGACAACAGCCTTGCTGCAGACCTACGGTGACTTCGGTATGATGGACACCTACCGCAGCTATATCACGGGCTTCACCCAGCACTTCGCTGGTGGTTGGAACGTGAGCAACTATGCCGGTGCCGTTCATGCTCAGGATGACCAGATGCGTCTGGTATGGGACCAGCTCTACGCTGTGTCTATCAAGAATATCGTTGATGCCATCGCTAACTCAACGGATAAGCCCAACACCAATGCTGCCCTGCGCATCCATCGTGTGTACCTGATGTCTCAGCTTACTGATATCTATGGTGATATTCCATGTAAAGAGGCTGGTCTGGGCTTTGTACAGGGCATCAATAATCCTAAGTACGACACTCAGGAGGAGATCTATAACTTCTTCTTTGATGAACTTGCAGCATGTGTAGCACAGCTGGGTACCGGTAGCGACCGCATCGGTGGTGACGTTACCAGCCTGAATGGTGATCCTGCTGCTTGGAAATGCTATGCTAACTCTCTGCGCCTGCGCTATGCCATGCGCATCAGCGATGTAAACCCCACCAAGGCTCAGGAGGAGTTTGAGAAGGCACTGGTGGCTGACGGTGGCTATATCCAGAGTGATGCCGACGACGCATACATCATCTATACTGACGGTCCTTTCACCCTATATGACGGTTCACGCGACCTCGACTTTCGTGTCAACGCACTCGGTGAGATCCTCTATGGTCAGGATCCTACATCGCCCACCTTCGTATGCTCTACCTTCTTCGACATCATGAAGAACAGCAACGATCCACGACTCTATCGCATCTGCCGTCACTATATCAACACCAAGCGTGCCGAGACCAAGCCCGACCGTGAGTGGAATGTCGACGTGACCGATGAGGTAGTGGCTTATCTGGCTACTACTGGCGACTACACACCTTGTGTACCCGGTGCTGCCTGGTGGAGTGACTGGGTGAATGCTCCTGGCAACTCAGCGATTCCTACACTGGAGAAGCTGGTGAACGCATATCCTGAGGTAGGCTTCGACCAGAACAACTTCAACGCCCGCATGCTGCGTCCGTTCCTCTCTATCGACTTCGAGATGCCTGATCGTCCCGGTACACTCATCAACTATGCTGAGGTAGAGTTCCTGCTGGCTGAGGCCAAGGACAAGAACTGGAATGTTCCTGGTACGGTAAAAGAGCATTTCGACAATGGTGTCAAGGCTTCGCTGGAGTGGCTGAACACCCACTATCTGCAGGCTGAAAAGAAGATGAGCGCTACAGAGATTGAGACCTTTGTGGCTTCTCAGGCTGCTGCACTGGCTGCTAACGCCAAAGAGGCTATCAACACACAGGCCTGGATACTGCACATGATGAACCCCGTAGAGGCATGGGCTAACCTGCGCCGCTCAGACTATCCTGTGATAGCTGACCGCACCAAGTTGGAAGTTCGTCCTGACTTCCCCACGGATGATGACAACCTGCAGACTCCTACCCGTCTGCGCTACCCCATCCTGGAGAACCAGTATAACAGTGTCAACTATCAGGAGGCCCTCAGTCGCATGGGTGGCAAGGACGACTGGCATAAGCGCCTCTGGTGGGACTTGTACGACATCAATGTGAAGTAATAGACATATTAGATAATAATAAAAGATAGAATGATTATGAAAATCAAGAATATATTCGCAGCTGGCCTTTTCTGCTGTCTAGCAGCAGTATTCACCGCCTGCTCCAGCGACGAAGACCCATTCTTCACAGCGTCGGAGAATGATGCACCGCGTATTCTGAATACCGACATTCCTGAGGGTAAGGGTGGCGAGCCTGGTGTTATTGCAAACATCGAGCGCACGGAGAACTTCACCTTTGAGGTGATGGTGACTCCCGTCAGTTATACCACCGTTACATGGTTCATCGACGATGAACAGGTGGCTGAAGGTCTGAAAATCGACGTACCCGTACTGGCTGGCGACCACATCCTGAAGATTGTGGCTACCACGACCAAGGGTCTTTCTACTTCTCGTACTTGCAAACTGACCGTTCGTCCTCTTGTAAGTGATCCCGAGTTGGCTACCGATGCCAAGTCTCGTTGGTTGACCATCGGAAGCACCAAGACCATCGACTGTGCCAATGTGAGTAGCGTGGCTAAGGTCTTCATCGGTAAGACAGAGGCTACCAACGTATCTTATTCCAATAACCAGCTGACCTTCGACGTTCCTGCCATGGAGGAGGGTGTATACATGATTATCATCCAAGATGCAGAAGGTATGAAATATGGTTGTGGTACCGTCACAGTCAGCAACGACGAGTATGTAGACCCAGGTATCAAGGAAACTGTCGTATGGGAAGGCTCATTTGACGTTACGTGGGATACTCCTTTCAAGGAACTGCAAACAGAGATGATCAATCTTGTTGAGGCTGGTGCCGTTCTCCAAGTCTATGTAAGTGGTGAAGGTCAGGGTACCGCAGCTACCGCATGGTGGACCAACCTTGTAACTGGCGGTTCTGGCGATGAAGGTCGCGGTGATACGCCAATCAGTGGTGATATGGTATTAGAGTTCCCCATCAGTGAGTTGTCTATGCAGCTCTTGGCAGAGCAGGATGGCTTCTTCATGGTGGGTAATGGATACACGATTAAGAAAATCGTTGTAGTGTCCACAGCTCCTGGTGAAACCACATTGTGGGAAGGCTCATTTAATGTTACATGGGATACACCTTTCAAAGGTCTGCAAACTGAACTGATTAACCACGTTCAGGCAGGTAGCACCCTTCGCGCTTATGTAAGTGGTGAAGGTCAGGGCACTGCAGCTACCGCATGGTGGACCAACCTTGTAACTGGCGGTTCTGGCGATGAAGGTCGCGGTGATACGCCAATCAGTGGTGACATGGTATTAGAATTCCCCATCAGTGAGTTGTCTATGCAGCTCTTGGCAGAGCAGGACGGATTCTTCATGGTAGGCAATGGTTATACCCTTACCAAGATTACGGTAGAGTAACTGTTTCCCATAGGAAATCCTATTCGTACGATACATTCTCTTGGTTGTCTGCTTTCTGCGGACAGCCAAGTTTTTTATTTCTATTTGTTTGGCCATTTCGTGAAATTAGTTTATCTTTGTGGCGAAAAGTTATTTCATATCATGAACATGGTTAAGATACAAAAGCTATGGCTTGTAGCAGCGTTGTTGTTCTGCTATGGAGCGACTGAGGTGGAAGCCACCGAGATAGAGACGCCGGAATGTTACAAGTTGGAAGTGCCAGAGCCCGACTTCGATTTGACCAAGAAGCCCGACGTCAATTTCGCCAAGAGACTAGACTTCGATTTCTTTAAGTCGAAGACCAACAAGGGTGTCAAGGCCTACACGTTCATGGACGACATGACATTTGTGGGCGTACCTTTGTTTCTGGGTGGCTTGGCAGTGAAAGGTGACAAGGCGATGTTCCGTGTCAACAACAAAGCGGGCAAGAAGAATACGCAGCTGTTGACAGACTTTAAGACAGGTATTGATGACTATACCCAGTACTTCGGCCCAGCTATGGTGGTTGGTTTGAAACTCGGTGGTGTGGAAGGACGCAGCGACTGGCCCCGTCTGTTGGCCAGTGCAGGAATGTCGTATGCCATCATGGCTGCCTTAGTCAATGGCATCAAGTATACTGCTAAGGAGATGCGTCCTGATGGAAGTAGTGCCAACTCATGGCCTTCTGGTCATACGGCCACGTCGTTTGTGGGTGCCACCCTGTTGCACAAGGAGTATGGCCTGACGCGTTCACCGTGGTATTCAGTAGCAGGCTATGGCGTAGCCACGGCTACAGGCGTGATGCGTGTGTTGAACAACCGTCACTGGATAAGTGATGTGATGTCAGGTGCTGGTATTGGTATCTTGTCGACAGAGTTAGGCTATGCCATTGGTGACCTGCTCTTCAAGGAAAAGGGACTGTTACGTAATGATCTTTTGTTTGACAACGAGTCGCCTTCGTTCTTCGGCATTTCCATGGGTGTGGGACTGGGAGGCAAGTCCATAGACTTTGGTCTTAACGACTTGCAGAATAAAGAGAGGTATCAGGCCCTGCTCAATGATGTGGATATGGATGGCGAGGATGAACGCATTGAGTTTCGTGCTGCTACGGTGGTAGATGCCGAGGGTGCCTACTTCTTTAATAAATATATAGGTGTAGGCGGCCGCTTGCGTGTTCGTGCGATGTCGGCCAAAAGTTTTGGACAGTATAGTGATATTGCCACAGCGAACCCATCTGATGACTGGGCAGGGCTGTTAGGTACGGTATATAACGAGGCAGGCCAAGAATTAGACATGAATGCAGCCCAAGTAGGCGGTGCTCCTGTCACTAAGATGTATGGTACGGTGAAGAGTGACCACTTGGCGGAATTTACGGGAAGTATAGGCTTGTATTTCAACCTCCCCGTCACTCCACGATTGTCGTTAGGAACGAAGCTCCTGATAGGTCGTTCTTTTACCCAGGAACTGGATGTTGAAGGTCATGCAGAGGGCAATGTGAAGAATGTTGACTATGAGCTGTATATCAAGAACGGCAAGATTTATGAAGATGCTGAGTTCGGGCGCTACTTTGCACTCGATGACCCTAAAGGCACAGGAGAGACCTATAGTACAGATTGGGACTATGTGACGCTGGGTGCGAAGAGTTCTACAACCTATAGTACTGGCATCTCGCTGACCTATCGTTACAAGTCGAACTTCTCATGGCGTATCTACTGCGACTACGACTATTCGGAGAAAGACTTCACGCTGACGGGCGACCCTTATAACTATATGAAGAGTGCGCTGTCCAAGAACACGTATGATCTGGTGAACAACAGCCTCGTTTCGCCCTATGGTGCACTGCTTGACCCCATCGTGTATAAGAAGACCAAGAAGATGAATTTCTTTACCCTTGGACTATCATTCATGGTAAGTCTGTAAACAGAACATATATATAATATAAGGAGGACTTCATCCGTGAAGCCCTCCTTTTGTTATGATGATTAGTCTTCTACTGATTAGAAGTCCATCTTGTCCAGTGCGTCAGAGAAGTCCTTTGGCTCGTTGTTCTCTGCGGGAGCCTGATACTCGTCGTTACGCTCGCGACGCTCAGGACGCTGACGGCGCTCACCACGCTCGTTGCGCTCAGGACGAGGACGACGTTCGCCACGCTCAGGACGCTCGGGGCGCTCACGACGGCGCTGCTGAGGCTCTACATAGTCAGCAGGCTTCTCAATGAGTACACGATGAGAGAGCTTGAACTTACCAGTCTTAGGATCGATCTCCAGAAGCTTCACCTGAATCTTGTCACCCTCCTTGATGCCAGCTTCCTCGACAGTCTCCAGACGCTTCCAGTCAATCTCAGAGATGTGGAGCAGTCCGTCCTTGCCAGGCATGAACTCTACGAAGCAGCCGTAAGGCATGATGCTACGAACAGTACCCTCGTAAACCTCACCAATCTCGGGGATGGCAACGATGGCCTTGATCTTAGCGATAGCAGCGTCAATGCTCTCCTTGTTGGGAGCGCTAACCTGTACCTTACCAACACCGTCAGTCTCGTCGATAGTGATGGTAGCACCAGTATCCTCCTGCATCTGCTGGATGATCTTTCCGCCCGGGCCAATAACAGCACCAATGAACTCCTTGGGAATATCGAAGGCCTCAATACGGGGAACCTGAGGCTTCAACTCTGCACGTGGCTCAGCGATGGTATCGGTGATGCACTTCAAGATGTGCTCACGACCAGCCTTAGCCTGCATCAGAGCCTTCTCCAGAATGTCGAATGACAGACCGTCGCACTTGATATCCATCTGAGTAGCGGTCAGACCGTCCTTAGTACCAGTGGTCTTAAAGTCCATATCACCCAGGTGGTCCTCATCACCGAGGATGTCTGACAGTACAGCGTACTTGTCCTCACCAGGATTCTTGATCAGACCCATAGCGATACCAGAAACGGGCTTCTTCATAGGAACACCAGCATCCATCAGTGCCAGCGTACCAGCGCAGACAGTAGCCATTGATGAAGAACCGTTAGACTCCATAATCTGAGATACCACACGAACGGTGTAAGGGAAGTCAGCAGGAATCATCTCCTTCAGACCACGCCATGCCAGGTGACCATGACCAATCTCACGACGACCTACGCCACGTGAAGCCTTAGCCTCACCAGTACAGAAAGGAGGGAAGTTATAGTGCAGCAAGAAGCGCTGATAGCTCTTGTCGAGCACATCGTCAACGAGCTTCTCGTCGAGCTTGGTACCCAGGGTAACGGTGGTCAGAGACTGTGTCTCACCACGAGTGAAGATAGAACTTCCGTGAGGCATGGGCAGCGGAGAAACCTCGCACCAGATAGGACGAATCTCGTCGGTCTTACGACCATCGAGACGGATACCCTCGTCGAGGATGCAACGGCGCATAGCGTCGCGCTCTACGTCGTGGTAGTAGCGGTCCATCATGGCATATTTCTCTTCCAAATCGTCCTCAGTCATGTCAGCATGCTCAGCAGCATACTTCTCCTTGAAGTCAGCGAGAATCTTCTCGAAGGCCTCAGCACGGGCGTGCTTCTCGAGGGCCTGCTTGGTAACGTCGTAAGCGGGCTGATAGAGCTCCTTGTTCATGCGCTCACGCAGCTCCTCGTCGTTGACCTCGTGGTCGTACTCGCGCTTTACATCCTTGCCGAGCTCCTTGCTCAGCTCAGCCTGCAGCTCACACATGGGCTTGATAGCATCCATGGCAGCCTTCAAGGCACCGAGCAGATCCTGCTCTGATACTTCCTTCATCTCACCTTCTACCATCATGATGTTCTCGGCAGAGGCACCAACCATGATGTCCATATCGGCCTCCTTCATCTGTTCGAAGGTAGGATCGATTACATACTCACCATTGATACGGGCTACGCGAACCTCAGAGATGGGGCACTCGAAGGGGATATCTGAACATGCCAGCGCTGCTGATGCTGCAAAACCTGCCAAAGCATCGGGCTGGTCAACACCATCGGCGCTGAACAGCATTACGTTGACATAAACTTCTGCGTGATAGTTAGAGGGGAACAGCGGACGGAGCACACGGTCAACCAGACGGCTCGTCAGAATCTCATTGTCAGAGGCTTTACCCTCGCGCTTGGTGAAACCGCCTGGAAAACGACCTGCAGCGGCATACTGCTCTCTGTAGTCAACCTGCAGAGGCATGAAATCTGTTCCGGGAACTGCATCTTTTGCGGCACAAACAGTAGCCAGCAGTACAGTGTTGTTCATGCGGAGCATCACACTGCCATCGGCCTGCTTTGCCACTTTCAAAAAAATAAAAAATGCTTGCAATCGTTTGCAAATTGGGCACAAAGGTACACATTATTATAATAATAAACGAATAATCAGCCTGAGAATTATTGTTTTTTAGGAAATAATTTGTACCTTTGCGGCCAAAATAACAATATTCGCATCAATAATGAAGAAATATCTGATGATTGCTGTGGCTGCGCTGGCCATTGCATCGTGTAGTGAGAAAAAGTTCCATGTAGAGGGTTCTATCAGCAATGCCAAGGACTCACTGCTCCTCTTGGAGAATGTTGGCATTGAAGAGATTACCGTTGTCGACTCAGTACGTCTGGACGAAAGCGGTACGTTCAGCTTCAGTGGCGACGCTCAGGAGGCTCCAGAGTTCTATCGCCTGCGTATTGCCGGACAGATCATCAACGTTTCCATTGATTCTACTGAGACGGTGACCGTCAAGGCACAGTATCCACAGATGGCTACTGAGTATGAGGTGAGTGGCTCTGACAACTGTCAGAAGATTAAAGAGCTGGCACTCAAGCAGATTGACCTGCGCCAGCGTGCCATTGCCATCAATGACAACGAAGAGCTGACCGTTCAGGCAACTAACGATAGTATTATGGGCTTGATACGCACCTACAAGGATGATATCAAGAAAAACTACATCTATGCTGAGCCAGGCAAGTCGTATGCTTACTTCGCCCTGTTCCAGACCTTGGGTGATATGTTGCTCTTCAATCCCCGTACCGACCGTGAGGATATCAAGGCCTTTGCTGCCGTAGCCACCAGCTGGGATGCCAACTATCCTAATTCTGCCCGTGGTGCCAACCTGCACAACATCGCCATTGAGGGTATGAACAATATCCGTATCAATGATGCTGCCCGTGCACAGAGCATCGATGCCAGTAAGGTAACTACAGCAGGTATCATCGACATTACCCTGCCCGACAACAAGGGCAAGCAGCGTAGCCTGTCAGAACTGAAAGGCATTGTGGTATTGCTTGACTTCCACGTCTTTGCTGCAGAGCAGTCACCGGCTCGTATTCTGCAGTTGCGCGAGATCTACAACAAGTATCATGCTCAGGGCTTCGAGGTCTATCAGGTCAGCATTGATCCCGATGAACACTTCTGGAAGCAGCAGACTGCCGCTCTGCCATGGATTAGTGTCCGTGAAGCGCAGGGGTTGCAGTCGCCAATCCTGACTACCTATAACGTACAAGGTATTCCTGAGTACTTCCTCATCGATCGCGGCAACAACATCGTGGGAAGAGCAGCGACAATTAAAGACTTAGAGCAGGCCATCAAGAACCTGCTCTAAGCAACCTTACCATTTCATGAGTTTTCGAAGATAGGTCGTCAGTTCGGCGGCCATTTTTTCGTGTTGCTTTAACGAGGGGTGCCACGAAGCACCAAATCCCAAGTCGCCCCGCTGGGGTGTAAAGTCGAAGCGATAGACTTCCTTGTCACCCTTCTTGTGGGCCTCCTCTGTCACCTCGTTAAGGATGTTGCGGGCAATATCCAGTTCCTTGCCATTCAGCATAGAACCACAAAGGAAGACGATCTTCGCCTTGGGATTATGACTGCGCACCTGCTTGAGGAAGCGCTGATAGGCCGCTTTGAGCAGGGTTGTATCGTAGTTATTGGTCGACAGGTCGTTGGTACCCAGATTGATACATACCAGCTGAGGCTGAAAGCGGTTGAAGTCCCAGCGCTCGCTATGGTCGTAGAGATTGGTATACTCATATTCTGTGGTCATCACATTATCTGGTGTACCCTCCTTGGGACCGCCATAGCTGCGATAGACGCCAATGCCAGAGCGTGCCACCACATGGGCATAGGCATCCAAGGCACGACAGGTCAGCTGGGCATAGGTGAGATAGTGGTTCTCCGTCTCATACTCGAATGGGTCAGGAGCCATTACACTCTCATTGCCATAGCCACAGGTAATGCTGTTGCCGATAAATTCGATGGTGCGCTGGGGAAGTGCTGGTGGTGGCAACAGACGGGCACCCTCGTCGAGTATCAGTCCGCGGAGGTCGGGCTTCAGCTCATAACCCTCCACGACATACATCAGACGCAGCTGATGACTGCCTTGGGGTAGGGCGGTAGCCAGCGTAACCACTGAGTCGCGCTCACCCATGACAGCCACCTTGAAAGGTGCTGCCTGGTCAATCTGTGCCATGAAGTAGCCACTCTTTGGTTTTACCCACAGCTTCAGCGAGGTACCTGTAAAGCAGGCATTAATCTGCGTGCCAGGGAAGGTGAATCGCGGACGCTCGGGATTGTCAAAGCAGATGCGCCCGACATACTGAATGTCAGGGTTGGTGGGTTTGATGACTGTTCCCTGCAAGGGGAGCGTGGTAGATGCATTGATGGCTATCGACATCAGGATAGCTAAGGTAGATAGTAATCTTCGTTTCATGTTAGTAAACTGTTTCGTGCGGCAAAGTTAATAAATAATCATAATAATTCATGCATAATTGATAATTATTTTGTACCTTTGCGAACAAAAAGCAGATGATGGACGAAGATTTTGACATCAGAGAAGAGCAGTTGTCGTCGAGCGAGAAGGAGTTCGAGAACGCACTGCGCCCGCTGGCATTCAATGATTTCAGCGGTCAGCAGCAGGTTGTCGAGAACCTGGAAGTGTTCGTGGAAGCTGCCAAATACCGTGGCGAGCCCCTCGACCACGTCTTGTTGCACGGCCCTCCCGGACTGGGTAAGACAACCCTGTCAAACATCATTGCCAACGAACTGGGCGTAGGCTTTAAGATTACCTCTGGCCCTGTACTCGACAAACCTGGCGATCTGGCAGGTATCCTGACGTCGCTGGAGAAGAACGATGTGTTGTTCATTGATGAGATACACCGTCTGTCGCCCGTGGTTGAGGAGTACCTCTATTCAGCAATGGAGGACTATCGCATCGACATCATGATAGACAAAGGACCGTCGGCTCGTTCCATCCAGATTGACCTCAACCCGTTTACGCTGGTAGGTGCTACCACACGTAGTGGACTGCTCACGGCCCCTCTGCGAGCTCGTTTCGGTATTAATATGCACCTGCAGTACTACGATCCAGAGACGCTGCAGAAGATTATTGAGCGCTCTGCCAGCATCCTGCGTGTACCTATCACTACGGATGCCTCGTTGGAGATAGCCCGTCGCTCGCGTGGTACGCCCCGTATCGCTAATGCCCTGTTGCGTCGTGTGCGCGACTTTGCACAGGTGAAGGGTACCGGACGCATCGACTCAAGCATTACCAAGATAGCTCTGAAGGCACTGAATATCGACCAGTACGGATTGGACGAGATAGACAACCGCATCCTGCTCACCATCATTGATAAGTTCCGTGGTGGTCCCGTTGGAATCACGACAATTGCCACTGCTATTGGCGAAGATGCAGGTACCGTCGAGGAGGTCTATGAGCCTTTCCTTATCATGGAGGGCTTTATCAAGCGTACCCCTCGTGGTCGTATGGTGACGGAGCTGGCATATAAGCACTTCGGTCGCAATCCTTATTCAGGCAACATTATGGAACCAAATCTCTTTGAATAATATGAGAACAGGTATCTTCGTTGGTAGCTTCAATCCCTTTACCATAGGTCACGATAGCATCGTGACTCGTGCTCTTCCCTTGTTTGATCGCTTGGTGATAGGTGTAGTGGGCGACCAAGTACACAAGCCCGACATGCCCAGTGCCGAAGAGCGTATCAAGGCTATCGCTGACCTCTATCATGACGAGCCGCGCATTGAGGTGAAGCCCTATTATGGCTTGGCTGTCGACTTCGCTCGTGCGGAAAATGCCCATTTCATCGTGAAAGGTGTACGCTCTGTCAAGGACTTCGAGTACGAACGCGAGCAGGCAGATATTAATCGTCAGCTCAGTGGCATAGAGACCATCTTACTCTATTCCGAGCCGCAATATTCGTCCATTTCATCGACAATGGTACGTGAGCTACAGCACTTCGGCGTAGACGTCAGCCAGTATCTCCCCCACAAGCGGAACAAATAATTTCCCCCAATTTCCCATAATTTCTTTCCAAAAACAAAAGAGATGATCACCTATTCTGCAGAAAACGTCAAATTCCCCCATATCAAGCGTCGTGAGACCACGGCATGGATTCGTCGTGTGGCTGCTACCTACGGCAAGAAGGTCGGTGAGGTGGGCTATCTGTTCTGTGACGATGAGCACATCCTAGAAGTCAACAACGAATACCTGGGGCACGACTACTATACGGACATCATTACCTTCGACTATTGTGAAGATGATGTACTCAATGGCGATCTTGTTATCTCACTGGATACTGTACGTACCAATGCCGAGCTCTTCCACAAGGACTACGACGAGGAACTGCATCGTGTCATCATCCATGGTATCCTTCACCTCTGCGGGCAGAACGACAAAGGACCAGGAGAACGTGAACAGATGGAGGCGGCAGAGAACAAAGCCTTAGCACTTCGCTAAAATTTTTCCGATTTCATCGAGATTGTCGGCGACACAGATGTAGTCGCGCCACAGTCCACGCACCATGCCTCGCTGCTGTAAGTCGTCAAGCATGGATATGGTGCTGTCCCAGAAACCTTTCATGTTATAGAGTATTACCCGCTTGTGGTGATAGCCGATGGTGTACGATGCCGCCACGGTGAAGACCTCGTCGAGGGTGCCCACACCACCAGGTAGCGCGATGAATACGTCGCTTTCATCAAGCATGAGCTGCTTGCGTTCGTTGAGGTTGCTGCATGTCAACACACGGTCATTATATTGTGACGTGCGTCCTGTTTCCTCCACAATAGAGGGCACGACACCTACCGTCTCACCTCCTGATTCTTTGACGGCCTTAGCCACACACTCCATCAATCCTTGATTCACACCGCCAAAGACGATGATATGCCCATTCCTTGCTGCCCATCGTCCCAGTTCCTCTGTCAACAGGAAAAAGGTCGGGTCAATCAGGTTGTTAGCAGAACAGAAAATACCGATTCTCATCTCTTTCTCTTATTTTTTGTTGCAAATTTACGAAATTATTTTCAATTCTCAATACTCAATTCTCAATTTATTTGTACCTTTGCAGCCGCTATGGCAATTAGGTACACTCATAAAGAGGAATTATGGAACTCATGGTCGCATGCTGGAGGCATCGTGATGGGTGTCGTCTTTGGCGTAATATTCCTATGGATGTCGTTCAGGGGTGACAATCCGTGGGCGCGTCTGGGCGTCTGCTTGTATCTTTTCGGCATGCTCAGCTCATATATCGCGTCGACTGTCTACCATGCCTTACCTCTGCGCTCGAAATGGCGCGAACGCTTTCGCCATTGGGATCACGCTGCTATCTACTGGCACATTGCTGGTTCTTATTCGCCTCTGACGTTGGTAGCTCTGCTGACGCAAGGCTACTGGGGATGGGCGCTGTTCTCCTTTGTGTGGCTATGTGCTATTGCAGGTACTATTGTCAGTTTTGTGAAGTTACAGGAGCACTCTAACATCGAAACGTTCTGTTTCATCGGCATGGGACTGAGCGTATTGGTTGCCTTCAAACCGCTTATCGACAGTGTGTCGACGGCTGCCTTCGTCTGGATTGTTGCCGAGGGGGTCTGTTATATCACCGGTGCACTGTTCTACTCGCTACACAAGAAACCCTTCATGCATTCCGTCTTCCACTTCTTTGTATTGGCAGGCAGCCTCTGTCACATCATTGCCGTCTGGGACGTGCTGATGGAATATCTTTAATAATTTATAATTAATAATGCGTAATTCATAATTAATTTGTAACTTTGCAGGCAAATTTGCAAATTTAATAACATTATGGCTTATACACGTATGACTGCTGCCGAAGCTGCAGCACTGATTAAGAATGGTGAGCACATCGCCATGAGTGGTTTTACGCCTGCTGGAGTGGCCAAGGCAACCACTAAGGAGTTAGCAAAAATCGCTGTCGCTGAGCACGAGGCTGGCCGCGAGTTTAAGGTTGCCATCTTCACAGGTGCATCAACAGGACAGTCGACCGATGGTGACTTGGCAAATGCCCAGGCTATCCTCTATCGTGCCCCTTACACCACGAACCCCGATTTCCGCAAGCATGTCAATCTGGGTGAGATTCCCTACAACGATCTGCACCTGAGTCACATGGCTCAGGAGCTGCGTTATGGTTTCTATGGCCCGTTGGATTGGGCTATTTTGGAGGTCTGCGACATCGAGGAGGTAGGTAACGACTATCATGTCTACCTGACTGCCGCTGGTGGTATCTCTCCTACAGCTGCTCGTCTGGCTAAGCACGTCATTCTGGAGCTGAACAGCTTCCACAATCCTAATGCTAAGTTCGTCCACGACGTCTATGAGCCTCTGGATCCCCCTTACCGCAAGGCTATTCCCATTGAGCATGTTGGCGACCGTATCGGTGTGCCCTATGTCTCTATTCCCAAAGAGAAGGTGGTAGGTGTCGTAGAGTGTAACATCCCTGACGAGGCCCGTGCCTTCAAGGATAGCGACCCCGTAACAGATAAGATTGGTTTCCTGACTGCTGAGTTTCTTGTAGAGGAGATGCACAAGGGTCGTATCCCCAAGGAGTTCCTTCCCCTGCAAAGCGGTGTAGGCTCTACTGCCAACGCCATCCTCGGCGCTCTGGGCGAGGACAAGCACGTTCCCAATTTCAACATCTACACCGAGGTTATCCAGAACTCCGTCATCGAGATGATGCTCAATGGTCGTGTGAAGGATGCTTCTGCTTGCTCGCTGACTGTCTCTAACGACTGTCTGATGCAGGTGTACGACAATATGGACTACATGAAGCAGCACCTGACCCTGCGTCAGAGCGAGATATCGAACTCTCCTGAGATCATCCGTCGCTTAGGTGTCATCGCCATCAATACCGCCATCGAGGCTGACCTCTATGGTAACGTCAACTCTACCCACATCAGCGGTACAAAGATGATGAACGGTATCGGTGGCTCAGGTGACTTCATCCGCAACGCCTACCTCTCCATCTTCACCTGTCCTTCTACGGCTAAGGGTGGCGTGATTTCTTCTATCGTGCCTTTTGTCTCTCACCAGGACAGCTCAGAGCATGATGTGAACATCATCGTGACGGAGCAGGGTGTTGCCGATCTGCGTGGAAAGTCACCTGCACAGCGTGCCGAGTGCATCATCGAAAACTGTGCACACCCCGACTACAAGCAGCTGTTGTGGGACTACCTGAAGATTTCGAAGATGGGGCAGACCCGTCACAACCTCACTGCCGCCTTTGCCATGCATGACACGCTGGCTCGCATGGGTGACATGAAGTTGACAGACTTTGCAGAATACGTCAAATAACCCAAATCTTTGGATTTGATACAGAAAAGCCGGAAAGTCATCTTTCTGGCTTTTTTCTTTGGCTTTTCACTCGTTTTTTCGTAACTTTGGCTACGCCGAACTTACTTAGCACTCGGAAATGAAAAGAAAAGTGAGCTTTCCTTTTGCTTTTCACTCGTTTTTTCGTAACTTTGTGCACTAAATTATAATAATATGAAGAAACAACTCTTTGTGGCCATGTTATTAGTGGCAATGGCAGCTTCGGCACAAAGGCCGTTAGAGATTAATCTGTGGCCTGACGGTCCTCACACCAGTAATGGTGATCCAAAGGATATGGCTAAGGTATGGGTCTATCTGCCTGACGAGAAGCAGGCTACGGGACGTGCCGTAGTATGTTGTCCTGGTGGTGGCTATGCAGGACTGGCTATGGATCATGAAGGACACCAGTGGGCGCCTTTCTTCAACGGTCAGGGTATTGCTCTCATCGTGCTGAAGTATCGCATGCCCCATGGCGTCTGGCAGGTTCCTGCCGAGGATGCTGAAGAGGCTGTCCGCCTGGTACGTCGCCATGCCAAGCAGTGGCACATCAACACGAAGGATGTGGGCATCATGGGTTTCTCGGCAGGTGGTCACCTAGCCTCTACTGTTGCTACCCATGCTACGGGCGATGCACTGCCCAACTTCCAGATACTGTTCTATCCTGTTATTTCTATGGAGCAGGGGGTGACCCATCAGGGTTCGCGCGACAACCTGTTGGGAAAGAAACCCAAGCGTAAGTTGGTGAATGAATATTGCAATGAACAGCATATCGGTCACCATACCCCACGTGCCTTCATTGCGCTGGCACACGACGACCGTGTCGTGCTGCCTATCAACAGTCTCAACTACTATGAGGAGCTCTATGCCAACAAGGTTCCTGCCAGTATGTATATCTATCCCACGGGCGGTCATGGCTTTGGCATCAACCAGTCGTTTGCCTACCATCTGGAGATGATGCTGGAACTGAAGGCATGGTTACGCAGTTTCTGATGATTTAATAGTCTTTGCAGCTATGGCAAATATGAAATCGCTGGCCAAGGATACGGCCATCTACGGACTGTCGAGCATCGTCGGCAGATTCCTCAACTATCTGTTAGTACCGCTCTACACCTATTATATGCCGCACGATACCGGCGACTACGGCATCAGCACCAATGTATATGCCTATGTGGCGCTGATACTGGTGTTGCTGACCTTCGGCATGGAGACTACCTTGTTCCGCTTCGCCAACGATGAGCGCAGCAAGCCCGATACTGTATTCTCTACGGCCATGGCGGTGGTAGGAGGGCTGACAGCCATCTTCCTGCTGTTACTCTTTGGATTAATCAATCCCATCAGCGAGGCTCTCGGCTATACTGCTCATCCGGACTATCTGTTGATGATGGGTGTGGTGGTAGCTCTTGACGCTCTGCAGGCTATCCCCTTCAGCTTCCTGCGCTACCAGAAGCGAGCCATTCGTTTTGCATCGCTGAAGATGTTGTTTATTGTACTGAATATCGGACTTAACGTGCTCTATTTCGTCGTACTCGGCAAGACATCGGTATTCTACGTATTCTTTATTAACCTGCTGTGTACGGCATTCATCACGTTATTCTTCATACCAGATTTGTTTAAGGTACAGTGGAAGTTCGACGACCAACTGCTGCGCCAGATGTTCAGCTATTCGTGGCCCATCCTGATACTGGGTATCGCTGGCATTCTGAACCAGGTAGCCGACAAGATTCTCTTCCCATTGGTCTATCCTGACGATGAACAGGCTAAAATCTTACTGGGTGACTACGGCTCGTGCGTGAAGATTGCGATGATCATGGCAATGATTACCCAGGCCTTCCGCTATGCCTACGAGCCCATTGTCTTTGCGAAGTCAAAGGATGCCGACAAGACGGAATACTATGCCGCTGCCATGAAGTACTTCCTTATCTTCACGCTGCTGGCATTCCTGTGTGTCGTGGGCTGGATGCCGCTATTGCAATATATAATAGGTTCCAACTACCGTGAAGGACTGGGTGTAGTACCTATCGTCATGGCTGCAGAGATCATGATGGGCGTCTACTTCAACTTGTCGTTCTGGTATAAACTTATCGACAAGACCATCTATGGCGCATGGTTCTCGCTGGCAGGGTGCACGGTACTCTTTGCCGTCAACATCCTCTTCATCCCTGAATATGGCTACTGGGCCTGTGCATGGGGTGGGGTAGCAGGCTATGGCACAGCCATGGTGCTGAGCTATGTTGTAGGACAGCAGAAGAACCCCATACCTTATCCCATGAAGGACATCTTCTGCTACGTGCTGCTGACAGCTTGTTTCTTCTGCGCCATGCAGCTCAGCAGCGAGTGGCCCATGATTGGGGCGCTGGCTTTCAACACCCTGTTTATCATCCTCTTCGTGGCTTACATCATTTATCGTGACCTGCCACTGAAGAGCCTCCCCGTAATTGGAAAGTACTTTAGAAAATAGGATTAATAATGAAAAAACTATTCTTATCATTGATGAGTCTGTGCGCTCTCGGAGCATATGCAGACGAAGGCATGTGGACACTGTATAACCTGCCCACCGCCATTTACCAACAGATGCAGCAGGAGGGTTTCCAGCTGCCTATGGAACAATTGTATCAGTCGGATAACGCCATCAAAAACAATGTCATCAATTTTAGTGGCTACTGTTCAGGTGTCGTCGTGTCGCCCAACGGATTGGTCTTCACCAACCACCACTGCGGCTTCGACGCTATCCGCCGCCACTCTACCGTAGAGCACGACTACATGCTCAATGGCTTTGTCGCCCAAAGCTATGAAGAGGAGTTGCCCAACGAGGACATCTTCGTCAGCTTCATGATTGAGCAGAAGGATGTCACCGACAAGATAGTACCGCAGCTGAAAGGTATGAGCATGGACCGTCAGGCAGAGTATGTAGACTCACTGGAGAATGCCTGGCAGAAAGAGATTCACCAGCAGGACTCTACCCTGCGTGTTGAGGTGAAGCCTTTCTATGAGGGTAATGCATACTATATGACTACCTACCGCGACTTCTACGACGTGCGTCTGGTATTCACCGTTCCCAAGTCGATGGGTAAGTATGGTGGTGAGACCGACAACTGGATGTGGCCGCGCCAGACCTGCGACTACTCGGTATTCCGCATCTATGCTGACCCCAAGACCAATGGTCCTGCCAAATACTCTAAGGACAACGTGCCCTACCATCCCGCATCGTGGGCTCCCGTCAGTCTGCAGGGTTACAAGCCTGGCGACTTCGCTATGATTATGGGTTATCCTGGCAGCACCAGCCGCTACCTGTCAAGCTACGGCATCCAGGAGCGCCGTGACGCCATGAACAAGACCATGGTGCAGGCTCGTGGTGTCAAGCAGGAGATTATGTGGCGCCGCATGCTCAGCTCGGAGGCCATCCGTATCCAGTATGAGTCGAAGTATGCCCACAGCAGCAACTACTGGAAGAACTCCATCGGTATGAACAAATGTATCGATTCCATCGGACTCATCCAGCAGAAGCGACAGTTTGAGACCCGTCTGCGCCAGTGGCAGGACAGCACAGGTTATCTGAAGGGTAAACTCGACTTCGACAAGTTGGCAAAGCTCTACCAGCAGCGTTTCCAAAGTGTTCGTGCGCTCTACTATTGGAACGAGACGTGGGGCCGCGAGTGCGACCAGCTGTCGGTACGTGCCAAGAGAGTGCATAGCGGCATTGCCGTACAAGGACCCAAGGACAAGAAGAAAAAACAGTATGTCACCTTCGACGACAATAGCAAGGAGTGGGATCAGGAGACCGACCGCGAACTGCTGGCAGCCATGATGAAGAACTACCGCCAGCATGTCGACCAGAAATACCATATCGATGTCTTCAAGACCATCGACCGCGACTTCAAGGGCGACTACCGTGCTTATGTCGACTACGTCTACGACAAGTCTATGCTGATGAAGAGCGGTAAGAAACTGTATATCAATAAGAAGAAGTTTGACAAAGACCCTGGCGTCATCTACGGTCAAGACCTCATCGAGTTGCGCGCCATCCTGCGCGCCGACCTGCTGGCTATTGCCGACAGCATCGAACAGCAAGAGCAGTGGCTCTGTGCCGCCAAGCTGCGCATGGAACAAGACCTGCCCAACTACTCTGACGCCAACTTTACCATGCGTATGACCTACGGACAGGTTGGTGAATATCTGTTGGACGGCAAACCCTCAGGCTACTATACCACCGCCCGCTCGCTGTGGGACAAGATGCAGAAGGCCGACCAGAACGTAGAGTACTATGCTGAGCCTATCATGCACGAACTGCTCTCCAGCAACGACTTCGGTCCTTATGGCGACAAGGAGACGGGTACCATGCAGCTCTGCTTCCTTTCGAACAACGACATCACGGGTGGTAACTCCGGCTCACCCATCTTCAATGGCAAGGGCGAACTGCTGGGTCTGGCCTTCGACGGCAACTGGGACTCGCTGTCCAGCGACATCTTCTTCGACCGTCAGCTGGCACGTACCATCAATGTCGATGTCCGCTACATGCTGTTCATGATGGACCGTTGGGGACATGCAGACAGACTGATTAAAGAGATTAATGCCAAATAATTTGGTGCGTTAGGTAATTTTCTTGGATAAAAATTTGCATTATTCAGACATAATGACTATCTTTGCTGCGATTTTAATATTTAATAACAGTAAATTATGAAGAAAATTCAGTCTATGATGCTTATGCTGCTGGTAGCAGTGATGGGCATGTGTGTGCAGTCTTGTGGTGATGATGATAATAATTCTTCACCTGTTCTGAGTATGTATACTATTCAAGCAAAATTAGTTGATAAGGGAAATCTTAGTGATGGAGCAGTAGCGCAGGTTAATCAGCTCTGCGATGCTATCAAGAGGACAGATACTGCTACAGAAGATGCCGTTATTAAGGCTCTTGATACTACTATGCCTTCATTTGCCGCTGCATTTCCTACGAAAGGCGAAAATGATGTAAACGCTATTTACACTATTAAGATTTACATTACAAATAGTGCTGGTAAGGAAATCTATAGCAGAAGGATTGAGATTAAGGACGGAGAGGCTAAGTATTAATTAATCTTTGTCTATCATAATAAGAGACGCTTCATTCGAAGCGTCTCTTTTTATTTCTTCTTACGAGGTTTTCTGAATCACAGGGACATTTCCCCACAAATCTCATGGAATGCCGATGTATAAAGGGTTTGAGAGGTGGGGAACCCTGGATTAGATTCCCCATGGGTTCCCCATAGGTTCCCCACTTTGGATCTCTCAAGATGAGCTTATTCTTGCTAAGTAGACACATCAAGGGGGAATGTATGGGGAATATGTGGGGAATCTCGGAATAGGTTCCCCACACTGGAACCCCAGTAGATAAAGGCACTGGGGGAATGTGAGGCCTTTTATGAAATGTACAACTAATACAGAAACGAGAACAGCTAAGCCAGCACTGGCTTAGCTGTCCCTGTATCTGGCTACAGCTGTCTCGCGTCTGTGTCAGCTGTATTCGCAATCAGAGGTTTTTGATTGAATTTTGAATCATTGTTCTTCATTGTTTTTCCACATATCCTGGCGATTGATACCACGTAACATTACATGGTATATACCTGTCCCGCTTTGCTCTCTTCCAACCCTTGGCATACATTGATTGTTTAATCCAATAGCGTTATAGACTTATTGCTTATTGTGCGAAATCTGTTTTTTCAATCAGACCTGTCCCTTTGATTGGCCACGCCTAACGTTCACTATCACAGAGCGTTAGGCGTGAACCTTGTTTTTCATGGACACGAATTTATTGCAATTCTTTTTAAAAAAATAAGTGAAAACATTTAGTTGTTTCAAAAAATGTTGTAACTTTGCAACTGATGAGGAGACTGACCGAGAAACAATCACGACATTCGCTGACCACACAACTCGTTGTATGGGTTGTCGGATTCGTCTCTTTGCTTTTCGTCACGGCTCTCTTTATCATGTTCCACCATGCCCGTCAATCCATCTATCATGAGGCAATGGAAAAAGCGCGTCAGACGCTGCGCACCACTGAGCTTCGCATCGACAATACGCTGAGTGAGGTGGAGACGGCAACGCGCAGCATGCACTGGACCATTGAGAAGCGCCTGAACCAGCCGGAAATCATGGATAGCCTCTGTCGGCAGCTGGTAGCTACCAATCCCCATATTCAGGGCTGTGCCGTCGCCTTCGAGCCAGGTGTCTATCCTCAGTATGGTACTTACCATGAGGTATATGCCTATCGCACCCATGCCGACTCCTCAGTGATTCGTGTGGCGATAAACAGCGGACGACAGCCATACACACGGGAGAAATGGTACTTCGCACCGCTGCACCTTAACAAACCTATATGGATAGACCCATACATAGATGGCGACCAGGGTGAGACATCCATCATCACGTCATACGGCATGCCACTGCACAACAGCAGTGGTGAGCTCGTCGGTGTACTGTCAACAGACATCTCAATGAAGTGGTTTTCTGACCTTATACTCTCGCTGCGACCGTTCCCCAACTCGCACGCTACGGTAATGAGCACCGATGGTCACCTCATCATCCACCCCGAGAACACGCTGAAAGAACATGAGGCACACTTCAACGAGGCCTACACCGACGTGACCAACGATGCCCATCTGGCAGCCATATCGATGATGACGGGCCATGCTGGCCATAGCGAAATGTGCGTTGACGGCACGCCGAACTTCATCTTCTATCACCCCTTTGAGAATGCCGGATGGAGCGTAGCCATCGTCTGTCCGGAGAGCGACATCTTCAATTCCTACAATTCGCTGTTACGCTATACCATTATTATCAGCCTGACAGGTCTGGTGCTCTTGGCATTGTTCTGCCTGTTCATTAGTCACCGACAACTACGCCCCTTGCAGCGTTTGGTGGACGAAGCCCATAGCATGGCTGAAGGCCAGCTTGATGTTCCTGTGGAGAAGAGTCACCGCACCGATGAGGTGGGCTACGTGCAGAACACCTTCCGGCAGATGCAGGAGAAGATAGGACTGCACATCGCCCATATTACCCAACTGACCGATGCGCTACGTCAGCGCAACGAAGATTTGAAACTGGCCTACGAACAAGCCCGTGAGGCTGATCGTATGAAAGATGCTGTCATCCTGAACATGAGTGACCGCATGGAACAGTCGGTCAAGGGTATCCACGCCACCGTGGGTGAATTCCGTCAGCATATTGCCGACATGGATGCTGAGGAATGTAGCCATATGGCCGATAAGATTGGCCGATATACCGAGACGACCACCGAATTGCTGGGCAACCTGCTCGACATTGCCGACAGGAAAAATATGAAAGAGGAGGAATGCCCATGTTAGAGATGCGAAAACACATACGAAAGTCGCTGGCGATTAAGCTCTGTCTGGACATTCTCTTCGTCGTCATGCTGATATTCACGCTGTCGCTTGGATTCCTGTACTGGCAGTCGCGTGGCATCATCCGTCAGGAGGCCATCGACGAGGCTTCGCATGTGTTGGACAACACGGCTCTGCGTGTAAAGGGACAAATGCTAGAGTTAGAGACGGCCACGCGAAATATCCTGTGGCTCGTCAACCTCAACCACCAGCAGGACTCCCTGCTGTGGTATTCACACCGCATCGTCGCCAACCATCCACATGTCAATGGCTGTTCCATCACCATGGAACCCGACTACTATCCCGGTGAGGACTATGGATTCTCGGCCTATTCCGTACGCATCGACAACAAGAAGGAATCACAGAAGGATTCAGTGGCTACGGTGCGTGAGGCTGACTATGACTATTATAACAAGGTATGGTACAAGACACCACGCCAAAAGAATGCCGCCTGCTGGGTGGACCCATTTGATGACTACAACGCAGGTACACTGTCCAGTCCTGAGATGATAGCCTCTTACTGTGTGCCGCTGTACGACGGAAAGGGCAAGTTCATCGGCGTCATCTCCACCGACCTGTCGCTGAGGAAACTGACGGAGACAATCACCGCCGAGCATCCCTACGAGAATTCCTACTTTATGATGCTGGGTGCCGATGGCCATTACTTTGTACACCCTGACACCACAAAGGTGCTGAAACAGTCCATCTTCACAGGCACCGACCCCAGAGAGAATCCCGACGTCGTGACATTGGGCTACGAGATGACCAATGGACGTACTGGTCACATGGATGTCAACCTTGACGGCCGTCAGCTCATCGTACTCTATCGCCCCTTGGAGGGAACGCAGTGGAGTGTGGCATTGGTATGTCCCTCCAACGAGATGTTGCGTGGATACAACAGGCTGAACTACATCCTGCTACCCTTACTCTTGATAGGACTCCTACTGCTCGCTCTGGGGTGCCAACGTATTGTGCGACATGTCGTACAGCCGTTGGGCCTGCTGGCTGCCGAGTTACGGCAGATAGGCGACGGTAACTATGAGAAAACACTGCCGCACAGCGAACGTACCGACTTGATAGGTCAGTTGCAAAACAGTTTCTGCCAGATGCGCCGTAGCATTAGCCAGCACATCAGAGATGCAGAACAGACGAAACAGGAAACCGAACAGCGTACCAAGGAACTGGAACAGGCCACTCTGTTGGCACGTGAGGCCAGCGAACAGAAGACGCAGTTCATGCAGGACATGTCGCACCAGATACGAACACCGCTCAACATCGTTCACGGCTTCTCACAGATTCTGCGTGACAATGAGGAAATTACTGATGATGAAAAACAGCAGATTGTCGAGACCATGTACGTACAAACCAATGCCCTCGACTATATGGTAAGTAAGTTGCTCACCGCCTCACTCATCGAAAGCCATCAGTCCATCAGCACCGATGATATCGTCAGCTGCAATGAGCTGGCCCGTGAGGCCTTTGACAATGCCAGCAGCCTCATTACGCCTGCTGTCGAGATGCATTTGGACAGTCATGTCGCTGATACGGTCACTGTCAAAACCAACCGCCATCATTTGCTCATTGTTCTCACGGAGCTTCTTTTCAACGCCCTCCACTTTACCCGTGAGGGCAGTGTCACCCTGCGCATTGATGCCGTCGACGACACCGTGCGTTTCACTGTCGAAGACACAGGATCTGGCATTCCTTCCGACAAGACTGACTTCGTATTTGAAAAATTTACCAAGCTCGACATGTTTACCGATGGACTTGGCCTTGGGCTCTTCCTTTGTCGCCGCGTCGTCGAGCTCATGGGAGGCAGTTTGACGCTTGACACCCAATACACTGGTGGCAGCCGTTTTATCCTGATTTCTTAATCTGGGCATCCCCATCAATCAGAGGGAAAGATTTTTGATTGATAAAATCAAAGTAACTGTGATTCGGGATGACATATGAATAGAGACGCTCCATTCGAAGCGTCTCTTTGTTTTATTTCTTCTTGCGAGGTTTGCGGATGGCCCAGCCTTCTTCGCTGAAGTCGGGGACTTCGCCCTTGAGCTTCATGCTCTTCGGATTCAAGAACTGCTGCCACTCGTCCTTTTTGTGGGATGAAGACCCACCCCCTTGTCCCTCCCTGTGGGGGCGGGGAGTGGTATGACCCTTCGCCAGTTTCTTATCCTTTGGCTTATTACGCCCCTCCCTCACAGGGAGGGGATGGGGGAGAGTCTTTTCGTCCGCATCGTTGCAGCGTACGGTGCGTCCCTTGTAGCGGATGCCCGTTAGCTGTATCATGACCTTCTTGGCATCCTTCTCGGGCACCTCGAAATAGGAGATGGTGTCCAGCAGGTCGATGTGTCCCACCTCTTGGCGACCTCCAACAAAGCGGTTTAGCGTCTGCATCAACTCGCCAGGGTAGAAGCCGTCTCTCTTGCCCAGATTGATGAACAGCTTCTTGTAGCCCTTGCTGGTAGGTGTAGGCTGCTTCTTGCCTCTTCCTTCTTCCCTCTTCCCTCTTGCATCATCCTTCTTACTATTCACCTCCTCTATCTCAGGAGCATCGGCATAGTAGGACAGGAACTTACCAAACTCCATCGAGACGATTTTCTTGATGAGCTCCTCTTTGTCGATAAACTCAAAGTAGCGCTGGATATCCTGCATGAAGGGACCAATCTCCTCGTCGTCGACATCGGTCTTGACAATCTGGTCCATCACCTTGTAGAGCTGCTTCTTACAGATTTCCTCTGCCGAGGGGATAACACCCTGTTCGAACTGCTTGCCGATGACCTTCTCAATGTTGCGAATCTTGAACTTCTCACGGCTGTGCACGATACAGATGCTCGTACCCTTCTTGCCGGCACGGCCCGTTCGGCCAGAGCGGTGGGTGTAGTTCTCGATATCATCGGGCAGACCGTAGTTGATGACGTGTGTCAGGTCGTCGACATCCAGGCCACGGGCAGCGACATCGGTAGCCACCAACAACTGTATCGTGTGTTGGCGGAACTTCTGCATGGTCAGGTCACGCTGCTGCTGGCTGAGGTCGCCATGCAGTGACTCTGCGTTATAACCATCCTTGATCAGCTTGTCGGCCACCTCCTGCGTCTCTATCTTCGTACGACAGAAGATGATGGCGAAGATGCGGGGATAGTAGTCTACGATACGCTTCAGTGCCAGATACTTGTCCTTGGCATTCACCATATAATAGATATGGTTCACGTGCTCGGCACCCTCATTACGGCTACCCACCACTATCTCCTTATAGTCGTGCAGGTAGCCCTTGGCGATACGCTCTATCTCCTTGCTCATCGTTGCCGAGAAGAGCAGCGTATTACGTTCTTCGGGAACACCCTCCAGGATGGCATCGATGCTCTCTGAGAATCCCATATTCAGCATCTCGTCGGCTTCATCAAGCACGACATTATATACGTTGTCCAACTGGGCGACACCACGGTTCATCAGGTCGATGAGTCGGCCAGGGGTAGCCACGATAATCTGAGCGCCCTTACGCAGGGCACGTATCTGCTGTTCGATAGAGGCGCCGCCATAGACGGCCTCCACATGGATGTCGTCCATGTATTTTGAGAAGTCGCGCAGGTCGTCGGCAATCTGCAGACACAGTTCACGGGTAGGCGACAAGATGAGTGCCTGCGTCTCCTTTCTTGTCACATCAATACGCTGCAGTACGGGAATACCGAATGCCGCCGTCTTACCCGTACCCGTCTGGGCCAAGGCGATGACGTCGTTACGGTTTCCTAATAGATAAGGTATTACTTCCTCCTGTACGGGCATGGGCTGTACGAAGCCCATCTCCTCAATGGCTTTGCGAATCCCTTCGCTCACACCAAGTTCTTCAAATGTTTTCAAATGTCTATAAATTATATTCTAATAAATGATTTCTGTCATGCAAAGAAAAGATAGCAGATGGCAATGGCCGCCAGGATACCTGCCAAGTCTGCCAACAGACCACAGGTGACGGCATGGCGTGTCTTCGAGACGCCCACCGAACCGAAGTAGACAGCCAAGATATAGAAGGTAGTGTCTGTAGACCCTTGGAAGACTGATGACAGACGACCCACAAACGAGTCGGCACCATAGGTTGTCATAGCATCCACCATCATGCCACGGGCACCACTGCCCGACAGTGGCTTCATCAGTGCTGTAGGCATGGCGTCTACCCATTGCGCATCGACACCGCAGGCGTCAACACCGGCACGCAGACCTCCAATGAGCATGTCCATTGCTCCACTGGCACGAAAAACGCCGATTCCAACGAGGATAGCCACCAGATAGGGGATGATACGGACGGCTGTGGTAAAGCCCTCCTTAGCGCCCTCGATAAAGGCATCGTAGACGTTGACCTTCTTACGCACACCTGCCACGATAAAGCCTGTGATGATAGTCATCAGCAGGATATTGGCGACGGTGGTACTCCAACGGTTCATGGCCTCTGAATCCATCTGCGAGAATCCCCAGATGACGGCAGCCACCAGCGTACAGGCACCACCCAGCGTCAGCAGCATGGTACGGTTCAGCAGGTTGATGCGCTGGAACAGGGAGGTGACGATGATACCCACGATGGTTGAGAAGAAGGTAGCCAGTAGGATAGGGATGAAGATGTCAGTAGGCTGAGCAGCACCCATCTGTGCCCTATACACCATGATACTCACGGGAATGAGCGTCAGTCCGCTGGTGTTCAGTACCAGGAACATAATCATCGGATTCGAGGCGGTATCCTTCTTGGTATTCAACTCTTGCATCTGCTCCATGGCCTTCAGGCCCAAAGGGGTAGCGGCGTTGTCGAGTCCTAGCATGTTGGCAGCGATGTTCATGAAGATGCTGCCCGTCACGGGATGTCCCTTCGGAATATCGGGGAACAGCTTCGTGAAGACTGGCGACAGCAGGCGTGCTAGCACGTTGACTACGCCGCCTTTCTCGCCAACTTTCATCACACCCATCCACAGCGACAACACGCCCGTCAGTCCCAACGAGATTTCAAAGGCTGTCTTCGACGATGAGAACGTAGAGTCCATCATAGCTGGGAAGACGTCGTAGTCGCCCCAGAACAACAGCTTCACCGCTGCAATGACAAATGCAACGAGAAAGAAAGCTACCCAGATATAATTCAGTACCATAGTGAGGGCAAAGGTAACACTTTTTTCTGAAACAAACAAGAAAAAGAGCAACTACATCACGCAGTCGCCCTTCCCTTCATTGTATTTAAAGTATTTGATGATGTTTCTACCACTTGACGATCTTGCTCTTGAGATAAGACTTATACCAGTCGGGTTTGCTGTCCATGTTGGCGCCCCACTGACCGAACTGGGTGTAGGCGTCACTGATGTTGGTACGTTCCCTCGTCCAGAACCATTTACCCTGGTCGTCGCCAGTAACGGTGACACGGAAGGGAGTATCTCCAGGACTAGGACCACCGATGGTTTCCACCTGACCGTCTTTTCTGGTTACCTGGATCTTGATGTCCAGGTCGGCGACAGAGGTGCCTTCATCAACGTTTACCTTTCCCAATTCTGCAATGGGTACTCCCACAACAACCTTGGTGTTGGCACCAAACTCACCGTAGTTGTGTACCTCTTCACCTATCTGTTCGTCACCACAGAAGACCTTCTGCTGCAGTGTACCGCCAATAGCACAGAGCTCTACGGTCGACTGGTTGTTGGCATCAGGAACACTGACGCGAACCACTACGTCGTTGAAGTCGAAGTCGTCGCTGGTTCCCAAGTCCTCAAAAGCAAAGTAGATATACTGCTTGATTTCCTCCTTGGCCTTTCCGCCACCTTGGAAGCCAGGGTTGCACTGGCTCTTTTCTATGGTATAGTCAATAATCTCTGTGCCTTCAACAATAGCACCATCGCCTACATGGTAGTAGGGCTGATTACCTACTTCACCATTGGCCTGCTGTTGAGCATCCTTGTCAGAATAGCCCTGTGGGAAGTGGCTCTCATCATAAGCTACGATTAGGTTTCGGAAATAGTTCGCAACGAAACCCTGATTCTCTGCAGCACCACTGACAATTTTCTTGGCGTGGAAGACAGCATAATCGCCAGTTTTTGGTCCGTAGATACCATAAATATCCTTGGTGATGTTCATCGTGGCGGTCTCTGTCACCTCAAAGAGTGACTGAGCACCCATAAAGATGAAGCTGGGACCTGCTGCTTCGAAGTTCTTGGTAACGACACTACCGTCGCTATCCATCTGGAAACCATTTTCGTCAGTGTCACCAAGGTTGATCTTGAAGAGCTCGTTGACAGTCAGATGACAGTTGTTGATGACGTCATTGCTGCCAGCAGTATAATAGAAGTAGTTTGTTGTATAATGTCCGTTGTTGACCCATGTGTTGTTATTGCTGTCAATGTCGGTGTTGCCGTTGATGGTCATGGTGCCATTGTTCTGCACATGGCTGCTACCAGCAGTATGCAGACGGCTAGCCGTCATGGTGCCATCGTTGACGATGACTGAGTTGCCGTTTTCGGTCGACAGCTCACCAGTCACCTGAACCTCGTTGCTGTTATAGAGCACGCTGTTGTTGTTGACACTCATCTTGCCAACGTCGAGGGTGCCGTGGTTATAGATATGTAAGCCATTGTTCAATTTTAGTTCTACACCATAAGGTGTGGCAATCTTGGCGCCTCGAGCTATGTAAATGTTACAGCCACCTTGCAGATTGGCGGCGTCTTCAGCTCTTAAGACAAGAACAGCTCCTTCTATCAGGTAGATGTCGGTATTGGGCGCAACATAGAATTTGCGGTCCAGGAACCAGTTCTGGCCAGCGATATACAGCGTACCACCAGTGTTCTTTGATCCGTCCCATTGTCCCCAGATGTTGAGCTCTCCTGTCCATGAGCCATCAATGTAGTTGTTTACCATTGCGGCATTCTGTGTCAACTTCTCAATACCTGCAGGCACAGCACTCAGGAACTTGCTGGCATCAGCATCTCCGGGGAAGTTGAATACAGACGGAATGGCACGACGGGCTGCATTCATCTGACGGGCATTGGCGGGGGTGGTGTAGAAGGCAGTAGTTACCTCCGACTCACTGGCGTCAAAAGCCATATTGTCAATCATGTAGTTCTTCTCGTCGAGAATAGTGGCGTAAAGCGTTGTGGCATTCTGTGGACGGGCCACGGTGAATGTCTTTGTCTCGCCCTTGCTGATGCTACCTGTATAGAGGGCTGCCACAGAAGAACCTTGTGCCGGATCGGTAGCATAAATCTTCAACGTGCCGGTCTTTGCACTGGTCAGCGTAATCTGGGTGCTGACAGCCGTATTCCACGTCTGTCGCGCATCAACATTTTGTCCACCTAAAACGATCGTCTTGAAGTTGGAAGAATACTCTTCCTCCATCTGCTTTACGCGGTTATTGGTCTGAAACCATGCATCATGGGAACAGCCAACCAGCATCACGGAAATGGCAAATAGGCTTACTCCTTTCATCAAATACTCTTTCATTTAGCTAAACTTTTTATATAAGTCTCATTTTCAGGGGGCAAAGGTAGTTATTTTTTCGTTAAATAGAAAATATTTTTCTATAAAAATGCATCAGTTATGATTTTTTTGCTTAACTTTGCAACCGAAATATCGATATTTTATAATAATGTATGCGCATGAAGAAGAATTTTTGGATTGCTATGGCCTTGTTGTCGCTAGGCGTAACGTCATGTAAGGACGACGTCGTTTTCGACCAGGCAAACTATGACGAGTATCTGAGGAAATCCTTTGTCATAGAGAATGTTGACCCCAATCATCAGTGGGCCACAGTTGGTGTTGCCAATGCCAGTATCACCGTGAACACCGGTACTGAGGATACCTATCAGGTGAAAATCTATGAGCAGAACCCTATTGACTATAAGGGAACCTTGAAATTGTTGGGTGAAGGCCGTATTGCTGATGGTAATACGCTGGATATGAAGCTCAGCTATTCCTTGGCCAAGGCTTATGCCTATGTCACCTTGTTCGATTCCCAGAACTACATGTCTGTCTATCCTGCAGTTATCAAGGATGGTCTGTTGGAAGTAGACATTGAGACGAATACGGCCAAGGCTCGTCAGCGTGCCTTGCAGCCCTCGTTCCAGTTCCCTGGTGATGCTGATGCCAGCAAGTTCTTGGATGACGTACCGGCAGGTGTACTGCCTTTTGAACAGGTCCAGCAATGGGGCGGTTATGGCACAGGCATCAGCTATGTAGATCCTTCATGGACTAAGGAGGTTAATATCTGGGGTAGCTGGGACGGTTCAAAGAACTCTGGTGGCACGCTGTATATTAAAGGTAACTGCGACTTTACCAATCGTAAGTTCTATGTAGCTCAAAATACGGAAGTATTCTTGGTACGTGGTGCCACGCTGACTTTAGGAGCGGAAAGTGCAAGAGACCTGCAAGGCGGCTGTAACTTCTATATTGCTGAAGGTGCTACGCTGAAGACCGCCAACGGTGCTGAACTGGTGGGCAACAATGGTCTGCACATCTATAACCATGGCACGATTGAGGCTGGCAAGTTTCATGTCAACAATTCCAGTGTACTGGTAAATAGTGGTACGGTGACCGTTGCTACTAAGATCTCTGTGGAGAATAATCTGTCTGTCATTGTAAACAATGGCACGATGACGGCTGCAGACATGAATACAGCAGGTAGTGGTAAATTTGAGAATAATAATCTCGTAACCATCAGCGGTACCACCTTCGTTAACAGTAACAGTAACGCATGGGTAAACAATGGTGAGTATCATACTGGCAACTTTATCTATAATGCAGCCAGTGATGAAGTCATCAACAATTGCAAGATGATTGTTGACGAAGACTTCAACATGAACCTCGGTGATAACCCAGGCACTGGTAACTTTAAGATGGATGCAGGTTCCAGCGTTGTCACCAAGTACTTCAATGGTGGTGGTAACTGGGCAAAGTCCTACTCAACGGTTTGGAACCAAGCCTACGGTGGCCCGTTCTATATCTATATGGGTGCAGGCTCTATGTTTGATGTGACAGAGACGGCTACTATGAATGCTACGAAGGCTGACTATGGTGTCTATGGCCCTGCGTCAGGCAACTTCGCTGTATTCCGTGCTAAGAAGATTGTAGCAGGTGCTGCTGGTCAGGGCTATGAGGTCACCTATGGTGGCAACCTCTATGTGGCTACAAACGATCATTTTGCCAATGGTTGGTCAGGCCAGTATCCATATATTGACATCAAGGGTGCTGCAGCGTTGACCTCTTATGGTGGTGCTAAGGCACAACTGTCTAATGCTGGGTGTGGTACTGCTTATGCAGGTGCTCCCGATGAGGAGGAGCGTCCTGAGGTTCCTCAGTCATTCCGTTACTGCTTTGAGGATAACTTCCCCGATGCTGGTGATTACGACTTCAACGACGTGGTACTTACCGTCAAGCCTACCCTCAACGAGAAGACGCTGACTGTTCAGGTGAGCCTCGACGCAGTAGGTGCAACGAAGAACATCGGTGCTGCCATGCGCCTGATTGGTGTGAAGAGTGATGACTTGGAGACTTATTCTGTTTCCAATCCTTTCCCATCTCCAGAGGGTCAGGGATTGGGTGATTATAAGAATATTGATACTAATAAGACTTTCCTCACGGAAGGTCAGGCGCCAAACAATGAGAATAGTATGGTTGTTGTGTTCTTCAAGGATGCTCACTGGGCCATGAATCCTGTCAAGACAGACAACGGTGGTGTCTGGAGATATTTCTGGAACACTGTAGAGCGTAATGACGCTTATGAGCACAAAAAATATACGGATGAGCCTCCTACGGCGACCTATACTTTTGTCTTCAAAGAGGCTGACAAAGCCAACCAGATGCTTGCCGAAAATTTCTACGACGTATTTATCGTAGAACCTTACGGTGGTGGCTACTGGGAAGTGCACACCGTACAGAACGGCTTCAAGACAGCTCAGGTTGTTACTCCTATCAAGCCTGATGGTGCTGCCTACGAAAGGGCATACGGTAACAATATGCCGTGGGCTATCATGGTGTCTGGTGACTTCCAGTATCCTCTCGAGTGGCATTCTATCGGTAAGAACAAGAATGGTGAGCTGTCTGGTGCTTACAAGACCTCAGGCCATGCTTTTGCAGAGTGGGCCGAGGATAGTGAGACGGCTACCGACTGGTACCTCTATCCCGATGAGGAGGAGGTATTCAAATAAGCTTCTTGGGAAACAGTGAAAAAAATAGAGGATGTGCCGAGCACATCCTCTATTTTTATATATAAGGTGTCAATAATTAGATACCGAGCTTCTTCTTGACTTCTGCAGTAACGTCAGTAGACAGGGTAGTAGAAATATAAGGAACACCACTGGTAACATCCATGATGTAAACGTAACCGCCAGCCTGTCCTACAGCCTTGATAGCGTCAAGTACTTTAGTGGTGATGGCGTTCATCTTGTCCTGCTGCTCCTTGGCCAGAGCCTGCTGGTTGTCCTGGTAGCTCTGCTGGATCTTCTGCTGCATCTCGCCCAGCTCCTTCTCGCGGCGCTCCTTGATGTTTGCGGGCAGGGTAGCCTGCTCCTTCTCGTAAGCCTCGCCCTTCTTCTGCAGCTCTTCGTACATGCTCTTCAGGTCTGCCTCGTACTGCTTGGTAAGTGCCTCAATCTCGGTACGTGCCTTGGCGAACTCAGGCATAGCCTGGATAATCTCCTGTGAGTTGACATGTCCGAATTTCTGTGCATTGGCGGTGGTAAAACCGCAGAGTGCGCAAATAGCGCAGATAATCAATTTCTTCATAGTTGTTTTCTTTATTATTTTCGTTATTTTGTTATTCCGTTATTCCGTAGTTCCGTTATTCCGTAGATTAGTTGCTATATCCCAGCTTCGAGAGTACCTCATTGCTGATGTCCACCTTGGGTGACCCGAAGATGATACCGGTGTCGCTGGCACGGTCGAGAATCAGCTGGTAGCCGCGCAGCTCAGCAATGTCTTTGACAGCGTTGTACACCTCCTCCTGGATAGGCGACATCAGGGCTGTACGCTTCTTGAAGAGCTCACCTTCCGGTCCGAAGTACTTCTTCTTTAGGTCAGCAGCTTCCTTCTCTTTGGCAACGATGGCGTCCTGCTTGGCTTTCTTCTGCTCCTGAGAGAGGAAGACTACCTCGTTCTGGTAGTTCTTGTAGAGGGTCTGTGCCTCTATCTGGATAGCCTCTACCTCAGCCTGCCACTTCTTGGAAATCTGGTTCAGCTGTTCGTTAGCACGCTCGTAGGCAGGTATGTTCTTAAAGATATAGTCCATATCTACGAGTGCAAATTTCTGTGCGTGCAGCGACAGCGCTGCAGCAAACACTAAACTGGTTATCAATAATAATCTTTTCATCTTTGTCTCTTTTTTATGGGTTTATATCTCTTAGACGTGGAAACTTTTCAAAGGTTTCAAGTTTTGACAACTCTTAACTCTTCACTCTTAACTCTTCACTCTTAACTCCATCAGAACTCCTGTCCGAGGATGAAGTGGAACTGAGCACCACCTTTAGATGATGAGGTGATGTAAGGCTTGTCGAAACCGTAGGCCCAGTCGATACCCATCAGACCCACCATTGGTAGGAAGATACGTACACCGACACCGGCAGAACGCTTGATGTCGAAGGGGTTGAACTTACCAGCTTCATTCCATGCGTTACCGCCTTCCAGGAATCCCAGTCCGTAGATGGTTGTGTTACCCAGCAGGATGGGGTAGCGCAACTCCAGCGTGAAGCGGTCGTAGGCATAACCCTCGGCACGGTAAGGAGTCAGCGAACCGTTCTCGTAACCACGCAGACCAATGGTCTCCTCAGCATAGCTGGAGCTGTAGCCGCTCATACCGTCACCACCGACATAGAAGGTCTCGAACGGTGACTTGTTATACTTGTTGTATGAGCCCAGCAGACCCATTTCTACGCGGGTCATCAGCACCAGACACTTCTGACCTTCCGTCAGTGCTGTATAGGTCTTCGTCTTGAACTTCCACTTGTGATATTCAATCCAGCGGTATTTGTCCTGCAACTCAGCATTGTACTGGTCGACATTCTTCTGGTAGGTCTCTGTCGTAGCTAGGTTGGCGTAGTCCTTGTTGTTCAGCAGTGACCAGGGTGGTGTCAGGGTAACAGAGAGCATGAACTCTGAACCGCGACGTGGGAACAACTGGTTGTCGGTAGAGGTACGCGACAGGGTGACACCCAGGTTGATATTGTTACAGTTACCGTTAGAAATCAGGAAGTAGCTCCAGTCACGCAGCATATAACGGGTATATGACAGCTGCGTAGACAGCTGGAAGTAGTCATCAGGCCAGCGCAGACGCTTACCCCAACCCAGTGAGACACCAAACAGCTTGATGTACTTGTCCTCGTCCATCATCGACGTATAGTCGTAATAGCCGCTGTTGTACGAGCCGTAGCCTCCGTAGTAGTTGTAGTAGTTGTTCATCCATGCCGAGTTACGGTAGGTGCTGGAGATGTCGCTCTGCTTAGAGTAGAAGGCACTAATGCTCAGTGCATTAGGACGCTTTCCGCCAAACCATCCCGTAGAATATCCGGTAGATACAGAGCTGTAGTAGCTACCATTCGACTGGAATGACAGTGACAGCTGCTCACCATCACCGATAGGCATGATGCCACGGTGCATCTTGTTCTTTCCGAAGAGGTTGCGCATGGAGAAGTTGTTCAGCTTCACACCGATACGTCCGATGATACCAGTCTGTCCCCAACCCAGCGAGAACTCCAGCTGGTCATTAGACTTCTGCTCCAGCTCCCAGTTGATGTCTACCGTACCGTCCTCGTAGTTAGGCTTGATGTCGGGGTTCACCTTCTCAGGGTCGAAGAAGCCCGTAGAGGCAATCTCTCGTGCTGAACGCTGGATGGCATCCTTCGAGAAGAGGTCACCAGGCTTGGTGCGCAACTCACGGCGTACCACCTCTTCGTACAGGCGGTCGTTACCGTAGATGCGTACATGACTGATGTGTGCCTGTGTACCCTCCTGGATACGCATCTCCAGGTCTATGCTGTCGCCAACGATGTTCACCTCGGTGGGCTCCAGCTGATAGAACAGGTAACCGTTGTTCCAATAGTAGTTGCCGACGGCATCCTCGTCTTCCGAGAGGCGCTTCTTCATCAGCTTCTGGTTGTAGACATCACCCTTCTGCATGCCAAGGGCTCTGTTCAGGTAGTCGGTGGTTACTACGGTGTTACCCACCCAGGTGATGTTACGGATAAAGTATTTCTCACCCTCGTCGACCTTCACATAGACGTTGACGTGCTTCTCGTCCACCGTCCATACAGAGTCTTCCAGAATGGTGGCGTCGCGATAGCCCAGCTCGTTATATTTCTCGATGAGCGCTGTCTTAGCCTCTTCATAGCGTTCTGGCGTAAACTTCTTGGCCTTGAACATATTCTTCAGCTTGCCGGCCTCATTGATCTTGCCAAAGGCACCCTTCTTGAACATGGAACCGGTAATCTTGCCGAACGACAGCTTGTCGTTGCCATCGAAGATAATCTTACGAACCTTCATCTTCGACTTCTTGTCGACGGTGACATCGAGGATGACCTGGTTCTTACCCGTCACGTCATCGCGCTGGGTGATGTTTATCTCGGCATTGTTATAGCCTTTCTCGTCGAAGTATTTCTTAGCCAGGATCTTAGCACGGTCTATCATGTTGGGCGTAATCTGACTGCCTTTCATGATGCCCAACTTGGCCTCCATATCCTCTCTCTCAGTCTTCTTCAGACCGTAGTAGTTGATAGTGCTGACACGTGGACGGGTAGCCAGGTGGATGCAGAGATACACCTTGTTGCCGATGATAGAGTCGGCAGAAATCGAGGCATTCGAGAACAGGCCATGCTTCCAATAGCGCTTGACAGCATCTGTAATCTCTGTACCAGGCACGTCAATCATCTGTCCTACAGACAGTCCCGACAGTCCAAGCAGTACGTAGTCTTCATAGCCTTCTACACCTTTGACGGTCAGTCCGCCAATCTCACAGCGGCGCGGTGTTCCGGCATAAGAGATATCTGGATTGACGATAACATCCTGTGCACTTGTCTGTACAACAGTACACAGGAGTACTACCAGTAGTATCGTTATTTGCTGAATATATTTCATATCTTCGTTTCGTTTTCCACTTGTTCTTCGGTCTTGCCGTAGCGGCGCTGGCGCTTCTGGTAGCTCTCGATAGCTTTGTGCAACTCAGCCTCGTTGAAGTCGGGCCAGTAGGTGTCGCAGAAGTACAGCTCTGAATAGGCAATCTGCCACAACAGGTAGTTGGAGATGCGCAGCTCGCCGCCTGTACGAATCAGCAGGTCGGGGTCTGGCATGAAGTTGGTAGCCAGGTGTTTGCTGATAGTCTCTTCCGTGATGTCCTCAGCACGGATGCCACCTGTCTTCCAGAACTCCAACGTCCGCGTGATATCTTCTCTCTGGTCGTGGAGGTCTTGAATAATCTGGCGTACAGCCTCCGTAATCTCCCAGCGGCTGCTATAGCTCAGCGCTATCACCATCGTCATGTGGTCGTTCTTGGCCGTATGCTCCTCGGTTTCGCGCAGCTTCTGCTGTACGACGTCGGGCAGGCGCTTGATGTCGCCGATGGCGCGGAAGCGCACATTGTTCTTCATGAATATCTCGTCTTCCAGCGAGGTGAGTACCAAACCCATCAGGGCTGCAACCTCATCAGCCGGACGTCCCCAGTTTTCTGTAGAGAACGTATACAGCGTCAGGTATTTAACGCCCAGATTGGAACATTCCGTAGTGATGCGGCGCACAGCCTCTACGCCAGCCTGGTGGCCGTAGCTGCGTTCCTTACCTCGTTCGTTGGCCCAGCGTCCGTTGCCGTCCATGATGATGGCAATATGCTGAGGGATGTTATTAGTCTCTATCATTGTGACACGTTTTACATTTCGCCCATAAGTCGTAGCTGACTGACAGTCGCAGATGACTGTAGCAGTCGGTATTCTTGAAGAGCCCGGAGCTCTTGATGCCATAGGGGTCGGAGACACCGTCCAGGCGGTCACTGCCAGTGAAGTGCATCGCCCATTCCACCGCCACATTCACACGGTCGGCGGCTTTGTACTTCACACCACCGCCCAGCGGCATGTTCATGGCCAGCTGTGCCTTGTCAGTCTTGTAGACGGTTGTTCCCAGTCCTAAAAATATATAAGGTGTAAGCCGTTGGGCTCCACGATATTCCATTCCTGTTCCATAAGGCCAGAAGTTATATTCCAGCCGCAGACCCACGTCACCGACCTTGCGTTTGAAGGTGTAGTCTTGCCACTGCTGCGGTACGTATGACTTCACGTCCTTTGCCGAGCCTTTCAGCTGCATATAGCTGATGTTCATGGCCAGTGCCACGCGTGGGTTCCAGCGGTATTTCGCCAAGAGCGTGAATGCGGCCTGTGGGTTTCTGAAGATGTTGCCGTTGAAGTCGCCCTCATACGATACCATGCCAACGCCTCCACCGACTTCCAGTCGGTATTCCGGCTCTGTCTGCGCCTGAGCGCCTACGGCCAGCATCAGCAGGATGGCAACAACAGCGTTTCTCACCTCTCAACTTTCACCTTTCAACTCTCAACTTTACCGCGACCACGCTACTCTGTTCAGCTGTCCGCGCCATACCTCTCCAGTACCTGCACAGACAATCCAGATATAGTTACCATCGGCTGTTGCCGAGAAGCTGGTGGCTGCGCTATTGAAAGTCGCATTGCCATCCGTAGGAGGCATGCTATAGGTTGCCTCTTTCCATGTGATACCATTGTCGCGACTGGTGTAGATGGTTCTCAGCGCATCTGTCGGCGTGCCGTTCAGACCCTTGCCGCCGAAAGCCAGCAGTACATCGTCATAGCGTACCAGCTGGATATTCTCCAGTGCAGGCAGTTCGTAACGGTGGTCGTCTGCGCGGTCTACATAGGTCCACTTACGTATCCACTCGGGATAGTCGTCCTTCCCATCTATCAGGGTGGTGACATATTCCACTAACAGGCTCATGATACCTGTCTCGCTATAGTCTACAATACGGCGCCACAGCTGACCGCTCCATGCGTCGCCCGTCTGCTTGTTGCCGGCCATCAGCACGTAGTCGGTGCTGTCTGACAGATTCAGCGGGTACGACACCATGGTGATGTCCTGGGTGGGGAGGGCGTCTAAGCTACTCTTTGTCTCGTCCTTGGCTTCTATCCAGAGGGGCAACTGGCCGCCGCAGTACTTGGTAATCAGCGAACCGTTGGTGTCTATGGCATATACCTCGGTAGAGCTTGCTCCCAGCAGACACTCCAGCGTGATGCCATCAGGCAGCTTGCTGCCATCCGTGACCCATGTGTTGACATCAGCAGAGCGGTAGATATTGGTACCGTCCATGATGTATAGTGAGTCCAAATTGGCTACGGCATTGCCCCAAGCGTCAGCATCGGTCAGTGCGGGCAATGTGGCAGGTGTCCAGCTGGTACCATCCTCTGTATAGTATGCCTTTGTGGTGCCTCCTTCGTTACCGAAGACGTAGATGCGGTCGTTGAAAGAGAGGGCGCGGAGACCCGTCATCACGGGCACATTGGCCATCTTCTGCCACTCGAAAGCATCAGGATCTTTCTGGTGGACGTTCACCTTGACGGTATAGTTGGTATAGCCGACATTGCTGCTGGAAGCCACGCAGAAGGTGCGTGGGGTTGAGAAGTCGATGCTGTCAGTACCTGCATAGTAGGTCATGTAGGTTCCGTCCTGACTGACGAGGAAGGGGTTGCTGTTGTTGTAAGTGCCTAAATAACATACCACTTTGGTAATGTCTGTACCCAAGGGCAACGAGTCGGTGTTGAAGATGGTACGATTGATCTGGTCAATGTGGAAGAGGTAGTCGCTACCTTTGAAGGTAGTCTTCTCATCGTTCACATAGCGGTTCATCGTTCCCAGTTGAAACGATGTAATGGCGGCATCATCATAGAGTGTCACCGTCGTATCATCAGTACTCGTGCATGATGCCAAAGTCCCTAAGAGCATGGCTATCAGCAGGTATGTTGTCTTTATCTGTTTCATCCAATTGTGTCTTTTTTCCAAAATTCCGTGCAAAGTTACGCACAATTCCCGAAATTTGAGCATTTTTCTACCTTTTATTAAGTTAAATATATCATATAAGGTAATATTTTATGTTTTATAAACAAAAAAAGAGCACGGTATGAATCACTCACTCCGTGCTCTATTCATTAACGCATGTTGGTATGGACCAGCGTGATAACGCATAAACTAGTGGCAAGAGCCACCAAGGCCAGCAACAGCGTTGTTTGAAAATCTAATAACATAATCTTTACCTTAAAAACAATTTAACTACTAACCTAATGAAAAACAACTACAATCCTCTCGATTGCGAGTGCAAAATTACTGCATTATTATTGAATAACGCGCAAAAAAGGACGGTTTCCGATGAAACCGCCCTTTATTTTGATATAGGTCAAAAAATGCTTATTAGAGCTTAGGACCAGCAAGCTTTGCCCTGCGTAGGGCGAAGTTGCTTTCGGTCTAAGCTTAAAGCTTAGGACCTGCAGCAACGAGTGCCTTACCAGCCTCGTTACCCTCGTACTTCTTGAAATTCTTGATGAAGCGAGCAGCCAGATCCTTAGCTTTCTCCTCCCACTCAGCAGCACTTGCGTAAGTGTCGCGAGGATCAAGGATAGCAGGATTAACGTTAGGCAGCTCTGTGGGAACCTCGAAGTCGAAGAAAGGAACCTTCTTAGTAGGAGCCTTCAGGATGCTTCCGTCCAGGATGGCGTCGATGATACCACGTGTATCGGGGATAGAGATACGCTTGCCGGTACCGTTCCAACCAGTGTTGACGAGGTAAGCCTTAGCGCCGCTCTTTTCCATCTTCTTCACGAGCTCCTCAGCATACTTGGTGGGGTGCAGCTCGAGGAATGCCTGACCGAAGCAAGCAGAGAAGGTAGGAGTAGGCTCTGTGATGCCGCGCTCTGTACCAGCCAGCTTAGCTGTGAAGCCAGAGAGGAAGTAGTACTTGGTCTGCTCAGGAGTCAGGATAGATACTGGGGGCAGTACGCCGAAGGCGTCAGCAGACAGGAAGATAACGTTCTTAGCGTCAGGACCTGCGCTCTTGCCGTTGACCTTCTGGGCAATCTTCTCGATGTGGTCGATAGGATAGCTTACACGGGTGTTCTCCGTTACGCTCTTGTCAGCGAAGTCGATCTTGCCATCCTCAGCAACAGTAACGTTCTCCAGCAGAGCGTTGCGCTTGATGGCACCGTAGATGTCGGGCTCGTTCTCCTTGCTCAGGTTGATAACCTTTGCATAGCAACCACCCTCGAGGTTGAATACGCCCTCGTCGTCCCATCCGTGCTCGTCGTCACCAATCAGCAGACGCTTAGGATCGGTAGACAGCGTGGTCTTACCGGTACCAGACAGACCGAAGAAGATAGCGGTGTTCTTACCCTCCATGTCGGTGTTAGCAGAGCAGTGCATAGAAGCGATACCCTGCAGAGGCAGATAGTAGTTCTGCATAGAGAACATACCCTTCTTCATCTCACCACCGTACCAGGTGTTGATG
>CADCAG010000029.1 GCA_902799355.1 uncultured Bacteroidales bacterium
ATCTGTAAAGTACACTCATAACTAGTAATTTTTAATGGTTAAACTTATGTGATAACTAACTCTCTTGTTTTATGTTACAAAGTTACAAAAAAGTTTTGATATAACCAAATTTTTCCGCCACTTTTTTTGTGCTTTTTTCGCAGAAAAGTGCACACGGGGACAGTCCCTCTGTGCACTTTTTTCCATCTCTCAATTTCTCATTTTTTTCATCTTTCAATTTCTCATTTTTTTCATCTTTCAATCTCTCCATTTATTAGCCTAATACGCAACTGTATTAGGCTGATACGCGCGCGTATTAGGCTAATAATGACACATTATACAGCTGTCTTGTGAGCATCAGCGTTTTATTTTGCTGTAATGTCCCTGACCCGTGCGTTCTACCAGTTGGTAACGACTGATAAAGGAACCTATATAGCGCTGGGCAGTCTTGATGGGGATGCCAAGGGCTTGGGCTGTCTCTTCAGACTGCTTGGTTGTAAACTCATTAGGGAGAGCAATGAGGAATTGTTGCTCACGTGCTTTCAAAGGCTGTATAGTTTGTTGTTGTTCATCGGTAGGTTTCAACAACGTGGTATAGACGTAGGCGGTATGAGCTACGAGGCAGTCAATGATGGTCATTGCTGTCTGGTAGTCATCGTCTGTACAGATAAATGCCTGCTGCTGTGGGTCTGTCAGATGTCCTTGCTCAAAATTGCGAAGTGTGGTGAGCACCATCATCATACGAAAGGCTACCAGTGCTATACGAACTATAAAAGCGGCAAAATCGAGACCATAGAGTCCTACTTGTTCAGGAAGAAGTGGCTTGAAGTGTTTGTTGAAAGCCTGCTGTTGCTCTTCTGTCAGCAGTATCTGAATGCGACTGCTCTTGCGTCCGACAAGTTGGTCATACATCTGCTTAATTGATTGCCCAATTTCATGATAGCGGTCAGCAACGGGCTCTTTGCATTGGAACGGGTCGCGCCATTCGAGGTTCTCTTTGGCACAATAGAAAAGGTCGCGAGAGCTAGAACCATTCTCGTTCTGTTTGGGTGACAGCAGATAGGTTATCTGCTTTGGCGTACAGGTGACCATCATGCCCAGCTGGGGCTCGTCGATGACGATGTGCTGTTTGTCCTTGGTACGAGTGCTGGTAATGGTCTCGTGGTGGAAGGCCATTCTCAATATGTCAGTAAATTGGCCCCACTCTTGGCTGAGTGCCTGGGTCAGCGTGTCGGCCTCGGTAGAGAAGACCATGCCCCTTCCACCATAGTTACAGAGGTCTTGCTTGAAGGCTGCTGCCGACGAGTCTGCTGATACGAAAAGGCTGCGGTACTGAGGCTCTTCAGGTTCTGGACCAGCACTCTCAGTACCTTTGCCTCGTTGTGATTTCTTGGCTTCCCATTCTGCATGCTGTTCCTTGTAGTCTGCTAACTGCGCATAGTATTGCGACAGCAAGGCATGTTCAATAGGCATCAACAAATGTTTCAGGTCATCAACTGCACCTTTTTGGCTGATACCTGCCAATCCGAGTATGAAGAGATAGAAGGGCGTGTAGACCCGTTTTCCGCCATAGATGCCGTAGACATTAGGTTGTGCGATGGCCAACAGATCCAGGGTTGCGAGCAGTGTCTTGTCTCGCTCCTCGGCCGTCTCCTTGCCCTCCATGCATCGTTGAATGGTGACGGGCAGCGTGCCAATATCAATCTTTGGGCTGAACGTCTGGCTGAACGAAAACCTCAAAACCTCAGTTTCCTCAACGCTGTCTGCGGCAATTGGGGTGGGGGCTCCAGAGCGATTACTCTTGTTAGTTTGTGACTGATAATTAGAATGTTGTTCTCTATTATTATCCTCTGACCCCTGCTGATTACGTTTCTCCTCATAGCCATGAGGTAATTGAGGTTTTGAGGGAAACTGTCTGGCAATGGCCGTGAGATCGACACCCGCATCCTGTGCCATTTTGTAAAAACTTGCGATAGTGATACGACCGTCGTTCTTGTGGAGACACTCCTGCCACTTCTTTTCGCAGTCGCCTTCACGGTATTTTGAAGACTGTGCGCAGAGCTGGTGGTAAATGTCGTGACCCTGTTCACCAAGCCCATTGGACAGTGCCATGCCTAAGTGTAGATACTCATCGTACGACTCAGCAATGTTGGCTCCCATCCTAAGAAGTTCGTCAGCAGTAGCCTGGGCTTTTGCCAATTCATCATCAGGGTTTTGGGCTATCTGGTTTGTTACAGGGCTAACCTTGTCGGTGTGCTCGTTTGAAATATTGTTGGCGTTATTCTGTGAAGCCCACACCATGGGGTCGAAAACTTTATTATTGTCCATGATTTTATTTTTTAGATGTATAATTCGTAAAGGTCGGCACGTAGATAGGCCAGTGGATCGTAGCTGATAAAGCAAGCATGACTCTCGTTAGACACAGAAGGGTCTACTTGTTTATCTCCGAAACCATAGGTGGTAATGAAATATGAACGCAGAGCAGTGAACCATGTCTTGTAGTCGCACTTTGTGAGGTCTATAGGCAGGAACACCTTCAATCCATGTCCTCGTGGCGAGGTGAACATCAGCAGTATCTGTTCGCCCCAATAGGGATCGGTCAACAACAGCGACTTCAACTCTTCCGGATCAATTTTAAACTTCATTACCTCAGTGTCATCGTCCAAGTGGTCAAAGTCAAGACACAAAGCGTTTGAATATTCAACCAACGACTTGTCATCGCAGTAAGTATAACTGCCTGATGGTGTCACGTAATCGAAGTTACGCCCCTTATATTGGCGCTGAGCATCTTCTCCCGTTAGACGACGCAGTTGCTCGGTCTTACTGATTAGACTGATGTCGCGGTCAGAGTCCGGCCCCAATTGTAGCCACTTCATGGTGACGTACATCCATACCCAGAACAGACTGACCGTCTTCAATGGCAGTTTGTTCCAAATGGGCGCTTTGAAAAAGGAAATCGTGTATCGCATAATCTTTTTCTTTTTAAGTTTGTTGAAAGTGGAGCACGCCACCTCTTTATATATGGGAGAAAAGCGTGCTCTGGTTTACTCATCAGAAATGCTTGAGCAACTTGACTTCCTGCTGTTCAGCACAGAAGGCGATCTTGTTGTACAAGCTGTTGAGCATGTTGTCGATGTACAAGATTCCGACATAATGACGAACGCCATACGTCCAGAAATCCATCACGTCATCAGCCACTTCAATCGCCATCGCCTCGTCAAGGCCTCGGAGCGCATCCACCACTTGACGACGCAGACGGTCAGACAGCCATTCAGGGAAGCAACTTACCAATAGCCCTTCTGCAAAGACATCAGGTTTGAACTTGTTCCGGAGGTCGCGAAAGAAGACGGACTTCTTGGCTTCCTGCTTTGGTTCATTACTGTTGAAAACACTGTCATGTAGGTTTTCTCCTACGGTGCGAGGGCCATACTGTTTTTCAGACCCTACGCAAGTTCTATTTTTCTTTGTCATTTTGCTTTGGGCAGTAATTTTTGCCCTCAGCAATGGGGAAATTACCCCTCTTCACGTAAGCATTTTTCCATTATTTGCTTACATTGTTTTAAAACAAAACATAAAGAAAGCCGGAACACCCTGTGTTTCAGAAGTATTCTAGCTCAAAATATTTTTTTAATAATTATGTTTTGATTACACAATTGCTTACTAATTCACGAAATTGCTTACATACGTCACAACTCTCGATTATTATTTTTGATCTTCTTGAACGTTTATTAAAAAATTATATGTACCTTTGCAACAACGAATCATAAAAGAATGGATATGACATACAATAACATTAAACCTGGTTTGTTTGGACAGAAGCATTCAAGTAGAGATTATACACAAGAGGATAGTTGGGGTAAGAATCAATTCAATAGTTCTTTCCCTGCATCGTTAGTTGCTTATATGGGCAGTCGTGACGTAAAGCCTGTCTATATTTGTGCTAATGAGAATAATGAAATAGTCCACAAACACATTGATGCCAGCAAACTCTTGGGTGTTGATCCTCTAAGCGATGATGCATACTATGACTTTGAGGCTGGCTACTATCCTTATGAACAATATTACACGGCATCCAAAAAAGAAAAAATCGACTTGGTAATGATAAATCGTTCAACCAAGTTGGCCGTTAGTGGCCTTGAGGTAAAACTTACTACACTTCCAGATAACACTACAAAGGATTTAGAGGAAGAAAATTATGGTAGCGAGATTGTCGTTCGTTCTCCAACTATTCTTTTCTTAGCTTGTAGTATTTGTGCATGTTATGATAACTTACGAGGAAAGACGAAATTACATACCTTACTAAATACTATAGGTGAAGAGATAAAGGACTGGGGTGAGATTCGTATGGTATTACCTCATTACGATAAAATCAAAGAAGCTATTTTACAAGTCTCCAAAGATTTGTATAAAAAGCAGGTCCCTCTCATCATTCAACCTATATGGAAGACGGATAAAAAATTAAAGCACTTTGAAGATAATTGCCTAGATGTTTTTGTGTGGTCAAATCTTTCAGTTATCCAGATGTGTCTAAGAGATACCAATCCAAAAGATGACATATCGAGAAACCAAAGAACTATTATATGGCTTTATAAAATGCTTTGGGACTTTACACAATATGGACGGTTTAACTATACTGATATTGTTAATGCTTTAGCATATAAATATAAAACAGATAAAGCCTTTGCTATCAGTGGAAATTTAACAAGTCCTATGATGAAGTGCATAGAATTAACAAAACCTCGTATTACCAAGTTCGAAATTAAGAATATTATTCTAGGTGGAGGGCAAAATTTCCTGAAGCCAGAAAGACGTTTTGATGCTTTTTTAGTTAGTCATCCAGAATTATTTCAAGAATGAGAGTAGTAGATTTATTTTGTGGTTGCGGAGGTCTTAGCCTCGGCTTTCAAAAGGCAGGATTCGAAGTGGTTGCCGCCTACGACAAGTGGGAGGCAGCTCTTAATGTCTATAGATTAAATTTTGACCATCCTGCCGAAGATATGGATTTGAGCAATGTACAGGCAAGTGCTATTGCTATTGATCAACTACATCCAGACATGATTATTGGTGGACCTCCTTGTCAGGATTTCTCATCGGCAGGCAAGCGCGATGAAGACGGAGGTCGTGGTGATCTTACAATACATTACGCACAAATTATAAGCCGTGTCAGACCTAAATGGTTCGTCATGGAGAATGTCGCCCGAATTACAAAGACTCAAAAACTTGTTGAAGCCAAAGCCATCTTCAAGGAAGCTGGCTATGGCCTTTCCCAACAAGTACTCGATGCTTCACTCTGTGGCGTTCCGCAACAGCGAAAGCGTTTCTTCCTCATTGGAAAACTCCGTGAAATGGATGGATTTATGGAACCATTTATTAATAGCGGTTTAGCGAGCAAACCCATGACATTGCGTGACTATTTTGGTGATTCACTTGGTATCGAATACTACTATCGTCACCCACGTAGTTACGTCCGCCGTGGTATTTTCTCTATAGACGAGCCCAGCCCAACTGTTCGTGGCGTTAATCGACCCATGCCTGAAGGTTATCAAATACATGCTAACGACCCAGTAAAGTCAAAGGAGGGCATCCGTCCGCTTACTACACTTGAGCGTAGCTACATTCAGACTTTCCCTCGTGGATACAAGTTTGTTGGCAATAAAACCGATATGGAGCAAATGATTGGCAATGCAGTACCTGTTAACCTAGCCAAATTCGTGGCTACTGCAATTACTAAATACATAGCTAGCCCACATCAAAACCGCAGTTTAGAAATAGACTTTGATAATTGGGAACCTGAAAAACGCCTTGCATGGTGCGCCAGCGAACCATTGGAGATATAGCATATTTTTTTATGCTATATCCCTTTGGTAGTGCGAAGCTCTTTCGATAAAACAGCTTGGATTGCTGCATCTGTTGTCTCGTAATCATCATCGCCACCGCCTTTTCGCAATGGTAGTGGATTACTTATATTGAGAATATAGAGTGTTGCTTTAATCTGAAACTTGTTGTCATTATCAAGACGTTTTCTGTCAAAATTGGGAGTCATTCCAAATAGCTCTCGTACCATTGAGGAAGCGGATTGCTTTATCTGTTCTTCGATATATGATTGTTTAAGTAGTTCTTGTAGCAGAATGGTAAGTATCGTGGAGTTTGCCTTCCATGAGATATTGCAATGCTTAGGTTCGCCTTCAAAGAGTGCATCAAAATCGTTAGCAGTGGTCAGTTCATCTAACCATCTCCACTCATTCCACTTACAGAAGACGATATCTACCCGATGTCGTTGCTTCATCAGTATGCCGTTATTACCATGTTTGTAATATTTCAGCGTCTTGGGTTTATTGTTTGTCTTTCTTTCTATTTTTTTCTTTGCTTTCGCAGCTTTAGGCTTCTTGTTCGAAGATCGTAATGTAACTGGAGTTTCTTCTTCGAAATAAGCATCAAACCATCTGTCAGAAAGCGGTACGGAGAAGATACGGTCGAGCGTTGACTGCCAGCCTTCGAACTTATGGTTGGCAACCACCTGCATAAGCTGTCCAGAGAGCGTGTACTTGTAAAATGGATGGCTACAGCTATCAATAGCAAGAATAGTGAAGCCGAAGACGATACCAACAGCCTTGCGTATCTCCTCCTCCTCAACATGTCGGTCAAAGCGTTTGTACTCATTAAACTTGCGCAGCCAGATGTTATCCGTCTCTGTCAGGATGTCCTCGCCTTTTTCCGTTATGCCCGAAAGAAGTTCTAGTGTATCCATAAAACATTCTTCTGGACACAGCCCGAATTGATATTCAGACTCCAGTTGAGGGCCTATCAGACTAATAGCTTTGTACAGCTCGTTGTCTGCATACTTCTCACTTACATGCTTTATTTCTTCGCTTTGGAACCTCTGATTCATTGACGTATCCTTTTGTTTCTTCATCTACCAAATCAAACCACTCCTCAAGTTCGGTCTTCCCGTTAAAGGTGTGAGTACCAATTTCAAACCGTTGAAGTACATCAACGGTTATTGGGTAATATGCCCTGACATAGTCATTGATGCGGTAGGTTTTATATTCCTTAAAAGAAATGCTGATATCATATCCATTTTCACCACACAAGCGTACCATCTCGGCCATATCCTTGTTTTGCTGCGAGATTTTAGTGTTTGTGTACTTATCGAATTCCATCCTAAAAAAACCCTTCAGTGCATCTGAAATCTCAACTGTTTTTAGCATTGCTTTCAATCGGGTAGATTTCACCTCCATAGCATTCGTCTTGTTGATTTTCTTAGGGTTCTGGAATGTAAAGGAAACATTACGAATATAGTCGTTATGCTCAAAGATACGCTCATTGACAAAATCCCAGATTTCCTTTGGGTTCATCCGTGCTTCGATACGCATTTCCAAGTCAAACTTGTCGGCAAGCATGGGGTTGAAGTTGTCTAACAACATATCGCGCAATAAGTCCGGCTTGCTTCCCCAGGCTGATGACTTCTCAATAGCCATTAGACAAATGCCGGGTCGATTGTCAATCAAAACATAACAATAGGGGTTGGATTCATCCTCTTTTTTCTCCCACTTGTCAATACCCTTATTGTCCTTTCCATTCCGTTTCCATAAGTCTTTAAACTGGCTATTGTTCACTCGCCATAAATATATATCATCCGAAACAGCCATTACATCGTTAGGAAGGGGAGTCGCTTCACCCTTTTTGTTTATCTTTAAAAGCCTATCAATAGAGTTTTGGTCAAATAGGCTTGCAAAGCATTTTTGTGCAATCTTTATGTACTTGTCACCATCTATGCCATCCGCTTCTGCTTGTACTGTACGTTGTTGAGCTTTGTGGAAATCGTACTTGTAAATTGCGTAGAGAGATTTTGTTTTATCCATTGCCAAATATTAAATCTATATTATGACTGCAAAAATACTAATTATTATCGAAAAAGCGAATAATACGCCACAAAAAACTACAGAAAATTTGCATATCTCGATTATTTTTCGTACCTTTGTATAGTAAGTCAAAGGTGCTTTAATGCGCTGGACTACAAATAATTAACCCTATATATTAACCATTAAAAACACACTAGAATTATGAACAAGACAACGAAAATTATTCTTCAGGCTCTGAGTTACATTATCAGTCTTCTGCTGGGCGCTGGCGGTGCCACGATGCTGAGTTAAGAAACGACCAAATGCTATGGAAAACACGCGATTTAAGATCTCTCAGTACGCCTGTGCGGTGCTGCTCATTGTGAGCAGCATCGCCCTCGTAGCCTATCAGGTCGTGATGATTGACGATGTGTCCAACGGTCTGCTGGTCTATGTGGCACAGGCCTTCCTGCTCGTCGCCAGCATCTTCGGACTTGACTACTATGTGAAACTTATCAGCAAGAAAATCGATGGAAAACACACAACTTAATGACACCCGACTGTCGCCCCACTTCCGCCTAGGCGAGTTTCTTAACCTGAGCAAGTACCCCGACAACAAGCCCACCATGCAGCACGTGGCGAACATGACCTATGGATGCCTGCTGCTCCTGGAGCCCGCCCGCCAACTTGTCGGCCCCATCATCATCAATTCTGGCTACCGCAACCCCCGCGTCAACAGCCTCGTTGGTGGCGTTAAGAGCTCGCAACACCTGCAGGGCCAAGCTGCCGACATCCGCCCTCGCGACCCCAAGCAGTTCCAGCGCCTTATCGACTTCCTTCGCGCCAGCCCCTATACCGACCAGCTCCTGACTGGCAACGGCTGGCTCCACATCTCGTGGAATCCCTTCGGCAAGCCCAGACATTATGTCAGGATAGGGTATTACAAATAACAAGAGTGCACAGCGGAATTTTCCCGTTGTGCACTCGACCTTCCAGAAAGTGGATCATTGAGATTGCGAAGCCACACTCTGACCTTGGTCAGAGAACTGACCCGCCTTTTCTACTATAGATTATTCTCCAAGTATTGATAAAACCTCATTTGGAATCTCAATATCTTGAGAAAATGCTCTCCTTAATGCATTTGAATTTGGATTGTATTTAAAATATGTCACCATTGTATATTTTGAACCGGATATAGTAGTAAGACCCCAAACTATAACGTTTTGGGCAAGATTTTTATCCATAGCATCGATGAGGTAGTAATTGTCATTATCGTCTTTGTATATAGGTTGATAGCGTTCTAATAGAAAATAGCCAATTGGAGTATAATCTGATTTTGACGCAATGACATTTATGCCGTTTAATGCATTGTTCTTAAAGATGTATTGAACCAAAGCGACACTCGTTCCATTCGTGTATTCATAATATAAATAGTCACTACTTGAGCTAGACCCCTTGGTATGTGTTTCTGCTGCACTGATGGCACTTGTTGATGCTCCCCAGTTTAATAACGGTGTATCATAGCAATTGTATTTCGGAATAACTGTTACAGAGCATTTGCCCATAGAATTACCATTGCTGACTAGAATATTTGTACTGCCGACATGATTTGCTGTTACCAATCCTTTTGAATCAACTTTGGCTACAAATTCATTTTCAGATGACCAACTGGTCGCTCCAGAGGCAGATAACTGCTGAGTTCCTTCGTAATACAAATTCACACTTGATGGGTTAACGCTTAAAGTAGTAGGAGAGTCATCACTCTTGTCATCACCACAGGAAGCTAATACTGCACCCATTACACACATCAGGATAATTCCACAAAAACTTGCTTTTTTCATAATTGTTTTATTTTTAGGTTAAACATTAAGTAATTAGTTTCGACAATCGATAGTCACAGTTCCTGCATTATTTAAGAATACTTCATTAACCTTAGGATTTCCTTTATAATGGTATTCTAAGGCCTCTTTCACCTTACTATACGAGGCACCTGAACTATATTTCTTTTTCACAACAATCAATCGCCCTATAATTGAAACTGTATATTTCCCATCAGAGGAGTCGCTAGAATTAACTCCTCCACTGCTATAACTCCCTAATTTGTTGACATAATAATCTGTTTTTTGAAACAAAGATGAGAATTCTGCGTAGACAGAACTTTGTTCATCATCATTGTCTTTACTACACGAAACGAAACTACTACATATCAACAATAGCATTAGACTTGAAAAAATTAATCTATGATTATTCATTCTATAATCGTTTAAGTTATTATTATTGGTATAAACACACAAAAGAAAACGTGGACAATTTACTTCGTCTACGTCATTCGGGTATCGCCAAACACCTTACAATCTTAAACGAGTAAATGCCCACGCCATCTGGCGTGAACTCCTACTTCAGTTCTTGATTGTGATTTATGAAATTTGGCGAATTTCGAATGACAAGAATCTAAAAGTGGATATTCATCCTATATGTCCTTTTCAGTTATTTCATTCAGCCCATAGGCATCACAGTTTTATTTGGTTCAACATTTTTGAATTCAATGGCAAAGATAGCAAAATTATTAATACAAACAAAGAAGAATGCGACTTTTTTCAAAAAAACATAATAAAAAGGAATACCCTATGGGAGCATCAGCAAATAAGTCGGGGAATACTTGCATATATCACAAATTATTTCGTATATTTGCAGACATGAAACGGGAAGTCTTTGAAAGACAAAAAGCTTTTGCAGGTGAACAAAAATTCGGGTCGGTTCTCTGACCGAGGTCAGAGTGTGGCTTCGCAATCTCCCTGATCCACTTTTTAGAGAATAAAAACAGGAAACGGAAGTCAATCAGCTTCCGTTTTTCGTGTGGTTTTTGAAATAAATCAGCAAAGAAACTCTATCATTGCATTACTTAATCCTTAAGTACTCTTCGCGTGCCTGTTTAGTAAACTGTAGTTGCATATCGGTTTACAATAGACTGAGCATCAAGCATTACCTGCTCCCACGAGACCCCATGATTATTATCCATTTCCTCCTCTGCCCGGTCAATGCGGGCATTCATTTCTTCATTGTTGCTCGGGCCGACAAGAGGCATTCCAGGCCAGCTATCAATATTGTAACCCATAGAAGACACATCATTACGTACAGCAGCGCCAGCTGGTTCTGCAGCCATCTTGATGCATTCCTCTTCATTAATATGAGACTTCTTTTCTTCGTCCTTCATAACTACAATGTTTCTTTGCCTGCAAAGATAATAATTAATTACAAGATGACAAAGATAACGACCGAAAAAGTTGCATATCTCGCCAATTTTTTGTATCTTTGTACTTGAGAATTAACCCTAATTATTAACCATTAAACACACAACTTAATGACACCAGACTGTCGCCCCACTTCCGCCTAGGCGAGTTTCTTAATCTCGGCAAGTATTCCGACAACAAGCCCACCATGCAGCAGCTCGTTGGCGGGCGACTGTCCCCAGCTCTTCTCATATTCTTCCAGCGGAGCGCCAGGCTGGATGTCTGTGTCGAAGCAGTCCATATCGTTGCCCAGACACCATCCGGCAGTCATCTTCTTCACTGCCTCAGCGGCCGTCTCCGGTTCTTGCTTCACCTCTTGCTTGGTGCCGCAACTGGTGGCGCATAGCATCAAGGCCAATGCCGCCAGCATAGTGATAGTTTGTTTCATGGTTGTTTACTTAGTATAAATAAATTTCTTTCCGTTCTTTATGTAGAGGCATTTCCAGAATCTCAATACCCGTTGCATAGTTGACATCAGTCAGATAGCAGCCCCAGCTGGCCGATGTGTCGAGCGTGCAAGGTTCTTTTGTGCCGTCCTGTTTGATGAGGTAGACACTCTTGATCTTGATGCTGCCCTTGTCGGCTATGTTCCATTGCAGGTTGATCTTGTCGATGTTTGTATAGCTTGCAAAAGCTAGAGTAGGCGTTTTAGTGGTGATGGCGACAGCCTTTTCTGGGGTACCATATACTTTGAACGACAGAGAACCGCTTGCAGGCTTCTCTTCCAACTCAACCTTGATGCCACGATATTTCGTTTTGTCGAAATTGCCCTTGAAAATGTTCAGTTCGCCCCATTGGTCGGTATAGTTGACTGTGGCTGAGGTTATTTCTCCTCCGTTGAAGTCTTTAGCATCAGGCAGGGTGGGGTTGTAGTCGCTACCATGATAGGCCTGGAGCAAGGTCAGTGCCAAATCGGGCTGTGTAAATGCAGGGAATGAACGTGCCGCCCCGTCTGTCAGTCCCATCCAATAGAAGGTGGCAATATCGTTCTGCTTCATGGTCTTCACCATGTAATCGCAGAACTGGAACATCAGTTCTTTGCGAACATCATAATCTGTCTTGCCTTCACCAGCATCAACATTGCTAGTCCCCCATTCACCGATGATGACTGGCGCACCCTTGCTGGCGAGATGGGTCTTCAAGTTGGTAATCCATGCATCAATCTCGCTCTTGATGTCGTTGATGGTCCTGTTATTCTTGCTATTGTCGACCAATGATGGATAGTTGTGTACCTCGAAGATGATATGGTCCGACTCACCTGTGGGAACGTTCAGGTTCTTCAGCGGGTCTTGCAACTTGTTGCTCCACGTGCCACTACCAGCTGCTGCTGCATAGGTGTTGACGATGAGGTTGCGCTGGGCATTGTTGCCTCCTGTGGCGCGCACCACGTTGACAAAACTCTGAGCATAATTGTTGATAGCTGTATAGGCCGCTGACGACTGAGCAAAGTTCCAAGAGCTCTGAGCATCGAGCATCTCGTTGTAGCCCTCGAAGAGCAGATGCTGGTCGTAGTTGCGGAACTCTTGGGCTATCTGCTGCCACAGCTTCTCATAGCGTACCTTGTTATTATTGTAGTTGGTTGCGTCGGCCTTAATCCACGACTTCCAACTGTCACTGTCGGCGCCTGTGTCGTGGTGTACGTTGACGATGCAGTAGAGTCCTTGACTGATAACATAGTCAACAACTTCGTGTACACGATTCATCCACGCTTCATCCACATTTCCGTCAATATCCATGTGGTTATACCATGTTACAGGTACGCGGATGGCACCAAATCCAGCCTCCTTCATCATTCTTGGAAGATCGGCAGTGGTGGTACTCTGTCCCCAGCAGCTCTCTGAATTAACGTCCTGCTGTCCCCAATAGTTAGCTTGTGCTGGATCGTGGTATTGCTGGATGTTTGCATCCAAAGCATTGCCAAGGTTCCAGCCCAGTCCCATGTTCTTTACTGCTTCTGACGCTATCTCGAAGGTGGCTGTCGTGTTGGGAATATTCACTTGATCACGTGTGATGACGTTGGCATTGGTCAGAGCATTTTCCCACCAAGCATTGTTAGGTAGTGAGCCTCCATACCAGGCCATGAAGTGCCCCCATTTGGCGCCTGCCGTCCAGCAGTCGCTGATATTTGCAAAGGGTATGTTGCCGCCAGTGACGTCGACACCACATTCGCCCAGCACAACCATTTTGTTGGGATATGTGGCCTGAATCTCAGTGAACTCCTGCTTATTTTGTTCGGCAGAATAGCCATAGAGGTCGCGAGCAACGATGTCAACATACTGATCACCAGGATACCAGTCTGTATCTTGGTTGTAATTAGCGCTATTGCCGTTGTAGTTTTGTGTGGTCCATATCCAGATAAGGTTCTTCACTCCCTTTTCCTGGAAATAGTTGTACATCTCTATCCATAGTTTTTTATAAATCTCAGCACCATCGTATCCCCACCAGAACCATGAGGTAGTCCATGAAGCCTGCTGCTTGGCGGTAGCGTTGCCTGCCGCTTCATGGAACGGGCGCCAAGTGGCAGCGATGCCAGCATTCTGCAGTTTCAGTACAACGGCTATCACCTTATCCATCTGCTCATAGAACCATTTGTTTTCCCATGCCCCTTCCGTAAACACATTGCTGGCACGGAAAGTAGTCTCTGAGGGCGTACATGTAACACCGCTGCCGTCTGCTCCTGGGGTGGTGGTTGCATTCAGGGGCACATTGAAGTGCCACATCAACTGAACGATACCGCCAGCATTAGCCCAATTGGTGACGGGTGTGATGTCGTTATAGTTTATCCAATTGTTTTCAGGTACATAGATATGGATGAAGTCATAGCAATTCATTGCAGGATATTTACCTGTGGCGGTATGTATTTCCTCGGCAATCTTGTTGTTCCAGTTAACATCGGCCATGACGCTCGACACTGTCTTGCGGCCATACAAGTCGTAAAAGTACGCATACAAGTTCTTTGCTGCATCCGTCGATGCTGTCACCGGAGTTTCAGAGATGGCAGCCTTTGCCGTAATAGGCAGGCAAGCAATCATCAATACCCATAAAATAGTTTTGGTAAAGTTTTTCATAATTATTGATATTTTGTATTGTTCTTGGTTTGTTGCAGTTGGGTCAGATACTTTTTTGTCTGTGTTCCCATGATGGTCCGATAGCGGTCTTGGCATTCTTCAGGCACAGTACCCGCCAAGCGTTGCAACTGTTCGGTATAGCGTTGCCATGCCTTACGAGTACGACCGATATTCGATTTCTTGACATCAATGTCCTTGGCATCGTCAGGCACGTTGGCTATCAGTTGCAAATAGATACTGTCGATAGCAGGCAGTACCTGCCAAGCACTGTCACCAGTGACGGTTATCTTTCCATGCAGTGTCTTGTCGAGAATGATGCTGACATCCATCACCTCAGGCAGCGTCTTCATCCCCATACTCTTTTCCTGTTGCAACCATGCCTCGTAGCTCTTCTTGGCCCTCTTCGTGGCGTGATAAAACTCAGGGTAGTGGCGCAACACTTGGTCGACATCTTGACTACATACTGTGTCTTTAGCACTGACTGTTACAGTGTCGTAGCCGTACTGCTCCGAAGCCTCTATGAGGTCAGAGCTTGATATCTTTGTTGACTTGTTACTACCACAAGCGGCAATGAGCGTCATTAGGCAATAGAATGGTATGATATTCTTTATTTTCATAGTTGGTTGCAAAGTTACAAAACTTTTTTATAACTGCCAAGTGATAACGCGTAAATAAAGAGACGCAAACCAAATCGGATGCGTCTCTTTATTCTCAATGTGTTATGGGTGAATAGTTAACTTTGTGACGCCCTTCAGATCACCTTGAATAACCAAGCCTCCATTGTTGACTGCTTCCATCATGACTGCATCGAAAGGTTGAACGAGCACCTCCTCTGTACCATTCCAGTCTGCAATAGTGTAGAGAGCAGACCATGAGCTATTGTTTATCTGAACCTGTCCGGTTGAACTCTTTTCTTTGTAGACTTCAAATACCCAGCCGCTCTGAACTCCGATAGTTTCCAGAAGGAATTCTTTTGACAGAATGAAACGTCCAGTATCATCCCAAGTGAATCCATAGGGATAAACGATTCCAGAACCATCCATGTTCTTAATGTAGTCTGCAAGGTCTTTGGCTGCACCTGAAGCAATGAACTTGATGTATTGTAGCTGAATACCGTCACCCCAAATGACAAATCCCTTGCCACCATCGGCGAACATGGCTTCTCGCTCTTCTGCTGTCAGGTTGATAACAACGTCTTCCACACCAGCTCCTGGATAGATGTTGCCTCCATCGCCATAGGGAAGTGAGATGTCACTAAATGGTGTGCTCCAGTCGCCCATGCGGAGATTGAATGCTGGATTATCGCTAATCTGCTTGAAGTGGAATGTCAATTCGCCTGCACCAGAAATTGCCTCCTGGAACTTCGTCCACTTGTCACCATCCCAGTTGAATACTCCGAAGTTGCTCCATCCAGTGAGATCCTCTTTACCCATCCAGATAACACCTGTCAGCTTACGAACCTCGATAATTGCATCTGCGGTAATGTAGGCATTCTGTGTCAGGACAACCTTACCATCGGTCATGCCTTCGGGTACGGTGAAGGTCAGTGTGTTGCCATTGATGTCGTAATCAATGATATCACCGATGCCTGGCAGGTTGACACCAATCACGCGGTCAAAGTTCTCACCAGTCATTGTAACAACGTCACCCTCAACCAAGTCCTTGTCAGGTGTGACACTGGTAATCTTAATAGTAGGAACTGCAAACTCAGGAGTAGAGATTGCTGCACCAGAGTAGAGCAAGAGCGACAGTGTACCAGACTTACACTCAGCAGGTACGGTAGCTGTGATTGTCTTGTTATCGTCAGAAATGGTAAACTCTGCAGAGACACCACCTGGGAACAGAACGCTTTCAACAGTATGAAGGTTGTTACCTGTGATTTGAATCTTTTCGCCAAAGTCAGCATTTGGAGTAATACTGTTAACAGAAGCTGTCAGCACTTCAGCAGGCTCCTTGAACTCAAGTTCCCAGTCTGCACCATCGTTCATGGTAATAACACCCGACTCTGCAGCCAGGGGAACAAGCAAGCGAACCTCCTTGCGAGAAACATAGGTAAAGTCCTCAGCAGCAACGGGAGCACCAGCAACACCAGAGGTAAAGATGACTTCTGCGATGTTGTAGACATAGTCACCCTTGATGCTAATCTCGTCACCGGCATTCAAACCAGTGAGGGGAGAGATAGAAGTAACAGTGATTGCCTCTTTGAATGTCAGAGTACCTTCTGATGTGATGGTTTCATTGCCAGCAACCAACTTAATTTTACCAGGAACGGTCTCTTCTGGAATATTGACATAGATATTCTCATTGTCAACAGAGTTGAAGTTCGCTTTTTCTACTTCAGCACCTGCAATCTGGATAGTCTTGCCACCACGCTCCAGCGTTCCGCCAGCAAATACCACCTTATCAACAGCAGTGAGATTGGTACCAGTAATACGAATCTCCTGAGAGCGAGTGTTGGGTGAAGGCCCAAAGGCTAGCAGGTTTACGCCCGATTTGTTATATGGGTTGGTATCGTAATCATCCTCACTGCACGCTGTCAGGGATAGCCCAACAAGGGCTACCACAGACAGTGCGAAAATATTATATATTTTTTTCATACGACTTGTACTTTATTATTTGTTAGGAACAATACGGATGTTGTCAATCTTAATGATGGTCTGACAGTCTGTACCCTCAACACCACCACCATAGAGTGCCATCCAAATGCTTGCAAACGAATCTTTGCTAACAGATCCTGAGCTGAGCGAACCATCATGCGTGTAGACAAGTGAAGCTGCAAGAGGTAGCGAAACGGTAATCCATTGGTCTGCAGTATCATAGCTTCCTGTAGCCGTCCATGGACGATAGAGCGCACGAGGCACTGAAGGATCGTTCAGGTAATCGTTGGTCTGGGCATGGGTGGTATTACCATAGGCATCAACACCACCAGCACCGTATGTGGTACGGTCGGTACCGACAAACACAATCTGCAAGGCAGCACCAGTCCATGGATGATCAGCTGGGATGCACATCTCAAACTTCAAGGTCATGTTTGCCCAGTTGCTCATGTCAACCAAGTCGTAGAGACGAGGATACACCTTAAAGGTCTCAGGATCTTCCCAGTTGCCAGGCCAGTAGGCAAACGAGTTCCATGTCTCATCGGGCCAACCATTGTCGGCTGTACCAGGAGTTGTTGCTTCGCCATTACCGAACTGCCAGTATTTGCCAGAGATGCTAGTGTCGTCAGCAGAAGAAGCGTTGTGACCGTTCCATGCGTGCATGTCGAGTACTGCGTCAGAAATGCCGTTAGGAGAGTCGAAGTCGAACAACATGCCACGAGAGTCTTTATACCAGAATGCACTCTTGGAAGTTCCGTAAACGGAAGATGCTACGATTGGACCAGAAACAGCACCATCGGGAACTACTATGTTTACATAGGTGAAGTCTGGGGCAATTTCCAGAATCTTTGCAGGAATCTGTGTTCCGTCAGCTCCCGGGAACGAGATGGTAAGCGGAGTGCCTGGATCGTCGATGAAGTAGTTTCCCTTCAGCTGTTGGGTCGTACCAGCCTTTGCATACTCATTCTCCATAGAATTTATATATGGAGCAGAGATAATAACCTTAAAGTCATATTTTACGGTATCTCTACTGGTGGTAACGAAGTATATTTTGTCCGTCACAGCATTAGGTACTTTACCAGGAACGGTAACAAATAGGGCATTATCGGTCAGCGTGCTCTGGTTGAGCGCTGCCTTTTGGTCGTTGAACCAAATCTCGTAGATACTACGCAGGTTATCACCAATGATGGCCAGCGTGCTTCCAGGATTTGCACTCGTTACCAACTGTCCGTTAGTATATTGAGTATCCGGGTCGTCATCCCAGTTGTGGATTTCAGAAGACATGCAGCGGATGTACTTGATAGTAGGCTTTCCGTCTGTTGCCTCAAATTTGTCTGGCTCGTCCTTACAGGAGGTCAGTACCACGGAGCCGATGACTGCAGCAGCCAACAGCACTCCTTTTGTATAATGATTGATAATATTCATATCTTATAGGTTTTATTTTAGTAACTGTAAGTCGAACGAACGTCAACATGAACTGCTTCTGCATTTATGCCGAGATTCGGGTTGAACACTACGTCACGCTCTGTCATTGGAATAGCAAGGTACTTCTTTCCAGAATCAGCGTCAGTACGCAGTAATTGCTCTACGATAGGAGCAGGCTCTTTCGCCTTACTATCTTCAAAAGCCTTTTTGGTGTCCTCAGATACAACCCAGTCGCCAGTCTTATAGTAGTTTTTATAGATTTCGTTGAGCGTACCGTTACCGATAGGAATACGTGTTTGAGCCTTAAGGTCATTCAAGCAGAAATCAGAATTGTAGTAGCTGACACGTACATAGTCGTACCAGCGATCGCCCTCGAAAGCCAGCTCCAATCGACGCTCTTTCCAGATGTCGTCGAACGTTACCGTAGTAAGACCGTTTAGACCGGCACGTGTGCGAACCGAGTTAACAGCATTGAGTACTTCAGCGTCAGTAGTGGAAGCTGATTGAGGATTGCCAGTATTAGTCAGGATAAGTTTAGCCTCAGCCAAAACCAGCATAACATCGGAAATACGCAACAGTGGGGTTGCCAAACTGTTAGCCATACGAGCTGCGGGATATCCAACTCCTGCAGTATGGTCTGCATTGTCACCATAGAGGTGCTTAACAGGGTATGAGCCAGTAGGTGATACCAACCAAGGAGACTGGTCTGATATTTCTACAGAGGGATTGTAGGTGTCATCATAGATGAAGCGCAAGAAGTCAAAACCACCTTTGTCGGTCCAGAAATAATCATACTTGAAGCCTGGAAGCATCATTGTGGCCTTCAGACGTGTGTCACGGTTGTTGATCCAAACGTCAGGAGTCTGTTCCAGAATCTTAATGCCGAAGGCCTCCTGTAGGTCAGTGCTCATGCCGCACCATTGTGCCCAGCAGTCGTCATCACCGAAGCCCTTTGGAGCGTAGTCATTCTGCATGAAACTCTGGTCTGTCCACTGGTTGTTGTTGGCATTCCAACGCCATGAAATCAAACACTCCGGATTAATGTTGTTTGCCAGACGGAATACGTCAGAATAGTTTGGCATCAAGCTATGGCTGCTATGTTCCAAGCAGAGACGGGCAAATTTAATGGCATTGTTCAGATCGTCAGCATTTACTGTACCACTGACTCCAGCCTTTGTCAAGTAAACCTTTGCTAACATGCCTTGTGCAGCAGCCTTGTCAATACGACCAGCTTGCAGGGGAGTCTCGGGCAGAATATCGATGGCTTTCTCCAATGTCATAATGATATATTCATAAACATCGGCCTTCTTCACTTTGACAGTAGTATTGTAACTTCCAGATTCAAGTTCGGCACTGTTGTCGTGGATGATGGGAATATCACCGAAAGTGCGTACGAGGAAGAAGTAGGCAATCGCTTTCCATGTCAGACACTCACCCATGGTTTGTCCTTTTCCTGCAGCACTGGGACCAGAGGATTTGCTGATATAGTTATAGACGGTGTTACAATGAGCAACAACAGACCAAAGGGAATTCGACAACGACGCGATATCAGCATCGGAACCATTGACTGTGAAGTCGAGATAAGGAGATGTTCCAGGATAGTAGTTTCCTGACATAATCTCACCTACTTTAATAAAAGGACGGGTAAAGTCACTCCAAGGTGAGCTGTACAAGTAAGACGTACCTGATAGGCACTCAGTATCAGAACTATAATAGTTGTCTGCATTATAGTTGTCGATGGTTGGCTTGTCAAGGAAATCGTCACATGCGGTGAGTCCTAAGCCTGCAACAACTACGAGTGCAAATGCTTTTATATTAATGAATTTCATAATGATTTTGTGTTTAGAATGTGACGTTAATACCAAATGAATAAGTGGTAGGTGAGGGGTAACGACCATTGTCAAGACCAGCAACGAAGCTTGACTGTGTGCTGGTACCTACTTCAGGATCGTAGCCATCATACTTGGTAATGGTCAGCAGATTCTGGATGTTGACATTCAGGCGAAGTGTCTCCAGAGAGAGCTTGCGAACCCACTTCTTGGGGAATGTGTAGCCCAGTGAAATGTTCTTCAGACGAATGAAACTTGCGTCTTCAATATAACGGTCACTCCAGCGGTCGTTGTCGTTCGGATCGTTCATTGACATACGAGGCTGTGATGCTCCAGGATTAGCAATACGTACATTGTTGATGTCGTCGTACCAATTGTATATCAACTGTCCATCACCGCGGTCAATACCTGCTGAATAATCCTTGTTCGGATCAATTGGCTCCAAACGAGTAGCATCGAGCACATCGTCCAACTGGTTAATCCATGTGTTGTTCATGTGGGTAAGCTTGTACTTGTTGTAGTTTCCGACCTTGTTGCCTACAGAACCATTGATGAAGATGTTCAGGTCGAAGTTGTTCCAACGGAAGGTGTTGGTCCAGCCGAAAGTGAAGTCGGGCAGGGGAGAACCGATGTTGGTACGGTCATTTGCGTCAATGACGCCATCACCGTTCAAGTCTTTGTATTTGATATCACCAACCCAAACGGTGCTGTTCTTTGAATAGACACCATTTACTGCAGGCTTTAAAGGCGTGGGCGAATTTTCAATATCTTCCTTAGAAGTATAGTATCCGTCACAAACGTAACCGTAGAAACTAAACAATGAACCACCAACCTCAGTTTGTGAAACCTGTGGCTCCTGCTCGCCCCACTGACCCCAACCTTTCAGGGTAGCGTTACCTGTACCGTCGTTCAGTGCAACGAGCTCATTCTTATTGAATGAAATCTGGAATTCAGAATCCCATTCGAACTTACCGACAAGAGGATGAGTGTTTAAAGTAATTTCTAAACCAGTGTTACGGATTGTACCATAGTTTCCTGATGGGGCGGCAAGTGCAGAAGAACCGTTACCACTGGTACCCATATATGCAGGCAACTGCAACTGCATCAACATATCTTTAGACTCCTTGCGATACCAGTCGAGTGTCAGATTAACGCGGTTGTTGAAAAAACCGAGGTCAAGACCGATGTTGGTCTGCTCCTGGCTTTCCCACTGAATTGCCAAGTTAGGAATGTTGGCGGGACGGTTACCAGAACCGAGGGCAGAAGTCTGATTTTTCAAGGCAACTCCCCACTTGTAAGCACCGATGCTTGAGTTACCAGTCTGCCCCCAACCGATACGCAGTTTACCGTTAGAGAGCCACTTCTCGGTAACCTGCTTGATGAAGGCTTCGTTATTAAAACGCCAGCTGGCAGCAAATGAGTGGAATCCTGCCCAACGCTTGTTAGGACCGAAGTTTGAGCTACCATCGTAACGATAGGTGTAAGTAGCGTTATAACGGTCGTCGTAGCTATAGGTCCAACGAGTAAAGAATGAGGCCATTGAAGACTCTCCGAAACCAGAACCGACAGTCGGGTTACCAGTACCTAATGCAACATTATGGACATTGTCGTTGGGAAGACCGTTGTTGCTGGCACTTAAGTAATCATACTTCGATTCCCATGCTTCCTGGCCGACCATACCCGTTACATTGTGCTTGCCGCCAAAGTTGTGCATCCATGTTACATAGTTCTTAATCTGCCAGAAGGTGTTTGAGTTCTTTTGAGTGGCAGCAGTATTATTGTTCACATGATAGGTGGCCAAACTGATGATGGGGCGGTAACGGTCCGCCTTACTCCAACCAAGGTCGAAGCCGAACTCGGTATGCCAAGTAAGATCCTTGTAGAATTTTACATCGAAGAAGATGTTACCATTCAGTTTTTGACGATTGAGCTCGTTTGTGTTGAGCAGTGCCAATGCAATTGGGTTAGGACTGCTCGAACCTTCATACGAACTTGATGCATACTCACCATTCATGTCGTAAATGGGCAGATTAGGTGTTGTGGTCAGTGAATAATTGATGATACCCTCTTCACCATCAGCCAGTTTTAGATCATCCTTTGAATCTGAATATGCCACATTCAGTCCCATTTTCAGCCAAGACTTCAAGTCGGCATCGATGTTGGCACGAGTCGAAAGACGTCTGAACTTAGAACCAATAATAGTACCTTCTTGGTTCATATATGAACCGCTGACATAGTAGCGGACTTTGTCAGTACCACCCTGAGCACTTATCTGATGCTGATGGGTTAAAGCTGTTTGGAAGACTGCATCCTGCCAATTAGTACCAGTGCCCAACAAACTTCTGTCAAGGAACAGTGGATTAGCTGTTGCTTCGCCAATTTCCACATAACGATTATAATAGTCTGCATACTCGCGCAGGTCGAGGATGTTAAGACGCTTTGACTGCCTGTTAATGGCAATGGTTCCACTGTAAGAGAACTTTGCCTCGCCAGCCTTACCATGCTTGGTGGTAATCAGCACGACACCGTTAGCACCCTGGGCACCGTAGATAGCGGTGGCTGAGGCATCCTTCAGAATCTCCATGCTTACGATGTCGGCAGGGTCAATGGTTGACAGCGGAGAAATGGTAGAAACACTACCGTTTCCAAGTGCATCGCCCAAACCGTAGTCGTAACCAGTCAGACCGCCGCTCTGGACAATTACACCATCAATAACGTACAGTGGTTCTGCGTTGGCGTTGATGGTGGCTGTACCACGTACACGGATAGAAGAACCAGAGCCAGGAGCACCTGAAGTCGACACAGCGCTTACACCAGCAGCATGACCTTGCAGAGCCTGATCAAGCGATGTGATGATAGATCCCTTAATAGCATTCTCACCTACAGTGGCAGAAGCACCAGAGATGTCACTCTTCTTCATGGTACCGTAACCTACTACTACCACTTCGTCGAGGACTTTCTTGTCTTCCTCAAGAGTAATGTTGTAGTGTGACTGTGTGCCAATCTTGATTTCCTTGGTGATGTAGCCGATGTAGCTAATCACGAGGGTCTGACCCTGACTGGCATTCAGTGTAAAGTTACCATCGAAGTCGGTGGCGACACCGTTCGATGTACCTTTAATCACTACACTGGCACCGATGACAGGACCCATGGCGTCTGATACGGTACCAGTAATCTTTTTCGTCTGCTGTACGGCTGTAGGCTCTGGCGAAGTGCTGTTGCCTGCATACAGTGAAGACGAATACCCTGACAAGACTACTGTACATAGTCCCGCCAGCAGCGCGTTCTTACTGAAAAATAGATTCATACGTAGTTTATTTAGTTATAATAGTAAAGATATATAATCAGTTTTGGTAGTTTTCAGTTGCAAAGATAAATTAAAATTTTTATAGTTGGTATTCTTTTTTTGCCTTTTTTTACGCTTTTTTCGTATTGTATCAGATATTGGCAAAAAAGTATCATGTATATTCAAGAAAATGTTATACCTTTGCAACAGAATACTACAAACCAACTCAAAATATGAAGAAAATATCCTTGTTACTCTTAGGGATGATTTGCTGCTGTTTGTTGTCTGTCCAGGCGCAGATTCGTGGCAACAACATCGAGGTAAAGGTAGTTCCCGACCATCAGGACTGGCGTTATGAGGTAGGGGAGACGGCAACGTTCAAGGTCAGCGTGACGAAGTCTAATACCTTATTATATAATATAAAGGTGGACTATGCCGCTGGTCCGGAGATGTATCAGGACGTGAAAAAGCAGGGCGTCGTGCTGAAAGACGGCACGCTGACGCTGAAGGGCAAGATGACAAAGCCCGGTTTCTACCGCGTTGACGTGACGGCCTATGTCGATGGCAAGGAGTATAAGGGTGCCTGTGGCGCTGCCTTCTCGCCAGAGAAGATACAGCCGACGACGGTGATGCCGCAGGACTTCAAGGACTATTGGCAGAATGCTATCCAGCAAGCTCGCTATACCGACCTGATGCCTACTAAGCGCCTGTTGCCCGAACGTTGCACCAAGGACGTTAATGTCTATGAGGTGTCGTTCCAGAATATGCAGTGGAACTGGCGAACCTATGGCATCCTGTGTGTACCAGTTAAGGAAGGCAAGTATCCCGCCTTGCTGCGTGTGCCTGGTGCTGGTGTTCGTCCCTATGCTGGTGACGTGTATACTGCTTCGCAGGGTGTTATCACGTTGGAGATTGGTATCCACGGTATTTCGGTGACTATGGATCAGAAAGTCTATGATGACGTGTTCAATGGTGCATTGATGAACTATTGGAACTTCGGCAACGACAACCGTGACGCCAGCTACTACAAGCGTGTGGTGCTGGGTTGTATCCGTGCTATAGACTATATCGAGCAGTACACACCGTGGAATGGCAAGGAGTTGGGCGTTACTGGCAGCAGTCAGGGCGGTTTCCTGAGTCTGGCAACGGCAGGACTGGATAAGCGCGTCACCTGCTACGCTCCTGTTCATGCCGCCATGTGCGACCATGCGGCTTCGTTGAAAGGCGTTGCCTGCGGATGGCCACACTACTTCTATTGGAGTAAAGGAAAAGGAGAAGAGAAGAAGATTGAGACCAGTCGCTACTACGATGGCGTGAACTTTGCCCGACTGATTTCCAGTCAGCAGAAAGGATGGTTCTCCTTTGGCTACAACGACGACGTGGTGTCTCCGACAACGGCATGGGCTACCTACAATACCGTGACAGGCCCCAAAGAGATTTCGCCCTACCAGGCAACCTGGCACTTCTGGTTCCAGGAACAATGGGACGAGTGGGAGGCTTGGCTTCTGAGAGAATTGAAAAATGAAAAATGAGAATTGACAATTGATAATTGAGGATGAAAGCATATATATATATAATAGGTGTAGCCATCATGATGGCAGCCTGTGGACAGAAGACTGTTGTAGAGAAGACGCAGAGTGAACAACTGAAGGAGCGCCTGCAGGCGTTGCAACAGAAAGGTTATATGTTTGGCCATCAGGACGACCCGTTCTATGGCCTGACATGGGAATACCAGGCAGACTCCAGCGATGTGAAGAATGTCTGTGGCGACTGGCCCGCTGTGATGGGCTTCGAATTGGGTGGCATTGAGATGGCTGACGCTAAGAATCTGGACAGTGTGCCATTCACCAAGATGCGTGAAGAGATTATCAAACATCATGAGCGCGGTGGCATTGTGACCATCAGCTGGCATCCGCGCAACCCGCTCACTACTATTGAAGGTGGTGGCAATGCCGGACAGAAGTTTCCTGAGGGTACAGCATGGGATGTTACCGACTCTACGGTCGTCAAGAATATCTTGGAGGGCGGCACTAAGTATGAATTGTTCCAGACGTGGATGCAACGCGTGAGTGATTTCCTGGCTCAGCTGAAGACCGCCGATGGTCAGAAGATACCCGTCATCTTCCGCCCTTGGCATGAGAATACCGGTTCTTGGTTCTGGTGGGGCGAGAAGTTCTGCACCGCCGAGGAGTATAAGGCACTGTGGAACATGCTGCAGGACAAATTGAATGCAGATGGTTTCGATAACTTGCTGTGGGCTTATTCACCAGGTATGGCTCTTGATTTGACCACCGAGAAGTACTTGGAGCGCTATCCCGGTGATGACCGTATCGGACTGGTGGGTATTGATGGCTATCAGTGGGGTACCAAGGAAGACTTTGTCAGTCAGTTGGATCAGAACCTCACCATGCTCTGCCAGTTTGCCAAGGATCATGGAAAGGTGGCAGCCCTGACAGAGTGTGGACTGCAGAACCTGACAGATCCTACCTGGTGGACATCGACGCTGACCCCTGTGCTGGACAAGTATCCTATCAGCTACTTCCTCGTTTGGCGCAACTACAAGAAAGAGTGGTTCGGTCCTGCTCCGTCACAGCCTGATGCTGCCTATTTCAAGCAGTTGTATGAGAAAGATAACACCTTGTTCCTGGAAGATATTATCACGAAATAAAGTAAACTATTAAATAATCACTGTTATGAATTTTCAAGAGAAAGTGAAGGCTTTGCGTGCTCATCATGAAGAGTTGCTGACAAGAAAGAATGAACCACTGGAGTGGGGTAATGGTATCTATGAGAAGTATAAATACCCCATTCTGACGGCTGAACATACGCCGTTGGAGTGGAAGTACGACTTCAACGAAAAGGACAACCCTTACCTGATGCAGCGTATCATGATGAATGCCACGCTGAACTCCGGAGCCATCAAGTGGCAGGGTAAGTATATACTGGTGGTACGCGTAGAGGGTGCCGACCGCAAGTCGTTCTTTGCCGTCGCGGAGTCACCCAACGGTGTCGACAATTTCCGCTTCTGGGAAGAGCCCATCACCATGCCTGACGATGTTATCCCTGCTACCAATATCTACGACATGCGCATCACAGCCCATGAGGACGGTTGGATCTATGGCATCTTCTGTGCTGAGCGCCACGACGACTCACAGCCTGGCAACCTGAGTGCGGCAACGGCAACGGCCGGTATTGCACGTACCAAGGACTTGAAGACGTGGTACCGCTTGCCCGACCTGAAGACAAAGTCTCAGCAGCGCAACGTCGTGCTGCACCCGGAATTTGTGGATGGCAAGTATGCCTTCTATACCCGTCCGCAGGATGGCTTTATCGATACGGGTTCTGGTGGCGGCATTGGCTGGGCACTGGTCGACAATATTACCCATGCTGAGATCAAGGAAGAAACAATTATCTACGAGCGCAAATACCATACCATCACAGAGGTGAAGAATGGTGAGGGACCGCATCCTATCAAGACCGCTAAGGGCTGGCTGCACCTGGCTCATGGTGTGCGTGCCACGGCTGATGGTCTGCGCTATGTGCTGTATATGTATATGACCGCCCTTGACAACCCAACAAAGGTTATTGCCCGTCCTGGTGGCTTCTTCCTCGTTCCTGAGGGCGACGAGTATCTAGGTGACGTGATGAATGTGGCTTTTGCCAATGGCTGGATAGCTGATGAGGATGGTAAGGTGTTCATCTATTACGCTTCGGCAGATACCCGCATGCATGTGGCAACCTCTACCATTGACAGACTCGTTGACTACTGCATGAATACGCCGGAGGATGGCTACTATACGGCAGCCAGTGTGGAGACAATCAAAAAACTAATTAACAAAAATAAGAATAATGGCTAGTTTAAAAGAGAAAATCGGTTATGCTTTGGGTGATGCTGCCGCTGGTGGTATTACCTGGAAAGTGATGTCTATCGCCTTCCCACTATTTTTTACCAACATCTTCGGACTGACAGTGGCCGATACGGCAACACTGATGTTGATAGCACGTATGTTTGACGTAGTGACAGACCCCATGATGGGAACATTGGCGGACCGCACACAGAGCCGATGGGGTACCTATCGCCCATGGCTCATCTATGGTGCCATCCCCTTTGGTCTGATCTTTGCGCTGTTGCTGTATACCCCCGACTTCGGCCCTGTAGGCAAACGCATCTGGGCTTATTCGCTGTACCTTATGATGATGGCCGTGTATACTGCCGTTAACGTGCCTTACGGTTCATTGTTGGGTGTCATGACAGACGATGACAACGAGAAGAATCAGTTCTCGTCGTTCCGTATGGTAGGTGCCTATGCCATGGGTTTTATCACCCTGCTGTCGTTCCCTTATCTGCAGAAGTTCGTCGGTGGTAGTGATCAGCACCAGTATGCTGTGCTGGGTGTCTTCTTCGGTGTGTTAGCTGCTGCTGGTACGCTGGCGTGTGGCCTGTTGACCAAAGAGCGTCTGAAGCCTATCCGTGCAGAGAAATTCTCGTTTAAGCCCTTCGGTGACCTGTTCCGCAACAAGCCATGGATTATCCTGACGCTTATTGGCGTATGTATGAACTTCTTCAATGGCTTCCGCTATGCCGTGGCAGGTTATATGTTCGAATATTGTATGAATGGAGAAGTCACCGTCAGTGGACTGATCATCAACTATACCGTCTTTATGACCTTCGGTGAGCTGACATGTATGATCTTCGGAGGTGTGTCACCAGTCTTCACCAAGTGGGTGGGCTCCAAGCGTATGGCCTTCATCTGGGCTGGCGTCATCTGCGTGGCGACCTCTGTACTCTACTTCTTCATCCCCATGGATCCCAACTATATCTGGATGATGGTGGTTGTCGTCATCCTGACATCTATTGGTATCGGCATCTATTCACCCCTGTTGTGGTCTATGTATGCTGACGTTTCTGACTATGCCACAGAGAAGAATGGTACCTCTTCGACAGGTCTGATCTTCTCGTCAGGAACGATGGCCATGAAGTTTGGTACGGCTATCTCTGGTTCTTTGGTAGCCCTGTTGCTGGGTATTGCAGGATTCATCTCAGGAACCGATGCAACAGGTCAGACTATTATTACCATTACGGATATTGATTCTGTACAGCGCATGATCTGGGCACTGTTCTCCGTATTCCCCGCTATTATTGCGGTTATTATGATTGGATTGCTTTATATTTATCCCATTAAGAAATGACAACAGTCGAGACATTAAGACAAGAGATGCAGGATGTGTTGCAAGACAACATCCTGCATTTCTGGCTTGACAAGATGCAAGACCAGGAACATGGCGGCTTCTATGGTCGTATTGATGGCCATGGCGTGCTGCATCCCGAGGCAGAAAAAGGTGCTATCCTGAATGCCCGCATCCTATGGTCGTTCTCGGCAGCATACCGCGTGCTGGGTAACCAAGAGTATCTGGATGCTGCCACCCGTGCCAAGGATTATCTGATAGAGCACTTCATTGATCCTGAGTATGGAGGCGTCTACTGGAGTGTGGACTACAAAGGCCAGCCGTTGGATACCAAGAAGCAGTTTTATGCTATTGGCTTTGCCATCTATGGTCTTACGGAGTATGCTCGTGCTACTGGCGACCGTGAGGCATTGGAATATGCGCTGGATCTCTATGACTGCATTGAGGAACATGCTTTCGACCGCGAGCATAACGGCTATATTGAGGCATGTACGAGAGAGTGGGGGCCTATTGCTGATATGCGCCTGTCGGAGTTTGATGCCAACTATCCTAAGTCGCAGAATACCCATCTGCATATCATCGAACCCTATACCAATTTGTTGCGCTGCCTGAAGGAGTTGCATGCTCAGGAGTCGTGCGACTATGTGCCTGTACTCGGCTCCGTGTTGCCTGTGGGTGTCACGATTCCCATGGAGACGATGATGGCTGTCGAGGCATCGCTACGCAATATCATCGATATCTTTACTGACCGTATCCTAAATCCCGAAACGCATCATCTGGATCTCTTCTTTGAGATGGACTGGACACGTGGCGCTGGCCGTCTGGAGAGCTATGGCCACGATATCGAGTGTTCGTGGCTCATGCACGAAGCCGCATTGGTGCTGGGCGACCAGAAAGTATTGGCAAAGGTGGAACCCATTGTTCAGATGGTAGCAAAAGCCTCGGAGAAAGGACTGCGCCCCGATGGCTCAATGATTCACGAGGCAAACCTGGACACCGGTCATGTCGATGACGATCTTCACTGGTGGGTACAAGCAGAAAATATTGTGGGGTGGTTTAACCTCTGGCAACACTTTGGCGACGAGGAAGCACTGTCAAAGGCTGTCCGCTGTTGGCAATATGTCAAAGACAACCTCATCGATTACGAGCATGGCGAATGGTTCTGGAGTCGTCATCCTGACGGAACGCTGAATACCACCGACGACCATGCCGGTTTTTGGAAGTGTCCCTATCATAACAGTCGCATGTGTCTGGAGATTATAGAGAGAACGGAAGCTTTGTAGCTTCCGTTTCTTTGTTGTATTGATGGAAAAGAAGGAAATTATTTGTTTTTGTGCTTTTTATTTTGTACTTTTGCAAAAATAACTCATATATGTAGTATGAAAAAGACAATTGTTATATTGGTATTGATGGTTTGTGCATGGACGCAGTTGCAGGCACAAGAGAAGTTTAATGAGCGCCCTAAACTGGTTGTGGGAATTGTTGTCGACCAGATGCGCTGGGATTATCTTTCCCGTTATTACGACAAATTCGGCGAGGATGGTTTCCGCAGAATGATTACGCAGGGATATAGCTTCGACAACTGTCTCATTAACTATCTGCCTACGGTGACATCCATTGGTCATACCAGTGCCTATACCGGTACGACTCCCGCCTTTCATGGCATCTGCGGTAATAACTTCTATATTGATGGTCGTAAGACGTATTGTACGTCCGACCAGTCAGTTGATCCTGTAGGTTCTGACAATCGTAAATCGGGCTGTATGTCGCCTATCAACCTGTTGAGTACAACCATTGGTGATCAGCTGCGTCTGCATACTGATTTCAAATCAAAGGTGATTGGCATCAGCTATAAAGACCGTGCAGCCATCCTTCCTGCTGGCCGTTCGGCTACTGCCGCCTATTGGCTGGATACCAAGAACCGCCAGTTTATCACTTCTACCTATTATATGACTGAGCTGCCTAAGTGGGCTCAGGACTATAATAAGGAGTTGGCTAAGAATAAAGAGTTCAAGCAGGTCGGTAAGGATGTCGGCCTGTATCCGCTGACAGGACATATTACGACGGATATGGCTATTGCTGCCCTGAAAGGCGAGCAGCTTGGACAGGGTGACGAGACCGACATGCTTTGTGTCAGCTATTCTCAGACCGATGTGATTGGTCATAAGTGGGGTACTCGCGGTGAACACACCGACGAGGCCTATCTGGAGTTGGACAAAGACCTGGCTCGTCTGTTTGCTGCCCTCGACGAACAAGTAGGGCGTGGCAACTATCTGGCTTTCTTGACGGCTGACCATGCTGCTGCACACAACTATAAGTTCATGCAAGACCATAAGCTTGCTGCTGGACAGTGGCTCTCAGCAAATGTCAAGGAGGAGTTGGAGAAGTATGTATCTCAGCAGTTGGGTAACAGCCAGCCCGTCTTGTTGGATATTCTTGACTACCGTTTCTTCCTCGATCATCAAGGCATTGCCCAGCAGGGCTTGCAGCTCCAGCGCGTGAAGGAGGTGGTGATGGATTTCCTCCGTCAGTATCCTAACATCCATTTTGTGGTTGATTTTGAGAATGCTGCTACTGCTCCTGTGCCAGCATTCTTGCGCGAGCGCATCCTCTGTGGCTACAATTCCCACCGTTCTGGTGATATTATTGTCTGTGTGGAGCCAGGATACTATGAATCTGGCAGCTGGTCGTCGCCGGTAGGTACCACTCATGGAGGGTGGAATCCATACGATGCACACATCCCATTGTTGTTCTATGGATGGAAGGTGCCGCATGGTGCTTCTTCTAAGGAAGTTCACATCACGGACATCGCTCCAACTGTCTGTTCGTTGATACATATTCAACAACCTAACGCCTGTATTGGAAAAAGTTTGCAATTTTAAGACATTTGCGAAAAAATATTCTACAATAATGTGCTGATACATTGAGATATATTTCATACCTTTGCAGGCGAGAAGTTCCAAAAGAATAGAAACTAAATCAAGACTGCAAAAATGAACATCGGTAAGCACATCGAAGAGATTCTCAGAAAGCAGGGTAGGTCAGCCGCATGGTTGGCAACACAGATACCTTGTGAACGTACTAACGTATACAACATTTTCAAGCGTAAGAGCTTGGACGTCCGATTGTTGATGAGGATAAGTGTTATATTGGAATATGACTTCTTTAAGGAGCTTTCGGAAGAGGCATTTCCAGTAAGTAAATAATCAAGGCCGCTACGTAAAAAGTAGCGGCTTTTATTTTTTTTCTGTTTTTATTCAAATTCTTGGTACTTCATGCTCTATTCTACTTTTTTTTGTGTACCTTTGCAGGCGCTTAGAAAGCATACAATATTGTAATATATAAATTTTTATGAATTTTACTTTGTTAATCACCGTCTTGGTGACGGCTTTGACATTGGTGGTTGCGGCTTACGTGGTAGCCAAGCTGATAGGACCGAGGTCCTACGCGAAGGTGAAGGGTGAACCGTATGAGAGTGGTATACCCACGCGAGGCAGCTCATGGCTTCCCGTATCTGTGGGATTCTACCTCTTTGCCATCTTGTTCCTCATGTTTGATATAGAAACGGTATTTCTGTATCCATGGGCGGTAGTAGTGAAGGAGTTCGGCGCAGCAGCGTTGCTGAGCATTGGCTTCTTCTTGGTAGTTTTGGTTTTAGGCTTGGCATATGCCTGGCGGAAAGGAGACTTGGAATGGAAGTAAGAAAGCCTCACATCAAGAGTATTCCCTACGAGGAGTGGAATGACAATGCCTCGTTGGAGAAAATCATCGACGAGCTCCATGAGGGTGGCGTCAATGTGATTACGGGCTCTTTGGACCAGTTGATCAACTGGGGACGTTCCAACTCTCTCTGGTCACTGACCTTCGCCACTTCATGCTGTGGTATCGAGTTCATGGCCTGCGGTTGTGCCCGCTATGACTTTGCCCGCTTCGGTTTCGAGGTTACTCGTAACTCTCCCCGTCAGGCCGACTTGATCATGTGTGCCGGTACTATCACCCACAAGATGGCTCCTGCCCTGAAGCGCCTGTACGACGAGATGGCTGAGCCTAAGTACGTGATTGCTGTCGGTGGCTGCGCCATCAGTGGCGGTCCGTTCAAGTCTAGCTACCACGTTGTGAAGGGTATCGAGGAGATTGTTCCCGTTGACGTATTCATTCCTGGCTGTCCTCCACGTCCAGAGGCTATCATGTATGGCATGATGCAGCTGCAGCGTAAGGTGAAGATCGAGAAATTCTTCGGTGGTGCCAACCACAAGCAGACCGCTGAGGAGGCTAAGCTGGGAGTTTCTAACGAGGAACTGACATTCCGTTCTAAGCACAATGACCACCGTCGTGAGCCCATGGTTATCACAGAGGTGCCCCAGGAATTTGTAGAAGAGCTTAAGGCTAATAGCCAAGAGCCAACAGCTAAAGTAGAGGAGGAGAAGGCATGAAGTTAGAGTTTTTATCATTTGATTTCGACAAGTTCGCACAGGAGATGCAGAACTTGAAGGACAAGAAGGGCTTTGACTATCTTGTCACTATTGTTGGCGAGGACTTTGGAACAGAAGAAGGCCTCGGCTGTGTATATATCCTTGAGAATACGAAGACTCACGAGCGTTGCTCAGTGAAGATGATTGCCAAGACGCAGAAGGATACTCCTTATCTGCCTACCGTTAGCAATATTTGGAAGGTTGCCGACCTGCTGGAGCGTGAGGTTTATGACTTCTATGGCATCGTTTTCCTCGGTCATCCCGATATGCGTCGTCTGTTCCTGCGTTCAGACTTCAAGGGCCATCCCTTCCGTAAGGACTGGCAGTTTGATGACAAGTATACGCTCGAGGACGATGTAGAGCCCGACTACGGTCTGGAGTACTACCTCGACAAGGACGGTGTCCTGCAGTCTAAGCAGAACAAGCTGTTTACCAACGATGACTATGTTATCAACATCGGTCCTCAGCACCCTGCTACTCACGGTGTGCTCCGCTTGCAGACGGTACTCGACGGCGAAACCGTCAAGCGCATCTATCCGCACCTTGGCTATATCCACCGTGCTATTGAGAAGATGTGGGAGGGTATGACCTATCCTCAAACGCTTGCTTTAACAGATCGTCTTAACTATCTGGGAGCCATGCAGCATCGTCATGCATTGGTTGGTGTCATTGAGGAGGCTTTGGAGGTTGAACTGACTGACCGCATCAAGTACATCCGCACCATTATGGATGAGCTGCAGCGTCTCGATTCACACCTGCTGTATACCTCTTGTGTCGCTCAGGACTTGGGTGCTCTGACCGGTATGCTTTATGGTATGCGTGACCGTGAGCATGTGCTCAATGTCATGGAGGAGACCACTGGTGGCCGTCTCATTCAGAACTACTACCGTATCGGTGGCTTGCAGGACGATATCGATCCTAACTTCGTCAAGAACTGTAAGGATCTCGTGAAGTACCTGCGTCCTACCATTCAGGAGTATATGGACATCTTCGGTGACAATATCATCACCCACAACCGTCTGGAGAACTGTGGTCCGATGAGTCTCGAGGATTGTATCAACTACGCCGTGACTGGTCCTGCCGGACGTGCTTCTGGTTGGAAGAACGACGTTCGTAAGAACCACCCGTACGACATGTACGACAAGGTAGAGTGGGAGCAGTGCACCCTGACAGGCTGCGACTCTATGGACCGCTACCTCGTTCACATCAACGAGATGTACCAGAGTCTGAACATCATCGAGCAGCTGGTAGACAATGTCCCCGAGGGTGACTTCTACGTAAAGCAGAAGCCCATCATCAAGTGCCCCGAAGGACAGTGGTACTACTCTGTTGAGGGTGTGGCTGGTGAGTTTGGTGTTTATCTCGACTCTCGTGGCGACAAGAGTCCGTACCGCATGAAGATGCGTCCTATGGGTCTCTCGCTGGTAGGTGCTTTCGACCCAATGCTGCGTGGCCAGAAGGTTGCCGACCTCATCGCAACGTGTGCCGCTATTGATGTAGTAATTCCTGATATTGACAGATAATATTATGTTCGATTTTTCTATAGTAACACAATGGTTCGACCAACTGCTGCAGTTGACACTGGGTTGTCCTGAATGGTTGGCGATATTGATTGAGTGCGTATTGGTCGGCACAGGTATCCTGCTGGGATATGCGCTGATCGCCATCGTACTGATATTTATGGAGCGTAAGGTCTGCGCCTACTTCCAGTGCCGTCTGGGCCCGATGCGAGTAGGTTATTGGGGCTTGCTGCAGGTGTTTGCCGACGTGTTCAAGATGCTCGTTAAGGAGATTTTCATCGTCGACCGTGCCGACAAGGTGCTCTACCTTGTTGCTCCGCTCTTGGTGATTATTGGTTCTGTTGGTGCCTTCTCATTCCTCCCTTGGAACAATGGCGCTACCATCCTCGACTTCAACGTGGGTGTGTTCCTGCTTACTGCCATCTCTTCGATTGGCGTGGTAGGTATCTTCCTGGCTGGTTGGGGTTCTAACAACAAGTACTCAGTACTTTCTGCCATGCGTGGCGCTGTGCAGATGATCTCTTACGAGATGTCGCTGTGTCTCTGTCTGATTACCGCTGTCATCCTGACAGGTACCATGCAGATGTCTGGCATCGTTGAGGCACAGACCGGTCCTTGGAAGTGGCTCATCTTCCAGGGTCATATCCCCGCCATCATCGCCTTCTTCGTATTCCTCATCGCAGGTAATGCTGAGGCTAACCGTGGCCCGTTCGACATGGCTGAGGCTGAGAGTGAGTTGACTGCCGGTCACCATACCGAGTATTCTGGTATGGGCTTCGGCTTCTTCTACCTCGCTGAGTTCCTGAACCTCTTTATCATCGCAGGTATCGCTGCTACCGTATTCCTCGGTGGTTGGGCTCCTGTGAACATCGGCGTTGCCGCTTTCGACCAGGTGATGAACTACATCCCCGGTATCGTATGGTTCATGGGTAAGGCCTTCTTCCTGGTATGGATTCTGATGTGGATTAAGTGGACGTTCCCCCGTCTGCGTATCGACCAGATCCTGAAGCTGGAGTGGAAGTACCTCATGCCGCTGGCTCTCCTCAACCTCGTGATCATGACTGTTGTTGTGGCCCTCGGCCTATATATTAAATAAGGTATAGCAATGGAAGATAACAAAACATATTTTGGAGAAATCGGGCATGGCTTGAAGACGCTGGCTACCGGTATGAAGACCTCTTGGAAGGAATATTTCAAGGACTTCTTCACCAACAAGTCAACGGAGCAGTATCCCGAGAACCGCAAGACTACACTGCACGTGGCTAAGCGTCACCGTGGCCGTCTCGTCTTCAAGCGCGACGAGAATGGCAACTACAAGTGTACCGCCTGCACGCTGTGTGAGAAGTCGTGTCCCAATGGAACCATCAAGATTCTGAGCCACATGGCTGAGGATCCTGAGACAGGAAAGAAGAAGAAGGTGCTTGACGACTATCAGTACGACCTGGGTGACTGCATGTTCTGCCAGCTCTGTACCAACGCCTGCAACTTCGACGCCATCGAGTTCACTAATGACTTTGAGAATGCCGTATTCGACCGCTCTAAGCTGGTGCTTCACCTCGACAAGGAAGCCTACAAGGGTGGCTCACTGCCCAACCTCATTGAAGGTGGTGCCGAGTGGGAAGTCGGTAAGTTTAATACTAAAACGAAGTAACGCGTTATGGGTAATACAATAATGTTTATCATTCTCGCGGTGTTCATCATCGGTTCTGCGCTGATGTGTGTGACCACCACGCGAATCATGCGAGCCGCAACATTCATGTTGTTCGTGCTCTTTGGTGTGGCAGGTATCTATTTCCTGCTCGACTACACCTTCCTGGGCGCCGCTCAGATCTCGGTATATGCCGGAGGCGTTACGATGATCTATGTGTTCGCCATCCAGTTGGTGAGCAAGCGCACCCTTCAGGGTCTGGAGGAGCGTGTCAAGTCCAGTAAGATGATTGGTGGCGGTCTGGCAGCCCTTGCAGGACTCGTCGTCGTCGCTCTGATTCTGCTGAAGACCGGCTTCTACACGCTGAATCCCAGCAATGTGGAAGTTCCTATGAAAGAGATTGGTACAGCCCTCGTGGGTGCTGGCAAGTATCAGTATGTGCTCGCTTTTGAGTTCATCTCGCTGTTCCTGCTGGCCTGCATCATCGGTGGCTTGGTTGTTGCACGTAAAGAAAAGAAGGAGGATTAAGCTATGATACCTGTAGAATGTTATTTCGCACTCAGTGCGCTGTTGTTCTTTATCGGCGTCTATGGCTTTGTGACCCGTCGCAACCTGATTGCCATGCTCATCTCTGTCGAGCTGGTGCTCAACGCCGTTGATATCAACTTTGCGGCCATCAACCGTCTGCTCTATCCGCAGGGTATGGAAGGCATGTTTATGACTCTCTTCGTGATTGGCGTAGCAGCTGCTGAGTCGGCTGTGGCTATTGCTATTATCATCAATGTCTACCGCAACTTCCACAGCGATAGCGTTGACAGTATCAAGAACATGAAATGGTAAATGGTTATGGAAATATATAGTTATTCATTTCTGATCCTTCTGCTGCCCGCGCTGTCCTTCGTGATTCTTGCGCTCGCTGGCATGAAGATGTCGCATAAGACTGCTGGTCTTATCGGCACGACATCCTTGGGACTGGTTACTGTGCTCTCTTACCTGACGGCCTTTGCCTATTTCACGGCAGACCGTACAGCTGACGGAACCTTCGCCACCATCGTTCCTTATAACTTCACATGGCTGCCCCTGGGCAATCTGCATTTCGACATGGGTATCCTCTTGGATCCTATCTCGGTTATGATGCTCATTGTCATCTCGACAGTCTCTCTGATGGTACATATCTACTCCTTCGGCTACATGCACGGTGAGAAGGGCTTCCAGCGTTACTACGCTTTCCTGAGCCTGTTTACCATGTCTATGCTCGGACTGGTTGTCGCTACCAACATCTTCCAGATGTACACCTTCTGGGAGCTGGTAGGTGTATCATCTTACCTGTTGATTGGATTCTACTATCCGTTGAAGCCCGCCATTGCAGCCTCTAAGAAGGCATTCATCGTGACGCGCTTTGCTGATATGTTCTTCCTCATCGGTATCCTGCTCTTCGGCTACTACACCGATTCGTTCAGCTTCTCGTTTGCTGGCGACATCGTGATGGGCGAGGGTACTACTCCGTTCATCGCCGGCAATGCTGCCAAGGCAATGGCTGCAGGTGCTTTCATCCTGCCTACCGCTCTGGTGCTGATGTTCATTGGTGGTGCTGGTAAGAGTGCCATGTTCCCCTTGCACATCTGGCTGCCCGATGCCATGGAAGGTCCTACGCCTGTTTCTGCGCTGATTCACGCTGCTACCATGGTGGTTGCTGGTGTGTTCCAGATTGCCCGCATGTTCCCCCTCTGGGTTGAGTATGCTCAGCCTCAGATGAGCATCGTGGTGTGGGTAGGCGTCTTCACCGCTTTCTATGCTGCTGCTGTAGCTTGTGCTCAGAGCGACATTAAGCGTGTGCTGGCCTTCTCAACCATTTCTCAGATTGCCTTCATGATGGTTGCCCTCGGTGTCAGCCTGCCTGGCCACCACGGAGTGCTCGACAACCACGCACAGCTCGGTTTCATGGCTGGTATGTTCCACCTGTTCACCCACGCTATGTTCAAGGCTTGTCTGTTCCTCGGTGCCGGTTGTATCATCCACGCTGTCCACAGTAACGAGATGGCTATGATGGGTGGCTTGCGCAAGTATATGCCTATCACGAACATCACCTTCCTGATTTCGTGCTTCGCCATCGCAGGTATTCCCTTCTTCTCAGGCTTCAGCTCAAAGGATGAGATTATCACCGCCTGCTTCGCCTACAGTCCTGTAGTCGGTTGGATTATGACGGGTATCGCCGCCATGACTGCCTTCTATATGTTCCGTCTGTACTACGGCATCTTCTGGGGTACTGAGAATGTGGAGGCTCACGAGCACCACACTCCTCATGAGGCACCCGCTACGATGACCATTCCTCTCATCGTGCTTTGCGTTATTACGATGGGTGTGGGTATCTATTCTACCATCGCAGGTTTCGCAGGGTGGGGTGGCAGCTTCGGCCAGTTTGTTAATGCCGAGGGTACCAACTACACCATCCACTTCGATACGCAGATTGCTGCTACCTCTACGATTATTGCCATCCTGAGCATCTGTCTGGCCACCTATATCTATAAGGGTGAGAGCCAGCCCATTGCTGACCGCCTGTACAAAGCCTTCCCCAAGCTGCATCGTGCAGCCTACAAGCGCTTCTATCAGGACGAGATCTGGCAGTATGTCACTCACCGCATCATATTCCGTTGCGTCTCTACACCTATCGCCTGGTTCGACCGCCACATTGTTGACGGCACGTTCAACTTCATGGCATGGGGTGCCAACGAGGCTGGTGAGTCTATGCGTCCTTGGCAGAGTGGCGATGTCCGTCAGTATGCTGTCTGGTTCCTCACGGGAACAGTGGCATTAACGTTAATCCTGCTTGCGTTGTAATATCGAAACATCGAAATAACGAAAAATATGAGTATATTAACATTATTCGTAGTAATCCCCGCCCTGATGCTCCTCGGCCTTTGGCTGGCCAAGAGCCTCAATCAGGTGCGTGGTGTGATGGTGGTTGGCGCCTCGTGCTTGCTGGCCCTGTCCGTATGGCTGACCATCTATTTCGTTCAGCAGCGTGCAGCAGGTAATACCGACGTCATGCTGTTGACGGCTTCTACCCCTTGGTTCAAGCCTCTTAATATCGCCTATTCTGTTGGTGTCGATGGTATCTCTGTCGTCATGCTGCTCCTGTCGAGCGTCATCGTCTTCACCGGTACCTTTGCCTCTTGGCAGCTGAAGCCCATGACCAAGGAGTACTTCCTCTGGTTCACCCTGCTTTCTACGGGTGTCTATGGCTTCTTCATCTGCACCGATATGTTCACCATGTTCATGTTCTACGAGGTAGCGCTGATTCCCATGTACCTGCTGATTGGTGTCTGGGGTTCCGGCAACAAGGAGTATGCTGCCATGAAGCTGACGCTGATGTTGATGGGAGGTTCTGCCTTGCTGATTATCGGTCTGCTGGGCATCTACTACTTCAGCGGTGCTACCACCATGAATGTCAACGAGATTGCTGCCATGCACAACATCCCCGTAGATATCCAGAAGATGTTCTTCCCCTTCATCTTCATCGGTTTCGGTGTGCTGGGCGCCCTGTTCCCCTTCCACACATGGTCTCCCGACGGTCATGCTTCTGCCCCCACGGCAGTATCCATGCTCCACGCTGGTGTGCTCATGAAGCTGGGAGGCTACGGCTGCTTCCGCGTGGCTATGTATCTGTTGCCCGATGCTGCCAATGAGCTGGCATGGATCTTCCTGATTCTCACCACCATCTCAGTAGTCTATGGTGCCTTCTCGGCCTGTGTACAGACCGACCTGAAGTACATCAATGCCTACTCGTCAGTGTCTCACTGCGGTCTGGTGCTCTTCGCCCTGCTGATGATGACCAAGACCTCTTGCACCGGTGCTATCCTGCAGATGCTCTCTCACGGTCTGATGACAGCCCTCTTCTTCGCATTGATCGGTATGATCTACGGTCGTACCCACACCCGTGACATCCGCTACCTGGATGGCTTGATGAAGATTATGCCTTTCCTCGCTGTGGGTTACGTCGTTGCTGGTCTTGCCAACCTCGGTCTTCCTGGCTTCTCAGGTTTCATTGCTGAGATGACTATCTTCGTAGGTTCTTTCGAGAACCCCGATACCTTCCACCGTGTGGCTACCATCATCGCTTGTACCTCTATCGTTGTGACGGCAGTCTACATCCTGCGTGTCGTTGGTAAGATCCTTTATGGTGAGGTGAAAAACCAGCACTTCCTGGAGCTGACCGATGCTACTTGGGACGAGCGCTTTGCTGTCATCTGCCTCATTGCTTGTGTGGCAGGTCTCGGTATGTTCCCCTTGTGGGCAAGCAATGTCATCAATGATGCTGTAGGACCTATTCTCGAAAACATTATTAAATAAAGGAGGTCACTGATATGAATTACGGACAATTCCTACATATGATTCCCGAGGCGCTGTTGGTCCTCGCACTGCTTATCGTGTTCTTCGCAGACTTCTGTCTGATGAAGAGCGCACGCAAGACATCCGTATTGGGCAAGCTGACAGCAGCCCTGCTGCTCTGCCAGACCATTATGCTGACCACGGTCGGCCCTGCCGAGGCTTTCGGTGGCATGTATGTCGCTTCTCAGGCCTCTCAGGTCATGAAGCTCATCCTCACCTTCGGTACACTCATCGTGGTTGTCATGGCTCAGCCTTGGCTGGAGCGTGAGGCTTCGAAGTATGCCGGTGAGTTCCACCTGCTGGTACTCTCTACCTTGCTCGGTATGTACGTCATGATGTCCAGCGGCTCGTTCCTGCTGTTCTTCTTGGGTCTGGAGACTGCCTCAGTGCCTATGGCCTGCCTGGTAGCTTTCGACAAGTGGAAGAAGAAGTCGGCCGAGGCTGCTGCCAAGTATATCCTCGTGGCAACGTTCTCTAGCGGCGTCATGCTCTATGGCATTTCGTTCGTCTATGCTGCCACCGGTACGCTCTACTTCAACGATGCTGCCATTGCCATTATGAGCAGCAATCCTGTCTACGAAGGTGCTACGCCGTTGACCATCCTCGGTCTCGTGTTCTTCTTCAGTGGTCTGGGCTTCAAGCTGTCGCTCGTTCCCTTCCACTTCTGGACTGCCGACACCTACGAGGGTGCTCCTACAGCTATCACCGGTTATCTGAGCGTCTGCTCTAAGGGTGCTGCAGCCTTTGCTGCTATGGTCATCCTCTGCAAGGCCTTTGCTCCACTGGTAGACTACTGGGAGTACATGCTCTATGTGCTCATCGTGCTCTCTATCACCGTTGCCAACCTCTTCGCCATCCGTCAGAGCGAGCTCAAGCGCTTCATGGCCTTCAGCTCTATCTCTCAGGCCGGCTACATCATGTTGGCAGTCATTGGTGCTTCACAGGCTGGCATGGCTTCGCTCATGTACTACATCCTGGTATATGTCGTCGCTAACATGGCCGTCTTCACCGTTATCTCAGCCGTCGAGCAGAAGTGTGGTACGACGACTCTGTCATCGTACGACGGCCTCTACCAGACCAACCCCAAGCTGGCGTTCCTCATGACGCTCGCCCTGTTCTCACTGGCAGGTATTCCTCCCTTTGCGGGTATGTTCTCGAAGTTCTTCGTGTTCATGGCTGCTGCCGAGCAGGGTTCCTTCTGGGCATACTTCGTCGTATTCATCGCCTTGGTCAACACGGTAGTGTCGCTCTACTACTACCTGCTCATCGTCAAGGCCATGTATATCAAGCAGACCGAGACTCCGCTGCCTACCTTCAAGACCGATGGTAACACCCGCGTAGCGCTCGTCATCTGCACCGCAGGCATCGCCCTCTTCGGCATCTGCTCATGCATCTACAACTGGCTCTTTGCAGCGTCAGCACTGTAATCCGTTAGGCGACAGACAATAATAATAAGAATATCAGCGAGGTTATTCAAGTGAATACCTCGCTGATTTCTTTTTTCAATACTGCCAGTGAAACAGATACTGTCACCTGTTTCAATCATCGGCGTTTTGTCAGTCTGACAGTCTTTGTTGCAAAAAAATCGGGTTTCTGAAAAAAATGCGGATCAGTTCTGAGTAATCCAAGTGCTTCGCTTTATCGGTATACCCTTATTTACAAGAGATTTCATATTTTTACGTTAAAAATTTGGATAGTTCATATTTTCTTCCTATCTTTGCAGTATCGTTTGTTAGCCCTTGAGGGTAAAGCGGGCGGTCTTATTTTATGAGAAAGACGTTTTCGAACGTCTGTCGTTGTGAACAACGAACTTCGCAAATTCCAAAGCCACAACAGACAGATGACAACCGATGCGTCACGTTGTGCGTTTCTATATACCATCATTCTATATAGTTCGTACTGGCGTGGGCTAACTGCGTTGTCTATCCTGTGTGGCGAGGCAATGCGAAGGCCTGTTGTTCCAGGATGGGCAGAGAAACAGACACCTGCGCCTTTTTTGTATCATAAGCTAACCTAAAACTAGTTGATAATTGCCGAATCTGGGGTGTCTGGGAGGCTATAACATCTTTCGGATGTCAGAACATCAAGCTATGGATACTAATGCTATGTTGCCTGTCGGAGCAGTACTCCAGATGGGTAAATATCGCATCGATGGTTACCTCGCATCTGGTGGTTTTGGTAATACATACGTTATTACAAATTTACAGTTTGACGAACAGTATGCTTTGAAGGAGTTCTTTATTAGAGGCATCAGCGAGCGTGATGATAATAACACGACTGTAAGCGTAAGTAACCGTACCAATATCACTCAGTTTGAAGGACAAAAGGAAAAATTCAAAAAAGAAGCACGTCGACTGCGTAAGTTGCATAATCCTCATATCATTGGCGTACATGATCTCTTTGAAGAAAATGGTACAGCGTATTATGTGATGGATTTCGTTGATGGTGAATCTTTAGCCGCCAGACTGAAGCGTACTCAAACTCCCTTGTCTGAACAAGAAACTCTTGATGTACTGTCGCAAGTGCTTGAAGCACTATCGGAGGTACACAGCATGGATATTTGGCATCTTGACCTTAAACCTGCCAATATACTTATAGATAAGCATGGTAACGTAGCCTTGATTGACTTCGGTTCAAGTAAGCAGTTCGCAGCAGACGGGAGTGGGGCAACAACAACATCAATGTGTTACACTCCAGGCTATGCTCCTACAGAGCAAGTTGACCAGAATATGGAGCGAATAGGAGCATGGACTGATCTTTATTCTTTGGGGGCCACACTCTACAATTTGCTGACGAACCAACAACCTCCATCTGTTTCTGACATCCAAGATGGTGATGCTTTTATTTTCCCTTCTGAAGTAAGCGAGAAAATGCGTTACATGATTACATGGATGATGAAACCCAAACGTTCGTTACGTCCACAATCAGTTACTGAGGTTCGAGATTTTCTACAAAAACCATTTGTTATAGATAAACCGAAGGTTGAGGAATATGATGACACAACACGCTTTGTTAATTCTGTTCCCCAAGAAGTTATCCATGCGGAAGAAACCTCAACAGAAGAGGAAGAAATCCCAATAGAATATGACTTTAGTGATTTAGAAGAAAAGCCATATAAGAAATGGATTGTTACGTCGATTATTTGTCTGACTGTAATAGCTGGAGGATATTATTATTTCTCCCCCAAAACAACAAATACTGCCTCTCCATCTGAAGTAGTTGATTCAATTGCTAATAACTATTTGAAGACTGAATCACAGGAAATAGACAATACGCCAGAAAGTAAAAGAACCGCCCGAAGCACGAGAAAAGCAGAAAGAGGAAAAGCAACAGAGAAAAAAGACGTTAGGTGGGAGACTACCTCAAAAGATGCCCCCAAAAAGAAGGCTAATGATGTTATCGCACAGCCCGAGCCTCCGAAGGAGGAAGAGACGAAGGTGTTCGACGTTGTTGAACAAATGCCGTCATTCCCCGGTGGTCCTTCGGCCCTGTTCGAGTACCTGTCAAAGAACATCAAGTATCCGGTTGTTGCTGAGGAGAACGGTATCCAAGGACGTGTTATCGTAACGTTCGTCGTTGAGAAGGACGGTTCGATTACCGATGTTCGCGTCGTGAAGTCCGTAGACCCGTCACTCGACAAGGAAGCACAGCGCGTGGTTAAGTCCATGCCTCGCTGGATTCCTGGTAAGCAGAACGGCTCAGCAGTACGTGTGAATTGTTGCGAGTAAAGATTGATACAATCGTTTATTTTGAAGCAGACGGCAATTATACTTACGTCGTGACCAAGAATAAGTTGAAAGGAGTATTGGGCATGAGTCTTATAAAAATCGAGCAGACATTAACACAACAGTTTGGTAAAGAAGCAAGAATGTTTATGCGAGTGGGCAAACGTTTTATAGTGAACTATGAATACGTTTATAGCATCAATATAGGAAAACAGCGATTAGTATTATCCGACCTAGAACGTTTTGCCTATCAGCTACAAGTTTCAAAAGAGGCACTGCGATGCATGAAAAATTTATTAACCAAGAAAAAAGTATAAAAGAGATGATTATCATTATAGGTCGAGATGCAAAGACATCCCAGCTGAGGATTAGTATTGACGGTAAAACTACAGTTGTTGGTGTGAAAGAAGAAGTACCCTCAGGGGTAAGCCGAGAGCACATTAGCATAAATGTTGATGACGAGGGACAGTTCACATTGGAAAATCTCAATATTGGAAACGATACTTATGTAAATGGGATGCCTGTAGAGCGTAAACGAATAAAGAAAGAGGATTACATAGAATTGGGGAAAGAGCACTACCTATTGAACTGGCATGACATTGACTCTTTTATCCCCAAATATGTAAATATTAGGAATTTAGAAAAGATTTGGAATGATTATCAGGAACAGCTACTTCAACTACAGATAAAAGAACGTCGTTCAGGAGTCTTGCGCTCAGCCACAGGACTGATAACTATGGCTGCTATGCTTCTGAGTATTTTCACTGGTCGTGATAATCCCTTATTTCTTTTACTCTACGCTATGGCTGGTATTGTGTCTGCCGCATTCTTTATCAAAGCATATCTTGATTCTGCAAAAATGCCTCGTCTGCAGCAGGAAATACGTGATGGGTTCCCCAAACAATATGTTTGTCCAAGCTGTGGACAATTCTTGGGTAACCAATCTTATGATATTATTAGCAAACGAACCTCTTGCCCATATTGCAAGGTTAAATACAAAGTGTGATGAATGAAGGGATAGAATCTCCGTAAAAGCGCTTATTTTATCATAAAATCGGCGTATTACGTGGATCATAGCCCTCCAAAGTTGATAGGAGTGGAATAATTTCTTAACTTTGCGTCTAACAAATGAACATTTTATTAACTTAAAACAACTATAGCTATGAAAGAGAATGGGAAAAAATGGAAAGCCGTCTCAATTGGCGGAGTTACTGGTATTATGATAGGCGCAAGTACAAGTTTTGCTGCAACTCAACAATTGAAAGAAGAAACATTGTCTGATGAGCTACAAGGAGAGTCATTAGTAGAGACAGAAGTAAAAACTGAGGAGTCAAACCCGGAAGGAACAGAAGTAGTGCCCCCAACAAGTACAAACGAAAGCGTGTCTTTTGGTCAGGCCTTTTCTACTGCACGCAGAGAATTGGGCGTAGGTGGTGTGTTTGAATGGAACGGAAACAAATACACAACTTATACTGAGGATGAGTGGGCGCAATTGAAGGAACAAGACAAGGAGCAACTGATAGCTGGCACTAATGATGCAAAAGCAGATGCCCCTGAGCCCAATGGGTCAAATTTAGACGAACCGATAGAGGGAGGTATATTGGCGAACGAACCCAATTCCAATGGATCTGCTTTAGGCGACCCGATAGAGGAACCCATAACTGCGGATAATGATGAGCCTATTTCGGATGGAGAACTCGTTGATAATCCGGAGGTTCGTTTTTTGGGTGAGAATCCAGAAGAAATCATAGATGGTGGTGTTCTTGTTGATACTCCTAATGACGATGAGACTCTTGCAGAGGTTCTGAATGATGGTGAGATTCTTGTAGAGGTTCCGAATGACGGTGAAACATATGAGGTATACGCATCGGTAGATACGGAGGAAGATTTATCTGAAACTTCTTCATTGATTCAGGACTCATTACATACTTTGGTTGATGAAAACAATAATATTCCCACCTCAGAAAGTATAGAAGATGTTGTCATGAATGATGATGACACTATGATAGATATAGGATCAGATATTGATAATGCAATCATAGTATAATGATGCCGTCAAAGAAGATTAGATGCCCCAAATGTGGAGGTGTATTGGAAGTCAGTAATCCTCAGAATGTACCATCACTTCTGATACAATGTCCTAATCCTTCGTGTAATGCTCGGATAAGGGTCGCTTTTGATATTGGCAAAACAATACTGGCTACACATAAGGATAAAGATGTCATTGGCGGCTTACGCTGGAATGACATCTGTTATCCTTTGCTTGAAGGAAAGAATACCATAGGACGTAAAAGCCCGAATTCCGAAGCAACGATTCAAATACCTGTCAATGATATGTCAATGAGCCGTATTCATGCAGAAATCGAAATAGTGAAATTGCCAAATGGTCGAGTCAAAGCAATATTGAGCGATTTGCGTTCTGATGAGAAAATTCAGCAAAAGCCACTACTGAAGGGTGATTATCCGTTGGACGCCGTTGATAGAGTAGATATGTGTTATGGTGATGTGTTGTTGATGGGGAACACATCTTTAGAATATATTTCGGACGAATGAAAATACAGATATCTCAGCCGCATGCTATCATGGAGTTGGGGATGCGAACCAATCAAGAAGACTCGCTTTTCCCTTTTCCATTAGCAACAGAACATGACAAACTCTTTGTTCTGTGTGACGGAATGGGTGGTCATGAGCATGGCGAAGTAGCAAGTCAATTGGTATGTGACGTGATGTCAGAATGCATCCTGAATCATTATAAGGAGGGAGTGCTTATGGATTATGTAATACAAAATGCTCTCAATGAAGTGTTTTGCAGGATTAATAAGTTTGACAATGGTTCATCGCGTCAGATGGGAAGTACAATGACCTTATTGTGTTTACACCAAGGTGGGGCAGTAATGGCTCATATAGGAGATAGCCGTATTTATCATGTCCGCCCTTCCGAGAAACGAATTCTCTATAAGAGTAGAGATCACTCGTTGGCTTATGATATGTATATGGCAGGAGAGCTAAGCTTTAACGAGATAGGAAATTATAAGAAGAATGTCATTACACGTGCCATCACACCAGGTCTTGAGCGACATCCTAAGATAGATATTGCTCATACGACAGATATAAAAACTGGAGATTGTTTCTTTCTTTGCTCTGATGGAATGTTGGAGAACATGAAGGATGCAGAACTAATAAAATTGCTTTCTTCGCAAAAGACGATACAGGAGATGGGTGAGGAATTTAGAAGAAGAACAGAAAATAATCAAGATAACCATTCTGCATGGATAATAACTATTGATAGTGTCGTAAAGGAAGAGGATGACGAAAAGTATGTAAACGATGAACAAACAATACGCAGTAATTCCCTATTATGGGAACCAAAAGAGAAAACTCCATGGTATATGCAATTATCGTTTGTAAAATATCTATGTAGAGGCTGAAAACCAAACAGTCGGGTCTCTAAGTTTGCACTCTGATAGAGAATATCAGTGAAGAATTTGCTCAATACCGGCCAATTCCTTACCTTTGTTGTTAAAAGGAGGAAAAGGCCGA
>CADCAG010000030.1 GCA_902799355.1 uncultured Bacteroidales bacterium
ACAGGGTGGTGCCCATGAAAACGGCTTGAAACAAACGAACGTTAGGTCTGATGTTAGGTCTCGTGTTAGGTCTGGCAATCAGACCTAACGTCGTTTAAGTCCTCTGTACAAAGGTGTTTCAGCCCATTATGTTAGGTTGTTAGGTAACAACACAAAATGTTGCCATCGTACATCTTACGACTGAGCAGCGAGACGTTGGCAGGAAGTTGTGGTGCACGGGTGCCATCACTGACGGTGATGGTGCCTGTCTCCACACGGATTTCATCCCACAGACCTGCTTGGATGAACGACTCGTGGGTCTGGCGACCACCCTCGACGATGAGCGACTGGATGCCCTGCTGATAGAGGTCGTCGATGAGCTGGGACAGGGGGCGCTGGTGTGTCAAGACGACGCGCTTGGGATTAGGACCGTGCCAGTGGCGAACGGTCAGCTGTGGATGTTCTCTGGCATCGGTGGTATGACCCACCAGGATAGCATCCTCCTCAGCACGCAGCTGATGAGAGAGCATCTGTGTCTGTTCGTTACTAATCTGCAGGGCTTTCCCGTGGTCATCGATAAAGCCGTTGGCCGTCTGTGCCCACTTCAGGATGATATACGGACGGTGCTTGGAGTGATAGGTAAAGAAACGGCGATTCAGCCACTGACACTCTTTCTCCAGCACACCTACGGTGACATCGATGCCAGCATCCTGCAATTTCTTGATACCCCTGCCCTGCACCTCGGCAAAGGGGTCTATCGTGCCTACCACCACACGACGCACACCTTTCTTAATAATAAGGTCGGCACAAGGCGGCGTCTTACCATAGTGGGAGCAGGGCTCTAACGAGACATAGATGGTGGCATCCTTCAGCAAAGGCTCGTCTTCGAGTCGTACGCTGGCAAAGGCATTGACCTCCGCATGACCCTGACCACAACGAACGTGGTAGCCTTCGCCGATTATCCTCCAACTCCCCCTCCCTTTGGAGGGGGCTGGGGGGAGGCTAATCACAGCACCCACCATCGGATTGGGTCGTGCACCTTGAATACCATTGGCTGCCAGCTGCAGGCAACGTCGCATAAATTTTTCGTCAACGATTATTTGGTCGTTTTCCATAAAATGATTATTTTTGCACTATGAATTACAACGAATTGTGGCACCAGTTGGCACCGCTCTATGGTGATGGCGAGGCAAAAGCTATCGCACAGATGGTCTATGAGGTACGTTTTGGCCTATCGCTCTCAGACATTTACCTCGGCAAAGATACACAATTATCGGCAGACTGCCAAGCAGAACTGCAAGAAATTGCCAAAAGACTGGCTGACAACGAGCCCGTACAGTACGTGTTAGGCGTTGCCGACTTCTGCGGACGACAGTATCACGTAGAGCCTGGCATCCTGATACCACGCCCAGAAACGGAGCACCTGTGCCGCCTCATCACAAAGCATGTGGCGATTGGTTCCGCCAATCGCAAGGTCCTCGACATCGGCACAGGCAGCGGCTGCATCGCTATCACGCTGGCCCTCGACATTCCCAACAGTCAAGTTACTGCCTGGGACATCTCCCCTATCGCCCTGCGTGTGGCCAAAGGAAATGCAGAGCAGCTGGGGGCAAACGTCAACGTGATAGAGAACGACATGCTGCAGCAGACCTACCAAGTGGCACCACAATGGGACCTCATCGTTAGCAATCCGCCTTATATCTGCGACAGCGAGGCCGAGGAGATGGATGCCAACGTGCTGGACTACGAACCAGAGATAGCGCTCTTCGTGCCCGACGACGACCCGTTGCAGTTCTATGTACCCATCATGAACTACGCCCAGTCTGCCCTGCACCCTGGCGGAGAGCTATGGCTGGAGACCAACCCACTATACGAAGAAATCATTGAAGAGCGCCTGCTCGAACTGGGCTTCAACGTCACAGCCCACGACGACCAGTTTGGCAAGACGCGTTTTATACAAGCTATACGATGAAACAAAAGACAGAGCAAGATGCCTATCTGACGCTGGCTGCACTCTGTGCGCAAGCCGAGCACTGCCAACACGAGATGCTGGAGAAGATGCGTCGCTGGGAACTACCGGAAGAGGAGCAGGCCCGCGTCATGCAGCGTCTGGTCAGCGAGCGCTATGTCGATGACGAGCGCTATGCCCGTGCCTTCGTCAAAGATAAGGTACGCTATAACAAGTGGGGGCGTCGCAAAGTGGAGCAAGCCCTATGGCAGAAGCATATCGACGAAGACATCCGCCAGCGGGTACTCGACGAGGTGGACGATGAGGAATATCTCAAGGTATTGAAACCTCTGCTCCAACAGAAACGTCGCAGCACCAAAGCTGCCAGCGACTATGAACTCAACCAGAAGCTGATACGCTTTGCGCTGGGTCGCGGCTTCACCTTCGACATTATACGCCAATGCTTAGACGTCGACGAAGAGTTTGAAGAATGAACTGGATTACGCGTTTTCTTGACTTTATCTCCCCACGAGCCTGCGTGGTGTGTGACCATCGGCTGGCACCTAGCGAGCGCTCACTCTGCGCCGTGTGTCTGTTTCATCTGCCACGTACCAATTTCCACCTGAAGCCATTAGACAATCCCATGGCTCAGCTGTTCTGGAAACTGACAAATGTCCAGAAGGCAGCAGCCCTGTTCTACTACCAGCCACACTCCGAGACAGCACAACTGGTCTACCGACTGAAATACAACAATCGCCCTGACATTGGCGAAGATATGGGGCGTGTCATGGCGAAAGAAATGCAACTCTCCGACTTCTTTAGCGATATCGATGTACTATTACCCGTACCATTGTCACGCAAACGACTGCGTCAACGTGGCTATAACCAGAGCGAACAGCTGGCCGTCGGCATTAGCGACGTCACCCACTTGCCTATTGTCACCAAGGCACTCCGTCGCAAAGACTTCCATCAGAGTCAGACGACGCTGAACCGTTGGCAGCGTCAGGAGAATGTTGCCGACACCTTCCAACTCAAGGACGCCAACCAGTTACAAGGCAAGCACGTCTTGCTCATTGACGACATCTGTACCACTGGTGCTACGCTCATCGCCTGTGCTCATGCCCTCCAAGACGTTGAGGGCATCCGCATCAGTGTGCTCACCCTCGGATTCACAAAAGATTAGGCGAAAAGGAGGTAAATACAATAAAACAAGGATCGCCTGCGTTATATAAAGGTATGCGCAGACTCTTTTCTATTATAACAGGTATCATTGTAACGACCATGCTCCTGACGGGGTGTGGTGCAGAACAGGCTATCAAGAAGGGAGACCGTTTCCATGCGCTGGGCGAATACTATGATGCCGCAACGCAATATAAGAAAGCCTACTCACAAACACCTGCCAAGGAGCGTACACAGCGTGGAAAAGTAGCGCTGAAAATGGCGGAGTGCTATCGGCACATCAACTATACGCAGAAGGCTATTGCCGCATACAACAATGCCATCCGCTATAAGCAGACAGACTCGCTGACATACCTGCATCTGGCCCAACAGCTGATGAAGAATGGCAGCTACAAGGAGGCAGAGAAGACCTTCCAGACCTTTCTGGACTCTATGAGGAATGACGGATCTACGGAATCGCGGAATTACGAACAGCTAGCCAAGACTGGTCTGCTGTCTGCTCAACAGGCTCCAACATGGAAGAAAGAGGGTTCAGCCTATACTGTCAAGCGCGAGCATCTCTTCGATTCACGCCGTGCTGACTATTCTCCGATGCTGGCTGGCGAGGAGAACAACCAGCTGTTTTTCACCTCTACGCGCAACCAGGCGAAGGGCGATGAGTTGAGTGGTATTACAGGAACAAAGAATGCCGATATCTTCCTGTCGCAGAAAGACGACAAGGGCAAGTGGCAGCGACCAGAGGCGATAGACTCTGAGCTAAACAGCGAATACGACGAGGGCGCCTGTAGCTTTTCGCCAGATGGACGAACCATGTATCTCACCCAATGTCGTAGCGATGCCAGTTACCCACGCTATGCCACCATCGTGACCAGCAACCGTTCAGATGCAGCATGGAGCAAGGCCACCGAACTGGTTATCACCCGCGACACGTTATCGGCCTATGCCCACCCTGCTGTCAGCCCTGACGGTCAGTGGCTCTACTTTACCAGCAACATGCCTGGTGGACTGGGCGGCTATGACATCTGGCGTGTGGCTATCACTACGAGTGGTCTGGGCGGCGTAGAGAATCTGGGTGCCCCCATCAATACCCCTGGCGACGAGCTATTCCCCACCTTCCGTCCCAATGGCGACCTCTACTTCTCCAGCGATGGCCATGAAGGCATGGGAGGACTGGACATCTACTATGTAGAAGATGGAGAGGTCCAGCACCCTGGCTACCCATTGAACTCGCAGGGTGATGACTTCGGCATGACCTTCGAAGGACTGCTCAACAAAGGATTCTTCTCCAGCAACCGTGGTGACGGCAAAGGGTGGGATCATATCTACTCCTTCTACAACCCAGAGATTGTGCAGACTGTCAAGGGCTGGGTGTATGAGCAGGACGGCTATGAGTTGCCACAGGCTCAGGTCTACATGGTGGGCAACGACGGTACCAATCTGAAGCTCAGCGTAAAGGGCGACGGTTCGTTTACCCAGCAGATCAAGCCTGATGTCGACTACGTATTCCTAGGAACTTGTAAAGGTTACCTGAACCATCAGGAGCGTCTGCGTGTGGAACCCGTCAGCGAGTCGGAAGAGTATGTGTTGCAGTTCCCATTGGCTAGCATCACAGCTCCCGTACTCATCGAGAATATCTTCTATGATTTCAACAAGGCCACGCTACGTCCTGAGTCGACGACAGCCCTCGACAAGCTGGTAGTCCTGTTGGGCGAGAATCCCAACGTGACCATCGAGTTGTCAGCACACTGTGACTATAAAGGTTCTGCAGAGTATAATAAGATGTTGGCACAGCGCCGTGCCGAGAGTGTGGTGGAATACCTCACCGCCCACGGTGTAGCCAGTGACCGTCTGAAGCCCGTCGGCTACGGCAAGGAGAAACCTAAGACTATCCGTCGCAAGTTGACGGAGAAATACCCATTCCTGAAAGAGGGCGATGTCTTGACAGAAGAGTACATCAAGACGCTCGACGAAGAACAGCAGGAGATTTGCAACCAGCTAAACCGCCGCACAGAGTTTGTCGTGCTGCGTACTACCTACGGGCTATTTCCGAAGAAATAACCTCACCAACACCGACAAAGAGCAATCCGAAAAGCACGGTAGCCGCCATCAGCAGATTGACGCTGAAGGTCTGGACAGACAACGTCTGTAGCATGACCTCAAACTGGATGGTCAGCAACTCCCAGCCATGGAAGACGACGAACAGCACGGCAAATACCACGATGCAGGAGGCTGTCCACAGACGGGTGAGCAACGTGCGACGGGCCGCCAACGAGGTATGTTGCGGCAGCCGCTGCATGACGCGCTCCGTAAAACCATTGTCAGCAATCTGCTGCTGTGCTACTTCCTGGAAGAACTGCTTCAACAAAAGGTCGTTATCTTCGGTCATATCCATTCTGTCTTAAATAGTTTGCTAATTTCTCTTTTCCACGGGAGAGGTGCGACTTCACGGTACCCTCCTTCATCTGTGTAATCTTGGCAATACCTGCAATGTCATAGCCATCGATGAGCTGCAGGGTGATACACGTGCGTTCGTCAGGCTTCAGGAGTGCCAGAGCTGCGTAGAGATCGAGCCTCAGATCGGAATTTGAGCCCCCTAAGTTAGGGGGTTGGGGGTCTGAAGAGGCCTTGTTCAGACCCCTATCGTCCCCTAACTTAGGGGACTTGTTAGACCGTACATAGTCGTAGAACAAGTTATAGGCGATGCGCATCAGCCACGTCTTGAAAGAGGAGAGCCCCCGAAAGGAGGTGATACTCGTATAGGCCTTGATGAACGTGTCTTGTGCCAGGTCGTCGCTCAACTGCTCGTCGCCCATGGTCTGGCTCAGGAAGAACCGACGGACAGGTGACTGATATCGGCGTACGAGCTCATCGAAAGCCCGTCGGTTGCCGGATACCGCCACCTGCGTAACCAGTACTATGTCACTATTGAGCAGTGCCACCCTTACCTCTTATCTATTTTTACCGATTCTCTAACAGATTCTTTTCGGGCATCACAATCCATGCCACGATATAGAACAGCACACCCGAGAAACAGGTGCAGATGGTGAGGAAGGCGTATGCCAGACGCACAGCCACAGGGTCGAAATCCAGATACTCGGCAATTCCTGAGCAGACACCGCCAAGGATGCGGTCGTTGCCGCGATATAGTCTCTTTGTCATGATTACAGTCTCCTATAATTTAGTGATATCATTCTTGTCATCCACATAATTCTTACGGTTCGTTGTCTTCGAGACGAACACCTTACCCAGTCCGATGCAGAACACCAGTGCACCGACGCCAAAGCCCACCGTACCGGCAGCAAAGCCCAGGAAGATCATCAGACCCACGCCGACAAAGCACTGGCGCATACCTTTCTTATACTCCTCGTCGACATTGCCTGGCTGTTCGTTCAGCAACTGCTCGGGGATGGGTTGTCCCTGCTGCATGGCCATCTGTGCCAGGCGCATCTTCTCCTTGCGGTTCCTGTTGATGAAGTAGAACAGGGCAACGATGATGAGGACGGGCGAGATAACAAAGATGATGAGCAACACCATCAGCACGAAGAACATGCCGGCAAGGCCTTTGTCAAATTTGCGGAAGACCTGGTCCATCGCACCAGAGACATCGTCATCGTCCACTTCATAGGTCGTGGTTTTTGAACTCCATGGCGATGTCTGCGTCGTCACTGTCACCGTAGACCTGTGCTTGGTAACGGTACCGGTGTCTATACTCGTGGTGTCAGAGAAAGCATCGACACCATTCTTACTCGTTGAGTCCACCAACTCAGCCTGCTGGGACTGTGGGGTGTGGCGGTGTTTCTGGGCTACGACCTCGGTGGTTGTGCCCAACACGAACAACATCGTCAAAGTAATTAAAATCTGTTTCATATTCATATTCGTATTTGTTTTGTATTTATTCCACATGCTATCTGACCATCAGCTCGTCGGTGTCAATATCGCCAGAGCCACGCACCAGCTTGTTCATTTTGCGGACAGTACCCTTCATATCTATGTCGCCAGAGCCCTTCACCTGTGCGTTGACCTCTCCACTCTGGTCAAAGAACACATCGATATCGCCAGAACCTATCAGGTCCAACTGCCCCCACTGTGTCTGCACCCTGTCCAACGACACATCGCCAGAACCTATCAGGGACACGCTGACCTGGTCGCAGATGACATCAGTAAAGTGGATGTCGCCAGAGCCTCTCAACTCTATCGTGAGCGTATCGGTATCCAACGGCCGGCCACTCAGGAAGTCGCCAGAGCCCATCAGACTGATGCCGAGGAAGTCGGGAGAGGTGACAAGCACCTTAATATCATCGGCATTGGTATCGCCGAAATGGAGAAAGCGCGAGCCATTCTTCATACTGATTTTCAACTCGTTGCCCTCCAATACGGTTTCTACCTTCATCACCTCGTCGACATTGCTGGCTTGCACCTTCACAGAGAAGGAGTCGGCTTGTATATACTCCACATCCATAGCCCCCATCATGGCAATACGTTCGAAACCTGTCAATGGGCGGGACTCCTCAACATAGCTGGAGACGGTCTTATCTACATGGATATTGCAGGACGTCAACAGCGCTACGGTCATCAGGGAAAAAATGATTCTTTTCATACCTTTCTTTTTTGTTGTTTTTACCCGTTAGACGTAATTAATCCTAAATTAGTTGCAAAGGTGCAATTTTTTTTTTAATTTTGCAAGCAAATGACACAACTACCTGCTGCTTTTACGGAAAAAACACGCCTGCTGATGGGCGAGGAACGCTTCGAACGCTACCTACAGTCGTTTGAAGAGGAGCCTCCTGTGAGCATACGACTGAATCCGGAGAAGATGGCAGATGACAGCTGGCAGATAGAAGAGGCGACGCCCGTGCCCTGGTGCCGTGGCGGCTACTATCTGAAGCAGCGTCCCAGTTTCACGATGGACCCCCTGCTGCATGCGGGCTGCTACTATGTGCAAGAGGCAGCGTCGATGTTTCTCGACGAGGTATTGAGACAGATGCACAACGCCTTCGTCAACCATGAGCCATCAGCCATCAGACCTCTCACTTCTTTGGACCTCTGTGCTGCTCCTGGTGGCAAGTCGACCCTGCTACGCGCTGCACTGCCTAAGGACTGCGTGCTCTACAGCAACGAGCCCATCCGCAACCGTGCCAACATCTTGTTGGAGAATGTGACGAAGTGGGGCTACGAAAACCACCTTGTCACCAACAACTACCCCAAGGACTACCGTAAGAGCAAACTGATGTTCGACCTCATTCTCTGCGATGTGCCCTGCTCTGGCGAGGGTATGTTCCGCAAGGACGAAGCGACCATCCGCGAGTGGAGTGAACAGAACGTAGAGAAGTGCTGGCAGTTGCAGCGCGACATCGTCGACGACGCCTGGGCCTGTCTGAACGCTGGCGGACTACTGATATATAGTACGTGTACCTTTAATACTAAGGAGAACGAGGAGAACATCCGTTACTTCTTGCAGCAATACGACGACATGGAGGTGGTGCCCATCGACATCCGTCCCGAATGGAACATCACAGGCTCCTTGCTGGAGGGTTTCCACGAAGCCGTCTACCGTTTCATCCCAGGCATCACGCGTAGTGAGGGACTGTTTATGTGCGTGCTGAAGAAGAAGACTCTCCCCCATCCCCTCCCTGCGAGGGAAGGGAGTAAAAAGACTCCCAAGGGTCATAAGGGGAAGGAAGAATCCTTACTCAACACATTATCCTCCCCTCCCTCACAGGGAGGGGATGGGGGTGAGTCTCTCAATCTAACCTACCAACAGGCTATCGCCTATCTGCGTGGTGAGGCCTTGGTACTGCCTGAAGGCACACCACGTGGCATGGTGGAGGTATGCTTTATGGGCCACCCATTAGGCCTGATGAAGAATATCGGCACCCGTGCCAACAACCTATACCCTAAAGAATGGAGAATAAGAACTACTCATATACCCAACGACTATGAAGCAATACTTAGACATACTGAACAGAATCCTGACTGAGGGCACCCAGAAGGGTGACCGCACAGGAACAGGTACCATCAGCATCTTTGGTACGCAGAGCCGCTACAACCTGCAAGACGGTTTCCCCCTCTTGACCACCAAGAAGCTGCATTTGAAGAGCATCATCTACGAGCTGCTATGGTTCTTGCAGGGCGACACCAACGTGAAATACCTGCAGGAACACGGTGTACGCATCTGGAACGAGTGGGCCGACGAGAATGGCGAGCTGGGACCCGTCTATGGTCACCAGTGGCGCTCATGGCCCGACTATGCTGGCGGTACCATCGACCAGATACAATATGTGGTAGATCAGCTGAAGAACAATCCCGACTCACGCCGTATGATTGTATCGGCATGGAACGTGGCAGAGGTCAACAAGATGGCGCTGCCTCCCTGTCACACCATCTTCCAGTTCTATACTGCTCCCCTGCCCGACGGCCGACGTCGTCTGTCTTTGCAGCTCTACCAGCGCAGTGCCGACACCTTCCTTGGTGTACCGTTCAACATTGCCTCGTACGCCCTATTGCTGCAGATGATGGCACAGGTCTGCGATATGGTACCTGGCGACTTCATCCATACTACGGGTGACACGCATCTCTACCTGAACCATCTGGAACAGGCGAAGTTGCAGCTGACCCGTGAGCCACGCCCACTGCCCACCATGAAAATCAATCCTGATGTAAAGAGCATCTTCGACTTTAAGTTCGAGGACTTCGAACTGGAGGGCTACGACCCATGGCCACATATCAAGGCTGAGGTGAGCGTATAAAGACGTAAGAGGTTAGATGTAAGATTTAAGATATTATGAAAAAGATTACAATAGCTATTGACGGCCACTCTTCGTGCGGCAAGAGCACGATGGCCAAAGACCTGGCCCGCACGGTGGGCTACGTATATGTCGACACAGGTGCCATGTACCGCTGTGTCACCCTTTATGCCCTGCGTCACGGACTGTTTACTGCTGACGGCATCAACGAGGCAGCACTGCGTGAGCAGATGCCCAATATCCAGATTTCGTTCCAGTTCAATGCCGAGACAGGCCGTCCTGACACCTACCTGAACGGCGAGTTGGTAGAGAACGACATCCGCACCATGGAGGTCAGCAACCATGTCAGTCCAATTGCCACACTGGGCTTTGTCCGTGAGGCCATGGTGGCTCAGCAGCAACAGATGGGTAAGGACAAGGGCGTCGTGATGGATGGTCGCGACATTGGTACCGTAGTATTCCCTGATGCCGAACTGAAGATCTTCGTCACCGCTAGTGCAGAGGTTCGTGCCCAGCGCCGTTTCGACGAGTTGAAAGGCAAAGGCATGGAGGCCGACTACGAGGATATCCTGAAGAATGTGCAGGAGCGCGACTATATCGACTCACACCGTGAGGTATCGCCCTTGCGCCAGGCTGACGACGCCATCCTGCTCGACAATTCACACATGACCATTGCCGAGCAGAAGGAATGGCTGCTCGAACGTTTCAAGGAGGCTACACGATGACGATCAATATCATTGCAGCAGTAGCCAAGAACCGCGCCATCGGTTTCGAGAATAAGCTCATCTATTGGTTGCCCAACGACTTGAAGCGTTTCAAGGCGCTCACCACAGGTCACACCATCATTATGGGACGCAACACCTATCTCAGCTTGCCCAAGGGTGCCCTGCCCAACCGCCGTAACGTGGTGCTGTCGTCTACCATCAGCGAGTTGCCAGGCTGTGACGTCTACCCAACCCTCGACGCAGCCCTCAAGAGTTGCCGTCCTGACGAAGATATTTATATAATAGGTGGAGCACGTGTCTACGAACAAGCCATCAGCATGGCCGATCGTCTATGTCTGACAGAGGTCGATGACACACCAGCACAGGCCGATGCTTTCTTTCCTGACTATAGCGACTGGCAGGTAGTCAACAAAGAAGCGCATCCAAAGGATGAACGTCATGCCTTTGAATACGCCTTTACAGATTATGAGCGAGCCCGTTAAGGCTCGCTCATTTCTTCCGCAGGCTCGCTGATAGGCAGCTGTCGCTCAAAGGCCGAATGGAACGAGATGAGCGTCTGTGAGCTGGACAGTCCTAAGGGCTGCAACTGGTCGTGGATGATAGTCAGCAAGTGATGGTTGTTACGGGCATATATCTTGATAAACATATCATAATTACCCGTCGTATAGTGACACTCCGTCACCTCTGGAATCTTCTTCAATGCCTCCAGCACATGGTCGAAATCTTCTGGATTCTTCAGGTTCAGACCAATATAGGCACAAGTCTCATAGCCGATCTTCTCTGGGTCAATGATAAACTGCGAACCACGCAGAATGCCCATAGCCGTCAGTTTCTGGATACGCTGATGGATAGCAGCGCCACTCACATTACACACACGAGCCACCTCTAGGAAGGGCACACGTGCGTCTTCACTAATCATGTGTAGGATCCGTTGATCCAACTTGTCAAGTTTCTGAGTTGCCATAATCTTCTTTATAATTTTTGTTTCACGCTTTGCTTTTTCACTTTTTTCTCTGCTGAGTAGTTGATGTTCAGCGCTCCTGCCTTGCGCAGCTCCTGCTTCACATCATTGATGATACCCATCTCGGTATCTCTGTCGGCACGAATGGTCACCGTCAGACGCTGACGGTCGTCTTCCGACAGGCAATTGCGCTCCTTGGCAATCTCGTCGCCAATCTCTGCCACCGTCACATAGCGATCACCCATCTGGATGCGTGTCTCGTCAGAGAGCAGATGACCCTGTGCGTCTACGGGTTTACCGATGAAGATATATACCAGTCCGCGCTTGTTCACCTCCTTGGTCAACTCGGTGCCCTGTGGCACGTCATACTGTACCTTGGGGTCTACATCACGCATGTGGGTGACAATCATAAAGAAAAAGAGTACCGTGAATATCAAATCAGGTAGTGATGCCAGGTTCAAGCCGGGCACATTCCTCTCTTTCTGTTGTCTGAATCTACTCACTCTTCACTCCTTCCATGATTTTCATAGGCTTGATATCCAACTTCCGATAGGCAGCCACAATACTGTTCTGCATCTCGAAATAGGCGTTATAGCTGGTCTTACGACCCGTCTCTACCGCAATGACATACTGGCTATTCTGCCTGGAGGCCAGAAAACTCTCCACCTGCTGACGCAGCTCATCAAGTGTCACCGTCTTGCCGTCACACGACAGCACATCGTTGTCGTCGATGCTTAGCTGTAACACGTTAGAGCGGTTGATGTCACGCTGCTCCTGACGCTGGTCATCCATCGGTGCCAGCTGGCGTCCCAAGCCGTGGTCAGTATCCATCGACGAGGTCACCAGGAAGAACACCAACAGCATAAACGAAATGTCTGCTGTCGATGTAGTGTTCAGTTCAGGAACCTCATTCTGTTTACGACGGAACCGCATTATTGTCAATTATTTCTTGTTGCTCAACCAAAAAGAACGCACCGTAGAGACAATCGTCACTACCACGGCAATGCCCATCACGATATACATCAGCCACAGCATCACCTCTGCCAGAAAGAAACTACCTGCTTCAGCCATTGTTACGTGCCTTATAGTTAGTAATGCTGTCCATCAGTGTGATGGCACCTTCTTCCATCTGAGCGGTCAGACGGTTTATCTTCGAGAGGATATAGCTGTAGAAGAACTGCAGGATGATAGCAACGATGATACCGAAGATGGTGGTAATCAGTGCCACCTTCATACCTTTGGCGACAATCGTAGGACTGATATTTCCTGCACTCTCTATCTGGTCGAAAGCCATCACCATACCAATCACCGTTCCTAAGAATCCCAACGAGGGAGCAACAGCGATGAAGAGACGTATCCATGAGCATCCCTTCTCCAGGTTCGACAGCTGTACCTGTCCGTAGTTCGTCAGCTGGCGGTCGATGTCCTCTACGCGCTCACGAATATGCAACAGTGCCTGATAGCAGATGGAGGCTACTGGTCCGCGTGTGTTACGGCACAAGTCCTTGGCACCCTCCACGTCGTCGTTTTCCAAACGGGCATCGACATCCTTGAGCAGCTTCTTGGTGTTCACCTCCGACAGCGTCAGATAGACGATACGCTCTATGCAGAATGCCAAACCCAGCACCAACGCCAGAGCCACCAACGACATAAAGCCTGCCGAACCCTCAATAAATTTCCGTTTCAGCTGCTTGTGCAAGCCACCGCCCTGTACATCTTCATCGGCACTGCCCAGGTCGGCATCCACCAGCGCCATCGCAGAATCAGCAGTGAGTGTGTCAGCCACCACTGCCTCCGTTGTATCCCTTTGCTGTACGTCCTGTGCGTATGCCATAGGCATCACCGCCCATAAGCACGCAGCTATCGTCAACAGCATCACGAATCTCTTCATATTCCGTAATAATTAATAATCCCTGCAAAGGTACTAAATAATTCATAATTCATAATGCATAATTCATAATTATTTCGTACTTTTGCAGAAAATTTGCAAGAGAATAACAATATGGAATATATGTCTCAGGAAGGCTACGACAAGCTCGTTGCCGAACTACGTCAGTTAGAGAGTGTGGAACTGCCACAGGTCAGAGATGCCATCGCCGAGGCCCGCGACAAGGGCGACCTCAGCGAGAATTTCGAGTACCATGCCGCCAAGCGTGAACAAGGCCGCCTGTTAGGTCGCATCCGTTTCATGCAGCGCGTGCTGGAGAATGCCCGTGTACTCGACACCTCCCATCTTTCTACCGACAGCGTGGGACTGCTTAGCAAGGTCGAAATCACCAACGAGGCCAATGGCAGTCGCATGACCTATACCATTGTCAGTCCCCACGAGGCCAACCTCCGTGAGGGCAAGATATCCATCAAGTCACCCATTGCTCAGGCATTGCTGAACAAGAAGGCTGGCGACACTGTTGCCGTCCGTGTCCCTGCAGGTATGGTCAAACTACGCATTGAGAGCGTCTGCCTCAGTGCATAATCAGACAACTCATTAATACATAGCCACTATGAAGAAAAAGGTATCTTTCGCGTTCTTCGCATTGATTTGTGCGCTGGCAGCAGAGGCCAAAATAGGTACACAGATTGGTAACGTCATGGCTCGTAAGACGACGTCACTAAACGGACAGTGGAACTATATCGTTGACGTACAGGAGGAGGGCTACTACGACTACCGCATGAACGTGACGAGGTGGGGATTCTTCCAGAATGCAAAGCCTCAGCGACCAGAAGACTTGATAGAATACGACTTCGACAAGGCACCGACAATGATGGTGCCTGGCGACTGGAACACGCAGGACGAGCGGCTGTTCTTCTATGAGGGTACGGTATGGTTTAAGCGCTCGTTCGATTGGCACCAGACGGCAGGGCGCCGCACACTGCTCTACTTTGGAGCAGTGAACTACGAGGCTCACGTATATGTGAATGGACAGCAGGCAGGACACCATGTCGGTGGTTTCACCCCTTTTAATATGGATGTGACGGAACTGCTGAAAGAGGGTAAAAACGTGCTGATAGTGAAGGTGGACAACAAGCGACGTGTCGAGAACGTACCTACACTGATTTTCGACTGGTGGAACTATGGTGGCATCACACGCGACGTCTGTCTCATCGATGTAGCAGAGACGTATATCGAGAATTACAGTCTCCCCCTTGGCCCCTCCCAAGGAAAGAAGCAGCAGATTGCTTTCTCAGCAAAGCTGAACAAGCCCGTAGCTGGACAAGAGGTGACGCTTACCATTCCAGAGCTGAAGGTGAAAGGGAAGTTCATGACTGACGATAAGGGGCTCATCAATTCTCAATTCCAGATTTCCAAATTGAAATTGACACTGTGGTCGCCCGAGACTCCTAAGCGCTATCGTGTGGAGGTCAGCATGAATGGCGAGACGCTGGTGGACTCCATCGGTTTCCGTAGCATCGAGACGCATGGCAAGCAGCTGTTGCTGAATGGGAAACCCATCTTCCTAAAGGGCATCAGCATCCACGAAGAGAAGCCCAATGGTGGCGGACGTGCCAACAGTACGAGCGATGCCCACACACTGCTGTCATGGGCAAAGGAGTTGGGCTGTAACTTCGTACGCCTGGCGCACTATCCACACAACGAGTATATGGTCCGCGAGGCTGAGCGCATGGGTATCATGGTGTGGAGTGAGATACCGTGCTACTGGACTATCGCATGGAAGAATGCCGCCACCTTCGCCAATGCCAAGCAGCAGGTGACAGACATGATACTACGCGACCACAACCGTGCCAACATCATCATTTGGAGCATTGCCAACGAGACGCCCCACTCTGCTGAGCGCGACAAGTTCCTGGGCAATCTGGCACAGTACACCCGTAGCATGGACAGCACCCGACTGATTTCGATGGCTATGGAGGTGACGTCAGCGTCGAACTATAAGAACCGCCTACACGACAACATGAGTAAGTATGTGGATGTGGTATCCTTCAACCAGTATATCGGCTGGTATCGTGACGTGAACGATGCGCCCAAGATGGTATGGGAGATTCCCTACGACAAGCCTGTCATCATCAGCGAATTCGGCGGTGGTGCCAAGTACGGACTGCATGGTGCCAAAAACCAGCGTTGGACAGAGGAATTCCAAGAGAACCTGTACAAAGAGAACGTGGCAATGCTCGACAAGATAGACGGACTGGCAGGTACCACCCCTTGGATCCTCAAGGACTTCCGCTCACCACGCCGTGTGCTCAACGGCATACAAGACTACTACAACCGCAAAGGTCTCTACTCCGATAAGGGAGAGAAGAAGAAAGCCTTTTACGTGCTGCAAGAGTGGTACAAGGGGAAATAATTGGTCTTTTTGTCACACGGACTTTGCAAAGCTGACGTTTTTTAAATTTAATAACAAAACTTTTTTGAATATTGATTTATCTTTTATGAATTATTTTGTATCTTTGCAGACAGATAATTTCTAAATAAAACAAATAGTATTATGGCTTTTTTAACTGACGAGAAATTGGTGATTGTTGGTGCCGGCGGTATGATCGGTTCTAACATGGTACAGAGTGTGTTGATGCTGGGTCTGACTCCCAACATTTGTTTGTATGATATCTATGAGCCCGGTGTTCATGGTGTTTATGACGAGATGTGTCACTGCGCTTTCCCTGGTGCAAACATTTCTTATACCGTTGACCCCAAAGAGGCTTTCACAGGTGCTAAGTACATCATCTCTTCAGGTGGTGCTCCCCGTAAGGAAGGTATGACCCGTGAGGACTTGCTGAAGGGCAACTGCCAGATTGCAGCAGACTTCGGTGAGAATATCAAGAAGTACTGCCCAGACGTTAAGCACGTGGTAGTTATCTTCAACCCCGCTGACGTAACTGCTCTGACCGCTCTGATTCACTCAGGTTTGAAGCCCAACCAGCTGACCTCTCTGGCAGCTCTCGACTCTACCCGTCTTCAGCAGCAGCTCGCTCAGGAGTTCGGTGTTCGTCAGGACAAGGTTACCAATGCTTACACCTATGGTGGTCACGGCGAGCAGATGGCTGTATTCGCCAGCAAGGCGCTCATCGATGGCAAGCCCCTCTCTGAGCTTCCTCTCTCAGCTGAGCGCTGGGCTGAGATCAAGCATATGACTACACAGGGTGGTAGCAACATCATCAAGCTCCGTGGTCGTTCTTCATTCCAGAGCCCTGCTTATCAGGCTGTTAAGATGATTGAGGGTGCTATGGGTGGTGAGCCCTTCAAGTGGCCTGCTGGTTGCTATGTCAACGCTTACGGTTTCAAGAACGTGATGATGGCTATGCCTACCGTTATCGACAAGGACGGTGTTCATTTCACTCAGCCCGAGGGTACTGCTGAGGAGATGGCTGCTCTGCAGGCTTCTTACGAGCACCTGCAGAAGATGCGCGACGAGATCATCTCGCTGGGTATCATTCCTGCCGTTGAGGAATGGAGCAAGGACAATGCCAACCTGTAATCAGGTTTTCGTAATAGAAAATGGGGCGTTCGCTGAATCTTTTTGCGAACGCTCTTTTTTTTGTCTACCTTTGCAACATCAAAACAGAATAGTTTTAGATTCATCATAAAGGTTAGTAGTTTTTTCATAGTAATTGGATTGTATGCCCGTCGGGATGACGGGCTTATTTTTTGCCCCATTGTTTGGTGAATAGGAAAATAATCCATACCTTTGCCGCACCAAGACAAAAATAATGAAGATGATGTGGATGATATTATTCATGCTACTGCCCCTGCTGGCAATGGCCTACATAGGGTGGCACATCTGGTGCCTGCTGCCCGTCAAGTGGTATTTCAAGACGATAGTCATCGTACTGATGGTGGCATCGTTCCTATTGCTATTCGCTGGTTTCCGACGTGCTACTGACAGCATGTCCATGCCACTGGCAACGACCGTCTACATCGTAGGTACGTCGAGCATCTTTATCCTGCTCTATCTCTTCATACTGTTCCTCGTATTGGATTTTGGGCGACTGGTACACCTCGTTCCGCGTACCTTATTATATAATAACTGGTGGACAGCTGGCGGCATCAGCGTCTTCATGTTCGCCCTGTTCCTCTATGGTCACCTGCACTATAAGCACAAGGTGCGGCAGGAGCTGACCATCACGTCCAGCAAGATTACGAAGCCTGTCAAAGCCGTACTGCTGAGTGACCTGCACTTAGGCTATCACAACCAACGCGACGAACTGCACCGTTGGGTAGATATCATCAACAGTGAGAAACCCAATATGATACTTATTGCCGGCGACATCATCGATGGTAGCATGCGTCCACTGAAGGAGCAACGAATGTATGAAGAATTACGACGCCTGAAGGCACCCGTCTATGCCTGCCTGGGCAACCACGAATACTTCAGCGGCCAGCCTGACGCTCAGCAGTTCTACAAGGACGCAGGCATTCATCTTCTGATGGATAGTACGGCAGTCATTGACAGCAGTCTAGTCATTATCGGTCGCGACGATGCCATGAACAGAAGGCGTAAGCCACTGGAATACCTCGCCAAGACGATTGACAAGTCGATGTTCTCCATTGTGTTAGACCATCAGCCTCATCATCTCGAAAAGGCAGAGAAGGCAGGTATCGATTTCCAGTTCAGCGGACACACCCATCGTGGACAGGTGTGGCCCATCAGTTGGATTACCGATGCCATCTATGAGTGTTCATGGGGTAGTCACCAACGCGGCAACACCCGCTACTACGTCAGCAGCGGAATGGGTATCTGGGGCGGCATGTTCCGTATTGGAACTCAGTCGGAATATGTGGTATTAGAGATAAGAGGTAAGAGGGAATAGGTCAGAAACAACAATCGGGGTTTTCTTCCATATAGATTTTGGAGTATGCTACGTAGTGCTCTGCATTGTCTGTCTGGCCAGGACGTGTAGGCTTGATATACTTGGCAGGCACGCCACCCCATATCTCGTTGGGACCAATCTTTGTATTCTGCAGCACCAAAGCACCTGCAGCAACGATGGCGCCCTCTCCTACTTCACAGCCATCCAACAAGGTAGCACCCATGCCTATCAGGGCATGGTCGTGGATGGTACAGGCATGAACGGTAACATTATGACCAATGGTGACATAGTTGCCGATATGCGTAGGTCCCGTCTCGTGGGTGACATGGATGCAAGAGCCATCCTGCACATTGGTACAGTTGCCAATAGTAATGGGCGCTACGTCACCACGGACGACAGCATTGAACCATACAGAGCATTCGTCGCCCATCGTCACATCACCCACAATCGTTGCGTTCTCACTGAAATAGCAGTCCTTACCCCACTTGGGTGTCAGACCGCGATAGGATTTTATTAAAGCCATGACAATTTACAATTTGACGTCGGCAAGAATTTTCTGTGTAGCACCTGCCAGACTGCCGACGTAGGCACCTGCCTTCTCACCCAACTCCTTCATCAGTTCAGGATGCTCTTCGAAGCCCTGCATATAGCGACGGAAGTCGTCGGCATTGCTTATCTCCAAGCCACCACCACAGTTTTTCAGTCCTTGGGCTTCCTGGAAGCGCTGGTTGTTGGGACCAAAGAATGCGGGAACATCCCAGACGGCAGCCTCCAGTGTGTTGTGAATGCCTACTCCAAAGCCACCACCCACATAGGTTACATCCGCATAGTGGTAGATACTACTGAGCAAGCCGAAGCAATTGATAATCAACACATCAGCACCTTTAACACTTTCTTCTGTTGCCTCCGTATAGCGTACCACCTTACGACCTTCCAACATTTTCTCAATCTGTTGCAAATGGTCTTCACTGATAACATGTGGAGCGATGACGAGTTTCCAGTCCCTATGTTCATTAAGCCAAGGAATGAAGATTTCCTCATCGGGTTGCCATGAAGAACCGGCTATGAAGCACTTGCTATTGCCCTTGAACTGCTCAACGATGGGGAGCTGCTTGGCAGCCTCCTTGATTTGCAGCACACGGTCGAAGCGGGTATCGCCAACGACAGTGACATTGTCAATGCCTATGGTTGACAGTAACTCGCGGCTTACCTCATTCTGTACAAAGAAGTGGGTGAAGCACTTCAGCACACGGCTGTACTGCTTACCATACCAACGGAAGAACACCTGTCCTGGACGGAAGATGCTGCTGACGCTGTAAACGGGAATACCGCGATGACGCAGGATATGCAGGTAGTTATACCAGAACTCGTACTTGATAAAGAACGCCATCACAGGACGGATGGTACGCAGGAAACGGCGTGCATTGAGGATGGTGTCGAGTGGCAGGTAGCAGATGATGTCGGCACCCTCGTAGTTCTTGCGGACCTCATAGCCAGAAGGCGAGAAGAACGTCAGCAGAATCTTATATTCCGGATGCTCACGACGTAGCTGCTCCATCAGCGGGCGTCCCTGCTCAAACTCACCGAGCGAGGCTGCATGGAACCACACATACTGGGCGTTAGGGTCTATCTTCTCCTTGATGGTGCGAATAGCCTGTCGCTCACCACGCCACATCTTGCGCACCTTCTCGTTGAAAAGGCTTGCAATGGCTACGCCACACAGGTAGAGAAATATGACGATATTATACATCAGCCTAATACTTCTATTGCACGCTTCATACGCTTCAGTGTCTCTTCCTTACCTAAGAAGGCGGAGATATCAAACATGCCTGGACCCTTGCCTTCGCCGACCAGTGTCAGACGCCAGGCATTCATGATATTGCCCAACTTATACTCCTTCTGCTCAATCCATGCGTGTACAATCTGCTCCTGGTTCTCCAGTGAGAAGTCGTCGATACCTTCCAGCACCTGCATCAGCTCAGTGAGCTGTGCTGCGCTGTCTTCCTTCCAACGCTTCTTGGCTGTCTTCTCGTCGTACTCGGCAGGAGCTACGAAGAAGAACGAGCAGAGGGGCCACAACTCATGGACGAACGACACGCGGTCCTTCATCATGCGGGTCACCTCCAGCACACGCTCGAAGGTCTCGTTAGGACAATGCTCCTTGACGATGGGCTCGAACAAGGCAGCAATCTCCTCGTTAGACTTCTTGAGGATATACTCATGGTTGAACCAGACAGCCTTCTCAAAGGCGAACTTAGCGCCAGCCTTCGAGCACTTGCTGATGTCGAACAATGGAACGAGCTCGTCAAGAGAGAATATCTCCTGCTCAGTACCAGGGTTCCAGCCCAGCAGGGCGAGGAAGTTGATGACAGCCTCAGGGAAGTAGCCATCCTCACGATAGCCACGAGAGGTCTCGCCACTCTTGGGGTCTTTCCACAACAGGGGGAATACGGGGAAGCCCAGACGATCGCCATCACGCTTTGACAGCTTACCCTTGCCATCAGGCTTCAGCAGCAGAGGCAGGTGGGCAAACTGAGGCATGGTATCCTCCCAACCAAAGGCACGATACAGCATAACGTGCAGGGGGGCTGAGGGCAACCACTCCTCACCACGGATAACATGAGAAATCTCCATCAGGTGGTCGTCGACAATGTTGGCCAAGTGGTAGGTAGGCAGCTCGTCAGCACTCTTGTAGAGCACCTTGTCGTCACAGATATCACTCTTGACACGCACCTCACCACGGATAAGGTCGTTAACCAGGATTTCCTGACCAGCCTCCACCTTAAAGCGGACAACGTATTGATTGCCGGAAGCAATCAGTTGCTCTACTTCCTCCTTGGGCATCGTCAGTGAGTTGCGCATCTGCTGGCGGGTATGACAGTCGTACTGGAAATTCTGAATCTCAGCACGCTTGGCCTCCAACTCCTCAGGAGTATCGAAGGCGATATACGCCTTGTCGGCATCCAACAGCTGCTGAACATATTTCTTATAGATATCGCGACGCTCGCTCTGGCGATAGGGGCCTTTGTCACCGCCAAACGATACACCTTCATCAAACTTGATGCCCAGCCACTTGAACGACTCGATGATATACTCCTCTGCACCAGGTACAAAACGGTTACTGTCAGTGTCCTCAATGCGGAATACCAAGTCGCCACCATGCTGCTTGGCAAACAGATAATTATACAATGCGGTGCGCACGCCACCGATATGCAAAGCACCCGTAGGACTGGGTGCAAAACGCACTCTTACTCTTCTATCAGACATATATAAACGTGTATTTTGACCGCAAAGGTACAAAATATTTATGAATTAATAAACATCATTTATGAATTATTTATTATCTTTGCACTGTAATTGCAAATATAAGGTATGAAAGAACTCCATTGGCGTGATATTCTCACCCGAACAATACTCATGATTATCACTGTCACCATCGTCGTATGGTCGATGCCACATGACAGTAGCAGCTACTACTTTGTAGAAGAAGGAAAGCCATGGAAATATGCTGACTTCACGGCACCTTTCGACTTCCCCATCTACAAGTCGGAGGCTGTCATCCGTGAAGAGCGTGACAGTGCCTTAAGCCAATACGAGCCCTACTATAAATACAACCAAGCAGTAGAGCAACGGATGGTGCAGAAATTCAACAAGGACTATGCTGACGGCATCCCCGACCTGCCGGCAAGCTATATGAGCATCATCTCCAACCGTCTGCAGAGTCTCTATCAGCAAGGCATCATCGACCAGAAAGAATATACGACACTGATGGTTGACACCTCTTCCATGATACGTATTGTCAACGACAAGCAAGCCTCCAGTGTCTCTGTAATGGAAGTCTATTCGCCCAAGGTGGCTTATGAACAGCTGTTCCAAGACGCCAAGCTGGCTCCCGTACGCTCTATCCTGCAGAAATGTAACCTCAACGAATATATCACGCCCAACCTCACCTATGACAACGAGCGTAGCGAAGCCAGCAAGAATGACCTGCTGGCAGGCATCCCGCTGGCCAGTGGAGTGGTACAGAAAGGTGAGAAAATCATTGGTCGCGGTGACATCGTAACAGACAGGACCTACCGCATCATCGAGTCGTTCAAGAGAGAGAACGAGCTACGCAACGAGGACATCAAGCAGAACCACCTATCGCTCTTCGGGCAGATCCTCTACGTATTCATCATGGTGCTGGGCTTCACCATTTACCTCAGCCTTTACCGTAAAGACTACTTCGAGAAGCCACGTAGTGCAACGATGCTCTATGCGTTTATCATCATCTTCTCCGTCCTGACGGCGATATTCATGCGTAACACACTCATCCACGTCTACCTGCTGCCCTACGCCATGGCGCCCATCTTCATCCGCGTGTTCATGGACTCACGTACGGCCTTCATGACCCATGTCACGCTGGTACTTATCTGTGCCGTCATGCTGCAGCATCCGTTTGAGTTCATCGTCATGGAGACAGTAGCTGGCTTGGTGGCTATCAGCAGTCTGCGCGAACTGTCACAGCGCTCGCAGCTCTTCAAGACTGCCATCTTCGTCACCATTGCCTGCATAGCAGTCAATCTGGCTTTCGACTGGATGCACAGCTATGGACTGACAGAGATAGACTACAGCTACTACAACTATCTCATAGCGAACGGCATCATGCTGCTCTTCGCCTATCCCCTGCTCTATCTCATCGAGAAAGCCTTCGGATTCACCAGTGACATCACACTCATTGAGCTTTCCAACACGAACAATGAGGTACTGCGCACCATGAGTGAGGTGGCACCAGGCACCTTCAACCACTCAATACAGGTGGCCAACCTGGCAGGTGAGATAGCCAACAAGATTGGTGCAAAGGCACAACTGGTACGTACGGGAGCGCTTTACCACGACATCGGAAAGCTAGCTAATCCTATTTATTATACAGAGAACCAGACAGGCATCAATCCCCACGAGATGCTGACAGACATTGAGTCGGCACAGATTATCATCAGCCACGTCACTGAGGGGCTGAAGATGGCCGACAAATACAACCTGCCAGCTGTCATCCGTGACTTCATTGCTACCCACCACGGACAGGGCAAGGCAAAGTACTTCTACGTAAACTACCACAACGAGCATCCTGACGAGCCTGTTGACGACCTGCTATTCACCTACCCAGGTCCGAATCCGTTTACCCGTGAACAGGCCTGTCTCATGATGGCCGACACAGTAGAGGCAGCATCACGCTCGCTACCCGACTACACCGAACAGTCTATACGCAGCCTGGTAGAACGACTCGTTGACGGACAGGTGGCTGACGGCTACTTCCGCGAGTGTCCTATCACTTTCCGTGATATCCAGTATGCCAAGACAGTCCTTATCGAGAAGCTGAAGACCATCTACCATACTCGTGTCAATTATCCGTCAGAAAAGAAGGCCTGACAGAATTGGTTAAAAAGTGAAGAAATAACACCCATATTTCTGCACACTTTGGCACATTTGTGCAGAAAGTGTGCAGTTTTTAGTTAATAAGTATTAATTATAACTGCACTTTTGCAGCCATTTTGTGCAATAACTATACCTTTGCAGCCGATTTTAAACAAAATTATACAAAAAGTAATGAAAAAGATTGTTTTATCGCTGATTGTTTTCACGATGACAACGGTGGCCGCCATGGCTGGCGGTATCCTCACCAACACCAATCAGAGTGTTTTGTTTTTGAAGAACCCTGCCCGTGATGCCGCTATCGGCCTCGACGGTGTTTATTCTAACCCTGCCGGTGTGGTCTTCATGCCAGAGGGTTTTCATGTTGCCTTCAACTGGCAGTATGCACATCAGACACGTACCATTACATCAACCAATGAGGTCTTCAGCTTAGGCAAGAAGAACGACAGCAAGAGCGTAAAAGAGTTCGAAGGTGTGGCTGACGCTCCCATCATCCCTTCACTGCAGGCCGCTTGGAACAAGGGCGACTGGAGCATCCAGTTCAACTTCTCCGTACCTGGCGGTGGTGGTTCTTGTGAGTTTGCCGATGGTCTAGGCTCATTCGAGAGCGTGGTAGGAACCATCGCCAAGAAACTGGAACCGCTGGGAGCTTTAGGTTACGATATGGATGGCTACATGAAGGGCCGCCAGTACTATTATGGCATCCAGTTGGGTGCCGCCTACAAGGTCAACAACAACCTTGCTGTCTATGGTGGTCTGCGCCTGCTCTACGGTGACGCTACCTACAAAGCAAAAATCAGCAACATTCTCGTAAAGACTGCTGGTGGCTATGTTGAGTTTGGTGACTTCATGCAGGGTGCCATCGGCTATGTAGAAGATGGTATCGCACAGGTTGACGCCGGCATTGCACAGGTCAACGCTGGTATTGAACAGGTAAACGCTGGTATTGCCCAGTATGAGGCCGTTGGTGCTCCAGTTCCTGAAGACCTGACAGCCAAGCAGCAAGCATTGGTAGCCCAGCAGGGAACGTTGGTGGCCCAGCAGGCTCAGCTGGAGGGTACACGAAAGGAGCTGGGTACACTGCAGAAGTATGCTGAGGGTGTAAACCTGCTGAGCAATCAGGATGGTATGGGTATTGCCCCAGTAATTGGTATCGATTATAAAGTGAAGAATTTCAACTTCGCTGCTAAATATGAGTTCAAGACACAGATTCGCATGAAGAACGAGTCGACCGTCAACAAGGCCAGCGAGATTGCCGCTGTCAATAGATTCAGAGATGGCGAGAAAGTCAACGAGGATGCTCCTGCCCTGCTGACCATCGGTGCCCAGTGGAAGCCCATCGAAGAGGTAAGTCTCAACCTGGGTTGGCACCACTACTTCGACAAGGACGCCAACTGGTACAACAATACTCAGGATCTGCTGCGCCGCAACACCAACGAGTACTTGGCAGGTGTCGAGTGGGACGTCACCGACCGTCTGAACGTATCTTGCGGTGGACAGCTGACCCGCTATGGACTCACTGACGAGTACATGAATGACATGTCGTTCGTCGTCAACAGCTACAGCCTTGGCTTTGGTTTCAGCTACAAGGTAAAGGATAACATCACTGTATCGGCAGCTTACTTCCAGACCAACTATGGCAACTACGACCGAGTGAACTATCCAGAGCCAGGTACCAGCGATTCATTCACTCGTACCAACCGTGTACTGGGTGCCAGCTGTCAGATTGACTTCTAATTATAACGGATCCACGTCGTAGTAGACTTGCAACGACGAATAGCGTTTGTCCGCGAGCATCTGTGATTGCGCAAGCAGCAGGTACTCGCGGACCTTTTTCATATCTATGCCGTTCTCCATTTTCAGAACGAGCTTGCGGATATTCTGCGACTTCACCTTAGCGACAGAGGGCTTGTCAGGTCCCAACACCCTGCCACCAAACCACTGGCGCAGACGAGACCCCATCTCAACAGCAGCTGTTTCAACTATATTCTCCTGGCGATGGCGCAGGAAGACATAGATCAGGCGGAAGTAAGGAGGATAACGGAAGGCCTGACGCTCCGCAATCAACTCCTTATATAAAGAGGTGTAGTCATTGCGTACCACCTGGTCAATCACAGACACTTCCTTCTGCTTGGTCTGCAGGATGACGAGGCCACGCTTGCCCTTACGACCAGCACGGCCACTGACTTGCGCCATCATCATGAAGGCATGTTCGTAGGCTCTGAAGTCGGGGTAGTTGAGCATGGAGTCGGCATTGATGATGCCCACCACGCTGACCTTCTCGAAGTCAAGACCTTTAGAGATCATCTGCGTACCGATAAGGATATTCGTTCGTCCTGCCGAGAAGTCGCTGATAATGCGTTCATAGGCATTACGAGTACGGGTGGTGTCAAGGTCCATGCGGGCAATACGGGCATCGGGAAACATCTCGTGCACCTGTTCTTCAATCTTCTCCGTACCATAGCCGCGACTGCGCAGATTGGTGGAGCCACAGCACGGACACTCCGTAGGAATGCGGTAGGTATAGCCACAGTAGTGACACGTCAACTGGTTCAGCTGGCGGTGGTAGGTCAGGGATACATCACAGTGCTGGCAAGTGGGTACCCAGCCACACTGGCGACACTCCACGACAGGGGCAAAGCCACGCCGATTCTGAAACAAAATAACCTGTTCACCACGCTCCAAAGCCTCACGCATCCGCGTCAATAACAACGGCGAGAAAGGGCCATGCATCATCTTTCGATGTTGCAGGTCGGCAGTATCCACCACCTGTATCTCGGGAAGTTCAATACCTTGATAGCGTTCCTTCAACTCCACCAGTCCGTACTTGCCCATCATGGCGTTATGGTAGCTCTCCAACGATGGTGTCGCCGTACCCAGCAGGACCTTGGTTTCATTCCTCATTTGTGCAGCCATCATAATAGCTGCGCTTCTGGCATGATAGCGGGGAGCAGGGTCTTGCTGCTTATAAGATGTTTCGTGCTCCTCATCGACAATGACCAGTCCTAGGCGCTGGAAAGGCAGGAACACAGCCGAACGGGCGCCAAGGATAACGTCGCATGGATTCTCCGACAACTGTTTCTGCCAGATTTCCACACGTTCTGCATCGGAATAGCGGGAGTGGTAGATGCCAAGCTTGTCACCGAAGATACGCTGCAGACGTTGCATCATCTGGACCGTCAGCGCTATCTCAGGCATCAGGAACAGCACCTGTTCTTTGCGCTCCAACGCCCGCTGTATCAGATGGATGTATATCTCTGTCTTACCACTCGACGTCACACCATGCAACAGCGTCACCTGCTTCTTCATCATCGACAGCAGTATCTGGTTATATGCCTCCGACTGAGCGGCACTAAGCGTCTTGATGAGTTCCGGACGATAGGGACCGCCATGGTTCAGGCGTCCCACCTCCACCTCATAGGTTTCCAGCATCTGTCGCTGTTCCAGCTGTTTCAGCGTAGCCGACGTACAGCCAGCAACATTCATCAGCTCCTCGCGGGTCACCTCTGCGGGCTGCTTCTCCGTAGTCTGAGGTTTTGCCTCAGCAGTCTCGTCCTCCATCTGGTCCCACCCCGACAGCGCCAGATACTCCGTAAAGACATTCAACTGATTCTTGGCACGTGCCAGCACGTTAAGGGCCACATGCAGGGCTGTCACATTCCTATACTGCTCCGTCAGCCGGATATAGGTCTCTGTCTTGGGTTTATAACCGTCTTCTGCTTTCAAGCCACCTGGCAAGGCCGCCTTATACACATCACCGATGGGTGACAGGTAATAGTCACTTATCCAGTGCCACAGCTTCAGCTGGGAACCTGTAACGATAGGAGTCACATCCATCACCGACTCAATCGGTTTCACAGCATAGCCTTGCGGCTGCTGGTCGTGGACGCGGTCTACCAGACTGACATACTTCTTTCCCCTACCGAAAGGCACCAATACCCGTACTCCATCTACGACATGCATCCCTTCAGGGATTGCATAGGTAAAGGTAGCATGCAACGGCACTGGTAAGATGACATCAGCGTACTGCATTCAACTGTTTGACGGGGAAGGTAAAATAGGTATCGGGGAATGGCTCGTCCTTCAGTGTGAAGTGCCACCACTCGGTATCGAAAGGCTTAAAGCCGTGACGCATCATAGCCTCACGCAGTATCATGCGGTTGGCAAACTGCTCGGCAGTAATGCGACGACCCTTGGGGCTCTGCTGGTTGACACCCGTATATTCGCCCGTCTCTGGATTGCCACAGAAGTCGGGGTGACTCTCAGGGCCGAACCAGTCAAACGTTCCGCCCATGTCAAGTTCTTTCTCGGTATTCATGTCAAAGAGGGTCAGATCGAGCGTGCTGCCACGGGTGTGACCGCTCTTCAGACAGATATACTCCCGATCAAAGAGCACGCTCTTGTCCAGATCGGGGTAGAAATAATCTCTCATACGAATGTCAGGCACATTCTCTGCCCAACGGACAAAATGGTCGACAGCTTTCTGCGGACGATAGGCATCATATATCTTCAGACGATAGCCTTGAGCCATCACGTCGTCGCTCACTGCCTTCAGACTGTCAGCGGCCACCTTGGTAAGTAGCGCGGTAGGCTCCAGATAACCGTCAATGCGGTCGCCCACAAAATTATAGGTACCAAAATAGCGTATCTCCAGAATGGCATCGGGTACAACATCCGTCAGCGTCACAAACTGACTGGAATCATCCGTAGGATTCAACACCTGCTCCTGCTTGTTCTGGCAAGAGAACATGATAGCGCAGATAACGAATAAAACGGCACTAATCACTTGTTTCTTCATATTCTTCAAATCTGATTGCCCTGCAAAGATACGATATTTCAACGAAACAGACAAGGATTTCCATGTTTTTTGCAGACATAAAAAGGAGATAAATAGGCGGTCAATTGTTAAATAGACATAATTCTATGCAAAAACTTGGTACTTTGCAATACAAGGTACTACTATTTTACCTAAATTTGCACCCAGAAACTAATAAATGTGTGAATATGAACATTGAAAATGCAAAGTCACAGATGAGAAAAGGTATGCTGGAGTACTGCGTGCTGCTGCTCTTAAAGCATCACCCCTCGTATGCCAGTGACATCATTCAGCGACTGAAAGACGCTGAGTTGCTGGTGGTGGAGGGTACGCTCTATCCGTTGCTGACCCGTCTGAAGAACGACGGTCTGCTGGTGTATCAGTGGCAGGAGTCAACGCAAGGTCCGCCACGAAAGTATTATGCTCTCAGCAAGGAGGGTGAACAATTTCTGGAAGGGCTCGATGGAGCTTGGATGGAACTCTCAAATACAGTGAACTACCTAAAGAACATTGAACATAAAACGTTATGAAAAAGAATATTACCATTAACCTGTGCGGGCGCCTCTTCCAGATTGATGAGGATGCCTACGAAATGTTGCAGCACTACACGGAGTCGCTGCGTGCCTCCTTCGGTAAGGAAGAGGGTGGCGAAGAGATTGCCGACGACATCGAAGAGCGTATTGCCGAGCTGTTTGACGAACTGAAACAGAACGGCGTTGAGGCTATTACCATTGAGCATGTAAAGGACATCATTACCCGTATCGGTGAGCCTGAACAGCTGACAGGTGAGGATGGCGAGAAGAAGAATGAGGGCCATCGCTATGACTCGTTCCGCTCTGCCGCCGAGGGCGTGTATGATAATGTACGTACACGAATGGCTGGCAAGCGCCTCTATCGCAATCCCAACGACAGGATGATAGCTGGTGTGATGTCAGGACTGGCTGCCTATACCAATACCGACGTCACCTGGTGGCGCCTGGGCATTGTGCTGCTGGTGCTGTTCTATGGCTTTGGCATCATTGCCTATCTCGTCCTTGCCCTTGTGCTGCCATCTGCCAACACGCCCGAAGAGCAGTTACAGATGCAGGGCAGAGAGGTGACACCTCAGAATCTTGCCAATGTGGTGGTAGAGAACGGTCAGAAACCCGTCAGACGCAACGGTTGTCTGGGTGCGTTTGTAACCGCTCTCCTTGTGGTCTTCGCCATCATTGTGGGCGTTCCGCTACTCGCCTGTCTGTTCATGGTGGTGGTATCTTATATCATTGCCTTCACCGTACCTACGGCAGCTCATCTCAGCTTGCCTTTCGACATTGGCTTCTTAGAGCTCCCCGAGCTGATTACCCTCTATCCTTGGGCAGTCGTTACCTTCATGGTTGGCCTGTTGCTCACTTTCCTGATACCTGTCTATGCCATTGCCCACATGCTGTTCAGCAGAGCAGGTAAGCTACAGCCTATGGGCGTCGGACAGCGCATCTTCTGGGTGGTGCTCTGGGTGGCCTCCCTGTGCTGCATGATTCCCACGCTCATATGGATTCAGCAGAAGAATACTGAGCGTCATCGTAATGAGTATAGCAATACCATCGTCTATCAGAGCGTAGAGATGGATCGTGAGTCGAAGGACTATCTGCGTCGTGGTGGCTGGACGCTGCTCAAGGCAGAGAACTGTGCCCACTATACATACTGTGGCGAGCACCCCAGTGGTGGACCGTTTATGCGCTATCTGGATGCATGGAATGAGGACTGTGAGGAGGTATATACCGCTGAGCGCAGAGAACATGTGGAGGCTGGCATCTATCGTCTTACCTGCATTGCCCGTGCCGAGGGTCCTGGTCCCTGCATCTATGTGATAGCCGACGACAAAAAGATGAAGGATATTCCCGTCTATGGCAACAGTGGCGGTGAACTGCCCAATCAGGATAAGGGCTGGTCGACCGTAACCATCGACAGCATCGAGGTCAGCACAGCGCGCTCTATTGGCTATGGTGTCTCTACCGATATCAACTTGACACAGCGTCCCTGCCGTGCCCAGTGGTTCTCGGCTACAGACTTCAAACTGGAGAAAATCAAGTAACAATAAACAATAACCATTATCCAATAAACAATAAACGATAACCAACAATGAAAACAACAATCGTAACCATGATCCTTGCCATGCTGCTGGCTCCTCTCAGCATGGAGGCTAAAAAGAAAGTGAAGGAACCCGTAGTGCCACAACTGATAAACTTCCCTAGTGCAGAGCTCAGCGAATTCCGCCTGCATGGTGGCAACGTAGTGGTGCAGGGACACTTCGTGGTGCCTGAAGAAGCCAAGGGCGAGAAGATGCCTCAGGAGGTGCTCGACCAGATTAATGGCCGCTTCACCGTTATCATGCGCAACTACATCGTGGGCAAAGAGAAAGTAAGCGCTATCGAGTTCAAGAACGACGGCACCTTCTCTCTGAACGTCTATGTGCCCTACCCCATGCAACTGCTCGTCTATCCTATGGGAACGGTTTATGCCTGCCCAGGCGATACTGTCACGGTCAGCATCAATCCCACCGCTCCAACCAAGGAAGAGGGCGTGAAGTTTGATGGCACAGGACTTAGTGGCGAGGTAACAAGACTGATACAGGTGATTGACCCCAAATACTGCAAACCCGACTGGTCGAATAACGTGCACGAGAAAGGTCCCGACTCGCTGATGGTGTGGAAGGACGACCAGGTGGCGCAGATGGACGAGTTGGTACGTCAGATGAATACAGGGCTGCCTGAATTGGCTGGCTGTTCACCCCTGGCTTCCGACATCCTGCGCACCCACATCGTTGCAATGCGTTTGCAGTATATCTGCGACTACTATATGCGTGCATCCTATAATCTGCGTGAGGACAGCACATTTAATGAGAAGGCCTATTGGCAGCAGTTCTTCAGCTTCGTAGCTCCACGTGCCAAATATCTCACAGACAATCCCTTGCTGATGATTGCTGGCGATGATTTCTTCTTCAATAGGGTAGAATTTCATCTCTTCAGTCCCATCACTGAGGGTGGAAATATTGCATACTTGCCTTTCAACTACGATGCTGCATTTGCTGGTGTTTTAGCGAGAGAAAAGATGCAGACTAACCGCGAGTTCAGAATGAATACGATGAAAGAGTTGCAGGAGAAGCTGCACGTGAGTGCTACCGACTTCAGTGCTCAGGTGTGCCATCTGCGTAGCGTATTCAGCACCTTGAAGTGGCTGGGCGATAGGTATGACCAGGCTGCCGACGAGGTGGCTGCGGCTATGAGCGTAGTGTCTCATCCTGAGCTGATTCGTCAAGGCCTTTTGACCTATCGCGAATTCATCAAGGACAACGAAGTCAAGGTGGTAGAGGACAAACCCATGACCAAGGGCGACAGCATCTTCCAGCGCATCATCGAACCCTATAAGGGCAACGTGCTCTATGTGGACTTCTGGGAAATGTCGTGTGGTCCCTGCCGAGGTGGCATGCTCCAGATGCGTGACGAGGTAGAGGCCAACAAGGACAAGCCCGTGAAGTATCTCTACATCACTGACGATACACCCGAGAAGTGCAAGTCATTCCTCGAGCCCAACAACATCAAAGGCGAGCACATCTATATCACTCACGCCGAATGGGGCTATCTGCAGGAGAAGTTCCAGTTCTCAGCCATCCCCTTCGTGGTACTCCTCGACAAGGACGGCAAACAGCGCGAAGATGCGACTGTAGAGCAACTGCTAAACGAATAAAATATACTAAGTTTTGAAAACCATTTAATTTAGGTACGCGCGGGACACCTGTGCGCACACGCACGAAGGCTGTTCTAACCAAAAAGTCGTACGACTTTTTTACAGCTATGGCTAATACAGACACGGGATAGCCACTCCCACGTGTGGCTTAGGCTTTCCCATCTCTGGTATAGGAACAACGAAAAAGCCCTGAATCATTTCTGACTCAGGGCTTCTCTTCTGAAAAAGTGGCGGCCTCCTACTCTCCCGCATTGCATTGCAGTACCATCGGCGCAAG
>CADCAG010000031.1 GCA_902799355.1 uncultured Bacteroidales bacterium
CGGCTCGTTCAAGATCGGCATCAACTGTCGCGGTGCCCGCTCTGCCAAGGCGTTCACCATCAACGACAACATCGAGGGTCTGCACGTGGTATTCACCCCCGAGCGCACCCACGACCAGGCAGGCAACAAGGTGAAGCAGTTCCTGCAGGGCGTCAGTGTCGAAGAGCTGCCTGAGAACAAGGTGGACAAGGATCAGGAGTGACCCTCCCCCAACCCCTCCGAGGAGGGGAGTGACCAGCTGCATGGGTCACGGCCCGCTCTATTAAAAGAAATGAAGCTCACAGGTAAACCCTGTGGGCTTCTTTAGCTGACTTTTGTGTTAAAAATATCAAAAAAAAAAAAAATAGACAAAATTCGTATAGGATTTCCGCAAATTTATTTGTATCTTTGCCTCAAATCTTACCCCATGTGGAAGGACGTGGGATATACTTCATAGTATTGTGATTTGTATTTATATCAAATGGAGAACTTATCATTTTTAAGTTATTAGAACAGCATTGGGCGTAACACTCACCGTGAGGTGGATAGCCCATAATCAAAAAGTGTTAGCTTTAATTTCACACAAAAAAGACTGCCTCCCGTTCGTGAAGAATAGGAGGCTTTTTCTTGTGTCTGCACGACAGCCGTACAGCCCATTTTTTATCGGGTCAGGGAGAACTTCATGGACACTCCGAAGTCGTGGGTGGTGGTGGGATAGCTGCTGCTGGACAGGAGTGGCTTGTTGGTCTGACGCTCGTAGTAAGCAGAGAGGGTCAGCAGGCGCGACAGCGTGTAGTCGGCCATGAACGACACCTTCAGCGCTGAGTTACCACTGCTGGCAGCAGAGGTGTGGGTGGCAATGTCGCGCGTAATGGCTGCCTGGTCGCGCAGCGAGATGTCGAGGCGCATGTTCAGGTCGTGGTTGACACCGGACTTCTTTCCAGCGGCGGAACCGCTGGACGCATTCTTGTCGTTGGTCTTCTTGCTGCCACCGCCCTGTGCCTTCTTGATCTTACGGCTGGTGCCTGCACCGAAGAGGCGGAAGTCACTGATCTTGTAGCCAAAGCCGATGACGATATCGTTGGAGCGGCTCTCATTGATCTGCACACTGGTCATGGACAGGTTGAGGACACGTGTGCGACGGTATTCTGCCTTCATGGTCAGGTTGTTGAGGAACGTGACATCGGCACCAATCAGCGGCGAGTAGCTCTCGTTGATGCTGACGGTGGGCACGTTCCAACCCAGCAAGGATGCGGTCTCGCTGCTGCTGGTATAGCTGCCGAGGGCGAAGACGCTCTTGTAGGAGTGGTTGATGTTGACGGACTTGAAATGCTCGTTGAACCACTTCAGCTTGGACAGTCCGGAGTAGCGGATGGTCCAGTTGGGCAACAGCTTGGTGAGTGCGGGAATGAGGTCGAGGCTGCCGCCGCCACTGCCCGTATAGCTGTCGAGGAAGGCAGGAATCATGACCACAGCACTGTACTTGTCGACCTCTGTGCCATAGTGTGCCGATGCCTTCGCCTGGAAGCGTGGCAGCGACTCGCAGAAGCGGTCGAAGGCTGCTGACGGATAGCCGTTGTTGGCGTCGCCCATCGACTCGAGTGACGAGGAGATGGAGATGGTGGTCATATTGAACGAACCCGTCTGGGTGGTAGGCATGCCCTTATACATATACTGGATGCTACGCGACTTGCTCTCCGTGCGCGAGGCGTTGAGGTCGATTTTCAGGTCGCGGAGCGGCTCCAGGGTAGCACGCAGCTGCAGGTCGGTGGTCGTATTGGTGGTGGCTGGCGTAGAGATGCTGTCGGCCATGAGCAGCCAGCCGTTGTCTGCCGCCTTGTCAAGGAAGCTGTCGTCGGTGAATCCGAAGGCGAAGCCCAGACCAGGTGCCATCACCCCACCCGTGCGCTGTCCGAAGGCGTCGCCAATCTCTGGCATGAAGCCCGACAACGACATGGCGTACTGGTTGCGATAGCTGATGCCGATGGAACGCACCATCATGAGGAAGCGTGCTGCCGACTGTGCCGTCTTGTACCAGCGCTCATCGTCCAGTGCAGGCTTAGCGAGCACGGTGAGCTTGATGGTGGTAGAGTCGTTGCTCTTGATGCGTATCTTGTTCTGGTCGACCACCTTATATTTAATAGGATAGGAACGGCCGTCCTTGGTCTTGGCGGTGACGACGAGGCGCTTTGACTTCTTGTTGTGGCTGATGGTGAAAGTGCTGTCGGGTACCAGCTTCAGCTCGCGCTCGTAAGCGTTCTTGTTCTTGGGGAGCTGGGCGGCTTCCTTGTCTTTTCCAGCGGCCTTATCCTTACCAGCGGCCTTATCCTTACCAGCGGCGGAACCGCTGGACACGTTCTTCTTATCCTTCTTTTTCGGGTCGGGCTTGGGGATGGCCTTCTTGAAACGCTCGTTGGCCTTCTTGAGGAAGGGGAAGTGGTTGTAGAGCGTCTCCATGTTGAGCGTGCTGTTGATGGTAATCTGACGGTTGTTGGAGATGGTGTTACCCAGCGACGTGCCGTCTTCCTTCTCACGACCACGCACCCAGTTATAGGTAGCGGTGTAGTTGGCATCGGCATTCAGCCAGTCGAGGATGGGCAGCTTGTTCAGCGGCAGCTGATAAGAGGCCGTGAACGTCTGGCGGTAGTCCAGCGGACGACCGAAGTGCTTGATGCTAGTCCATACAGAGTCTTTCCATGCCGCATAGCGGTCGGGATAGAGGTCTTTGTTGATAGGCTTGTCGCTGTAGGGCTCCTCAATCTCGGCCTGCGTGCCCGACTGGAAATTCATGTGCAGGTTCTTGGTGAGATCCCAACGCAGCGAGAAGTCACGGTTCCACAGGAACTGCGAGTTGAAGGTGACAGGCAGCGACGAACCGCTGAGGTCGTCCATGTCACGCTCCTGCAGTTCATAATAGGTACGTGACATCTCGGAGTTGAACGTGATGTTCTGCGGCAGCCAGTTCAGTCCGAAGGCCTTGGGCAGTGCCATCCACTTCGACTTGCTCTTCGACTTCTTGAAGGGCTCCCAAGCCTTGTAGACGGGAGTATAGCTGTAGTTCAGCGAGCCGCGCCACTGGTCGTCGTTCTCATAGACGGTGGTCTTGCCCGACGTGTGGCGATGGGAGTGGCTGTAGCTGAACGAGAAGTTGGCAGGGTCGTAAGGCATGGGGTGACGCTTGGTCTTAATGCCGAAACGCACGTTGGACAACGAGAAGTTGGTCGTGGTAGACTTGGTCACGGCAATGTTCTCTATCGAGTCGCGCTCCTGCTTACTGGCAGCTTCGAGGGCGTCGTCCAGCTCCATATCCGTATCCAGCGGATTATACTTAGGCTTGGTTATCTCCTTGGTGACAGAGTAGTAGAGCGGTGCCGTCACCTTCATCTTCTCGGGGAACAGCTTACCCAGCTCCACAGTGGTGGTCAGCGAGTAGGTCTTGAAATTGTCAGTGGTGCGTGCAGCCACGCCGTCCTCCAGACCACCGAATCCCTCGGTAATAATTTTACCCGTGAGGTTCACCGTGCCGACATCCGACAGCTGCATGTTGAGGGCACCCGATGCTGCCCAACCGCCACTATTGACGACGTCCTGCAGGCGCAGCTCGTTGACCCACACCTCACCCGACTTGATGCTTCCCGACAGGTTGCGCACACCAATCATCATCGTCTTGATCTCGCCCAGCGTGGGGTTACCCATCACGCTGACGCGGTTGTTGGGCTGGTCAGGATCGTAGTCGCTATAGAGCGTGGTATAGCTGGAGGTTCCCAAGGCGCGGGCCTTGTTGCGGGCTTTCTTCACCCTGGTAAAGATGCTGAGGTCGATGTCGAGCATGTTCTCCAGGGGCCATACGGCACGACAGTCGTCTACATTATATTTATTATAGTCGCTGCGGTCGGGCGTCAGCTTCAGGGGGATGACATACTCGTAGTAGTTGTTCTTGTAGTCGCTACCCATGCGGATAAAGACGGCCAGCTGGTTGTCCTTCAGGTCGGTGGCATCGTTGACCAGATGGTTGGCATGGACAAACATCTGCATGTGCTTATACTGGCGCAGGTCGAGGACAGTATTGCGGTAGACGGCCTTCGACTCGCCAGCCGACAGGTTCTTCACCACCATGTTCAAGGCCTGCTCGTTGGCCTCGGTGAGCTGTGACTGTGTGGGGTCGGTAACACGTGAGATGCCTGGTGGCAGCACGTAGTTGACAGGCTGCTTGTTGTTGTTCTCCTCGATATTCACGGCGCTGACCTCCAAGGTGCCGCTCTCACTACTCGTCGACAACGGCTTGTTGTAGACACGCCACTCGCCACGTACCAGGTCGAGCGAGCCGAAGCGCAGCACGATGGGCTTCTGGAACTGGGTGAGGAACATGCGCATGAAGCGCACGCTGGTGAAGTCGGAGATGGAACCTTCACGACTAGAGTACTGGCTCAGCGGAATGCGGAACTGGTACCACTTGACGGTCTCGCGGCTGCCATTACGCAACGACACGGAAGCCTCGCGGATATCGGTAATAAAGTTCTGACCGAGCTGCATGTCCTCAGGACGGATGCTGACGCGATACTGGTAGTAGCGCTCATACTCGTTGAGCGTAAAGTCCTGGTTGATATCCTCCACATCGGGATAGGTCTTGTAGCTGGTGTCGTAACCCTCGGTCTGCTGGTCGTTATCCGGTGAGTTGCCCTGCGGCATGTTGATGCGCTTGTAACGCTCCAGGATGCTGGCCTGACGGGCATCGAGGTCGCTGCCACGGAAGTAGTGGTAGTCGTCGTTGGCAGGGTCGGCAGTCCACACACGGCGCACGCTATCCTCGACATTCACCTGCTGCAGGAAGTCGGCATAGGCAGGGAAGAGTCGCTCCTCGTCGTCGTTCAAGCCGTTGAGACCCACATCCTGCAAGGCTCGCGAACCACTGGTCGTAGCAAAGGCGTAGGTCTGGGTAGCCTGCACGGGAATCTTACCCCACTGGGTCTCTGTGAACGATCCCGTACCACCCACAGGCATGCCGCTCTCATAGAACTTCTTGCCGTCGCGCAGGATGTCCTCGCTGATTTCGCCGAGGTTGATATAGAGGTCGCCGCCATAGCTGCTGGCATCCTGCTGGTTGTTGGTATAGATGAAGGGATCCATCAGCCAGAACTCGATATACTCCACGTTGGCCTGCTCGAAGTCGTTGGTGTCGAGCTTACGCATCATGCCTCCCCAACGGGTCAACGGGTTGTTGAGCAAGCCCTTCGTCGTCACATCTGTCGACAGGTTATAAGGGCCACGCTCCTGGGGATAGTAGGCCAGGTTGAGGATGGGCAGCGTATTGGTGGCACCGCTATAGGTCGACTGGTCGCGGTTGGGATATATCTCATTGACATAGACGGCACGCACATAGTGGTTGGAGAGCTGTTCGATGTCGCTCTTGATATGGCTGGGCGTCAGACTGCTGGAGCGATAGGTGAACAGCGGGTCGATGGTGTACCACGACAGCAGGGCACGGTTGTAGCCGCTGGCAACAGTCGTCTTGTCCTTGCTTTCAGGGAACATGCTGGGCACGCTGGAGATGACCCACGAAGAAGGATCGATCACGGGGATGCCGTTCTTGGCATTCTCGAAGTCATCGATATAGGAGGCATTGTCCTGCGTACCACTGGCAGTGCCTGCTATGAGGTGGGCAAACTCGCCCGTAAAGGTAATCTGCGAGGGTTGTGTACAGTGCAGCAGCGGCAGTTTGTCGAGCATGTTGGTCAGCCACTGGCTTTCCGTCTTCCAGTTGATATGCAGTCCCCACAGGGTGTTCTTCAGCGGCTCGGAACCCATGGTAACCTTCGATGTCAGGGCCTGCTCACTCAGATGCTGGAGGGTACCGCCAATCTGGAAATCCTTGGAGAAGTCGTACTCCCAATTGAAGCCGAACATGCGCTTGCGCTGCATGCCGTAGTCGTTGTTGGACTCCAGCGAGACGTTGACGCTGGTACCAGCATCGATGATGCTCTGATTGAGGATGGTCACCTCACCAGCAGAGTAGTCGACGGTATAGTCGCTGCCCTCGGTCAGCCTTACGCCACCAGCGGTAACGACCACAGAGCCCTGCGGCACATAGGAGGCACCAAGCGAGATAACGTTAGCCGAAGAACCCTTGAACTGACCCACCAACAGGAACTTGTTCTTGTCAGTCATCTGCATAGCGGCAGTACGGGTGGTGTCGTAGAGCTCGTGGAAGGCATACTTCGCAGCAGTCTGTCTGTCGACGCCACGACGAATCAGGAAGTTCTCCAGCGTGGAACCGAACGGCTCTACCGACGGGAAGAACACACGGCCGTTGCTGACGGTGTAGCCCTCGATATAGTCAAAGTAGCCGTTGGGGTGTGCCTTGAGGTTGTTGTCCAAGCGGTCGCAGCCCAAGCCACGCAAAAGGGTGGTCTCCTTGGTCTGCGGTTCAGGGATGTAGCTGACATAGACACCCGTCGTATCGCTCTGGTACTTGATGTCGAGGCGGAACTTCTGCTTCTCGACATTGGTAGCCAGGTAGTAGACGTTCTTCATCATGAGCTGCCAGTTGAACTGCTGCGGATTGTTGGACGTGTTCTTCAGCGACTTGACATAGAGCGCCTCCTGGGCAGCGGTATGGTCGGCGGCAAACTCACCGACATGGTAGGTCTGGCCATTATAGGTATACTCGTAGGCTACCGCCAGCACCTGGTCGCTCTGCAGCGTGGTCTTCAGCGAGATATAGCCTAACGCGCTGTTCAGCGTATATTCCGACGAGGTCAGCAGGCGTGCCGACGACAGTTTCTCAAAGTCTTCGCCACCCGTCATCACAGCCCCCAGGACGGTCGACGCCTGGTCGATGTCGCGAGCGGCGGCATAGGTAGTGGTCAAGGCTGCATACTCACCATTGGCATTGTTGTCAGGGACTTTCGACTGCACTCCCCCACCCCACAGCGGCGACGTACTCTCGGCCAAATCGGTAAAGGCGAGGATGTTACGTGAATTGCTGGTCGTTCCCGACTTGTTGGTCACCCACACCTCTATGCGAGTAATGTTAACACCCGTGGCCAGCGTAGGCAACTGCTGCATGGCAGCATCGTAGCGCTCGCGGAAATACTGGCTCAGGAAGAAGTGGCGGTTCTCCTCGTAGTTGGCAATGTTCAACTCAAAGGGAGTCAGCTGTGTGCCACCCTTGGACGACACGCTCTTGGTGGTAGAATTCTTCTGCGACACGACGGTCTGCAACTTGAGCTTACCAAACTGCATATCCGTGCGGACACCAAACAGGCTGCTGGCACCCTTGACGAGCGAGTTGTTGGAGGGGAACGAGACGTTACCGGCCTCAACGAGTTTGATGATTTCGTCTTCCTTGCCCTCGTAGCGCAGCTTCAGGTTCTTGGCATCCCAGTCGGCAGTGGCATCGGTGTTGTAGTTGAGCGACATGTTGACCTTATCGCCCACCTTACCCGTCACATTGATATTGATTTTCTCGTCGAAGTCGATGGCCTTGGTCTTACGGTTGCGCTCAGGCAGCGAGGGGTTGTCAACACTCTTGAAGTTGGCACCCAACTTCAGTTCGGCAGTACCCTGCGTCTTGATGCGCACACCACCAGGACCAAAAATCTTCTCGGCAGGACCGAGGTCGAAGTGCATATCGGCGAAGTCGAACTTCTCCTTGCCCTTGTTGGCTACGTTCTCGGCATCCTTCTGGCGGAAGAAGCGCTCACGCTCCTTGCGCTCGCTCCACTGGCGATACTCCTCGGGAGTCATCAGCACAGGAGTGTTCAGATAGGAGTCGCCCATCTTCGAACCCAGGATGTAGACGTTCAGCGAGTCGTTATACTCCACCTGCGACTTGATATTCTCAGGGAAGTGCAGGTCGAGGGCACTGGAGTCCAAATCGGCCACCTCGATAGGTGCCGTCTTCTGAACCTTCCAGCGAGCCTTCTCCAGCGTGTCCGCTGGAAGTGAAGAATGAAGAATGAAGAATGAAGAATTGGCTGCCGCCATCAATGATGGTAGCAAAAGTGGAATAGCAACAAGCAGTCCTACAACTGCCCTGCATATCCACCTCGCGGTAGCAAATTCTTCATTCTTCATTCTTCATTCTTCATTTTATCTGTTTCAACGCCAGCTTCACCACCTGTTCCACAGGCAGGTCAGGTTGTGCGGTGAGGATAGACACGACGACTTTCTGCGTAGGAGCAGGTGCAAAGCCCAGCATGGTCAGGGCTGCTACAGCCTCGTCGCGTACAGCATTGTTGACAGGTGCTGCCACACTGCCGCCAGCAGGAATCTCGTCGGCAATACCCAGCGCCACAATCTTGTCGCGCAGGTCGACAATGATACGTTGTGCCGTCATCTTGCCAATGCCCTTGATGCCCTTGATGAGACGTTCGTCACCACGGGAGATGGCGTTACACAGCTCGGCAACACTCATCGACGACAGCATCATGCGGGCGGTGTTAGCGCCTACGCCACTGACGGTAATGAGCAACTCGAACATCTCACGCTCCTTCTTCGACACAAAGCCATACAGCACGTAGGCATCCTCGCGAATAGCCTCGTAGACGTACAGTTTCACGTCTTTTTTGCCTTGAATGGCACTGTAGGTCGTTAAAGAAATGTTGAGCGCATAACCTACTCCTGCAGCCTCAACCGTAGCCATTGTGGGTGACAGCTCAGCAAGCTCACCCTTGATGTAGTCAATCATAATCCACAAATTTGTATATATACAATTCCCTAAACGTTCTTTTCTCCTATTTTATTGTATTGCCGCAAAAAAATCACTTTTTATATACGTATTTCTACAATATTTTGTAACTTTGCAGCAGAACCAACAATATCTATGCTTATGAAGAAAAAACTACTTACCGCATTATGTCTTTTGTTCACCACGACAGCCTTGTGGGCACAACCTGCAGGGACAGGAACATATTACCAGAAAGCCAACGGCAAGAAAGGACGCGAACTGAAGACGGCGATGTTCAATATCATTAAGAATCCCAGTGTGGTGGATTACGACTCACTGTGGTATGCCTATAACATTTCTGACAAAAGAGTCATTGACAACGAGGAGATTATCTGGGATATGTACTCCAACATCTCGCGCTATCCGCTCTATACCTATCCTCACGGCACGGGCGCTGGCAATACGGAAGGGGTAAAGGGTATTCAGCGTGAGCACTCGCTGGTGAAGAAATGGTTTAACCCCACGGACGCCCCAGCCAGCGGCACCAAGACCTACGATGATGTACGCCCGATGTATTCTGACCTGGTGCATGTCATTCCTACCGATGCCGTCTGCAACAACAACCGCAACGACCTTTGCTATGGCGAGATTGACGACCCTGCACAGGTCGACTGGCAGTCGGCAGATGGTTTTAGCAAGAAGAGCAAGCAGGGCGGATGCTCTACGCCAGGATGGAAAGAGCAGGTAGAAAACTATGCCAAAAAGCGCGTCTACGAGCCTAACGACGAGTATAAGGGCGACCTGGCACGCATCTATTTCTATATGGTGACCTGCTACGAGCCTCACTACCTCTCATGGATGCCTATCCGCGACACTGACCACAAGAAGACTGGAGAACTCTTTTACCTCTCGGGCAACCATTGCGGTACATGGGATTGCGATATGTTCGATGCTGGCGACGACGACGCCTATCAGCCCTTTGCACCATGGGCTTTCGATATGCTCATCAGGTGGTCGAAGGAAGACCCCGTCAGTCAGAAAGAGATAGAGCGCAACAATACCGTCTGGCAACTGCAAGGCAACCGCAACCCCTTTGTAGACTATCCAGGACTGGAGGACTACATCTGGGGCGAGAAGAAAGAGGTCGCTTTCGACTATGGTGGTGACATCGCAGATTGCGGCATGTCGGACAACTGTGACATCGCACTTAACAGGCAACTCTTTGGCATAGATTGGAGTACGACAGACAATATGTGTGATTATTGGACACGCACTCCTCTTACCATTGAGAAGAGTGGCATCACCTTCACCTACAGCTATGGTATGGAAGGCAAGATCCTGTATGCTGACGACAGCAAGCTGCGACTGTACAACTACAACACGCTGACACTGACAGCCCACAATAATGAGATTACCAAAGTAGAGTTCACCATTCCCGATCGGAACCACGACAACAAAACGCTTGTAGCCTCTGTGGGTGAAGTCAGCGACAACATCTGGACAGGCAATGCCCAAGAGGTATCCTTTGCCTCAAACTATGTGAGCTCGACGAAAGCAGGAGGTGTATCGAAGCATTACTACTTGGAACTCTCTAACGTCAAGGTGACCGTTGCCAATCCTTCTGGCATTGAACAGATGAAGGCCGAGCACTTCAGCGACAACCGCATCTACAACGTCGTCGGTGTGCAGATGGACGAAAAGCAATTGCCTGCAGGCATCTATATCAAGAACGGCCGAAAGATGATAATTAAGTAAGTAACTTATCCCTAAAACTATGAGAAAAACATATTTATTACTACTACTGTGTTGCTTTGCGATGACGCAAGGCACATGGGCTATCAACGATGTCGTATTTTCGGAAAACTGTGACCAGAATTCTGGCACTGGAGGAAGAGACGGTAGATATGAGGGAAGCATTGCCTCAAGCACTGTTAAGCTTACCAACCAAGACTCGTGGGAGATTAATGCAAAGGTATATGGAGCCTATCAATGCGTAAGGTTAGGAGATGGATCAAATAATAACGGCATTCTGACAACACCATCCATCACTCCTGGCACCACCTATGCCTTGCTAACATTCAGTGCTGCTGGTTGGGGAGATACCAAAGAAAACAAGTTGACAATTACTGCAACTAACAGTGTTGACATTTCAGGTGATACTCAAATCACACTGGAAAACGAGGAATGGCTTGATTACAGTGTACTGATTAACACTAACGGAGCCTCCAACTTCAAAATCACCTTCACTGGCAGACGTATTTTTCTGGACGATGTCATAGTGAGAAGAGTAGACCTTGTCGAGGCCCCTACACTGCCTGCTTCTGACAGTTTCTGGCCTAATACCACAGAAGCAGCAACAAAGAGCATCACGCTCTCTCCTGCCAGCTTCACGTCTATACGCTATACCACTAACGGCACGACGCCTACCACATCAACGGGGAACCTTGTTACGGCCTCATCCACTATCGTTCTGAATGCTACGACAACGATAAAAGCAATAGCCTACATTGGTACATTAGCCAGTGAAGTGGTGACCAAGACTTACACGCTAGGCACCACCTTCGTCAATAGCATTGCGGAATTTAACAGTCTGGCAGAAAACACGGAGGCACAACTGTACCTAAGCACTGACAAGAATGCGAGAGTGCTACATGGTGCTGATGGTAAGATGTATCTGCGTGACAACACCGGTACTCTTTGCGTTGATTTAGGCTCAGCAGCAGCATTCAATCCTGCACCAGCACACAATCAACATATTGCTGGATGGATTGTTGGTAAGAAGCAGAGTGTCAACGGATTATCAAAGCTAGCAAACACTACAAACACTAACACAAACCACCTTGCTTTGGCAGCACCAGTGACAGAGGCAGCCACAGCGCCAGTTCTCAATATCGCCACTGACGACATCAACAATTATGTAGGCAACTGGGTGACCATAAAGGACGTTCGTAACGATGGCAGTTCAACTACCGTCAGCGGCATTTACAACAATGCACTGGTCGACGTCTCAGGCATCGTCACGGCCAACAACGCCATTCTTCCCGTGAACTACGCCAACATCAAACCAGTAGTCTATGTCATTGATGAGGAGAAGGAATTTATTTCACCTGATACAAATATTGAACATGCCACCGTACGCCTGAAGCGAACGCTAAGCAAAGATCATTGGAACACATTTACAGTTCCTTTCAATATACCATCCCAAACGGGCAGTCTCCGCGAATACGACGAGCTTGTTGGCACCACTATGAAGTTCAAAGATGCCAGTAGCATTGAAGCCGGAAAGCCTTATCTGATGAAACCTGACAACGACATTATCAATCCTGAATACGACGACGTAACATTGAGTGCAACCGATGCCCAGAAAATCACCCATAACGGCTACAGTTTCGTTGGAGCCTATAGTCCTACTGAACTTAACACTGACAAGACCCATCGGTTCCTTACCACTGACAACAAATTGGGCTATCCCTCCTCTGATGCAGCAAAGACCATCAAGGGTATGCGTGCTTATTTCGAGGTGCCGGTAAATGCTGACGCCCGCCTGATGATTGACGATGAGACAACAGTCATAAACAATGTGAGAGGTAAGATAGCTGATGGCAGAAGTGACATCTACAATCTCAATGGTCAGAAAGTACTAAACCCAACGAAGGGTCTGTACGTCGTAAACGGTAAAAAAATGGTTATAAAATAAAGAGTTATGAAGAAGCAATATAGCAATCCTATGATAGACATCCATCAAATCGCGAACATCAGCTTGTTGGCTGGTTCTGTAACAGGAGCTGGTGACATTGACACCACCGACCCCATTGGCGGCGACGCTGGTGAAGCAGCTTCTCGCGAACTGTTAGATGAGGACAACGACTTCACAAATTTCCTATGGACAGTCGTTTTCCTTTTGTTCAGTATCACCGCGAGTGCACAGTACACCACCGTACAGCCTGCTGACATTCCTGCTGATGGCAAGACACACGGTATGATTATCTACCTCAACGATGTCAACAACACTCAGATACACTATGAGCTACAAGACCTGGAGCGCGTTACCTATCTGCCTTATGTTGGTATGAAGATTTATCTGAAAGGAGAAACAAACTCTATCGACTACCTGTTCTCGCAGATGATAAAGATAGACTATGCACAAGACGGTAACACCAATGCCAACTGGGAGACATTTGGATGGACAGACTATCCTGAAGCATGGAGACTGGAATATCCACATTTGAATAACAATGTATCACCAGATGCGAATGCTGACAAGTCACAGATTATCGTAAAGCGAACTGACGACTTCGGCATAACCTACTCATTGGAGTGGGACAACGCACTAGTGGCCAACCGTTGGACATGCTACGAGTTGCATGCTGGCAACTCCATGGCAGCAGTAGGTCGCAATGACGATTTCAAGGCAGACCCAGAGGTTGCCGTATCTTCCGCACTGGACCAGTATTCCGGTAGCGGTTTTTCTCGCGGACACCTTTGCCCGTCGGCCGATCGTCTTTGTTCTAAGGTTCAGAACAAACAGACCTTCTTCCTGACCAATATGCAACCTCAGTACCAGTCACACAATGGTGGTCTGTGGAGCCGACTGGAAACACTTGTTCGCGACTATGCCACCAACGACGAGTTCACTGCATTACACTGCGACACGCTGTACATCGTGAAGGCTGCAACGATTGCGAATGTTGCCTCTGATCCACTCACTGGCAATTCCACAAGTGGCGTCTATGCGACCTCAGAAGTAGATAACTACAACAAGCTGATTGTTCCACGCTACTTCTACATGGCCCTGCTACATTACAACAAAGAAACTGACACCTATCACGCCATTGCTTTCTGGACAAAACATCTGAGCACCACACAACCTGTGGCGAACCTTGCTGACTATGCGATAAGTATTGACAAGCTGGAACAGCTGACAGGCCTTGACTTCTTCTGTAACCTTCCCGACGTCATAGAGGATGCTGTAGAGGCTCAAGAACCTAACTTAGACTTCTGGAAAAAGATTAGCAAGAGTGGGTCAGAATGACATATTTATTCGTTTTGTAAGACGTTATTGCAAAAAATCTGTCTTTTTGTTACGTATTTCAAAGAAAAAGTGTACTTTTGCACCGGAAATCGAAAAGTAAACCAACAAAAGACCAAAAGATATGGAAAAGATTAGAGCAGCCGTAGTAGGTTACGGCAACATTGGAAAGTACACTATCCAGGCCCTTGAGGCCGCTCCCGACTTTGAAATCGCTGGTGTAGTGCGCAGAAACGGAGCAGCAGACAAACCCTTGGAACTGACTCCCTATGAGGTTGTAAAGGATATCAAGGAACTGAAGAATGTCGACGTCGCCATCCTGGCCACCCCGACACGTTCGTGCGAGGACTACGCCAAGCAGATTGCCCCGCTGGGCATCAACACGGTCGACTCTTTCGATATCCACACCCAGATTCGTGGCTACCGCGAACGCCAGATGGAGGTTAACAAGAAGACTGGTACCGTCAGCGTTATCGCTGCTGGCTGGGACCCGGGTTCTGACTCTATCGTACGCACCCTGATGCAGGGTCTCGCTCCTAAGGGCTTGAGCTACACTAACTTCGGCCCTGGTATGTCAATGGGTCACTCAGTATGTGCCCGTTCTAAGGCTGGTGTCAAGAATGCACTGTCAATGACCATCCCCTTGGGTGAAGGCATCCACCGCCGCATGGTATATGTAGAGCTGGAAGACGGCTACACACTGGAGCAGGTGGCCAAGGACATCAAGGCTGACCCCTATTTCGCCAGCGACGAGACACATGTATTCCAGGTAGAGAGCGTCGACGACGTACGCGACATGGGGCACGGTGTACACATGGTACGCAAGGGCGTAAGTGGCCAGACCCAGAACCAGCGTTTCGAATTCAATATGCAGATTAACAACCCTGCACTGACCGCACAGGTGCTGGTCAACGTAGCCCGCGCCTCTAAGCGTCTGCAGCCAGGCTGCTACACGATGATTGAGATTCCCGTCATCGACATGCTGCCAGGCGACCGTGCCGATCTTATCGAACATCTAGTCTAAACTATCTATACCAATTAAGCGCCAGGTGGTTGTAGCTCGTTCTACAGCCACCTGGTTTTTCGTATATACCCTCACGAACCTTAATAAAAAGGCAAAAAATCATAATTTCTTTGGTATTTTGCTCGCTTATTAGTAACTTTGCACCCTATATACTATAGATTATGGGAAAGATTATCGCTTTAGCAAACCAGAAAGGCGGTGTGGGCAAGACCACAACGACCATTAACCTTGCGGCATCACTGGCCACCTTGGAGAAGAGTGTGCTCGTGGTCGATGCCGACCCACAGGCTAACGCTTCGAGCGGTCTGGGTGTCAACATCCAGGAAGTAGACTGCTCACTCTACGAGTGCATCATCGACAAGGCCGATGTGCGCGACGCCATATACACCACCGACATTGACGGTCTGGACATTATACCCAGCCACATTGACCTGGTAGGTGCCGAGATAGAGATGCTCAACCTCTCCAACCGTGAGCGTGTTATCAGCAAGCTGCTGGAGCCTGTACGCAACGACTACGACTACATCCTGATAGACTGTTCACCATCGTTAGGCCTGATTACTGTCAACGCCCTGACGGCAGCAGACTCCGTTATCATCCCTGTACAGTGCGAGTACTTCGCCTTGGAGGGTATCTCGAAGTTGCTGAACACCATCAAGATTATCAAGACCAAGCTGAACCAGCGCCTGGAGATAGAAGGTTTCCTGCTGACGATGTACGACTCTCGTCTGCGTCTGGCCAACCAGATCTACGACGAGGTGAAGCGCCACTTCCAGGAGCTTGTTTTCAAAACTGTCATCCAGCGTAATGTCAAGTTGTCGGAGAGTCCCTCTCACGGACTGCCTGTCATACTCTACGATGCAGACTCCACGGGTAGCAAGAACCACTTGGCACTCGCCAAAGAAATCATACAGAAAAACAGCTAACAGCAATAGCAGATAGCTAACAGCAAGAATTATGGCCGTAAAGAAGAAATATGCAAGCAGCGTGCTGGGACGCGGACTGGACGACATTGGAACCGGTCGCGGACTGGACGCCCTGATAGACACTAGTGAGGTACGTACTGAAGGTAGTTCAAACCTCAACGAGATAGAGATTGCGCAGATTGAGCCCAACCCCAACCAGCCCCGTCGCGAGTTCGACCAGGAGGCACTGGCAGAGTTGGCCACGAGCATCCGCGAGTTGGGCATCATCCAGCCCATCACCCTGCGCAAGATGAATGGAGAGAAATACCAGATCATTGCCGGTGAGCGTCGTTGGCGTGCCTCACAGCTGGCAGGACTCACCAAGATTCCCGCCTACATTGTGACGGTAGAAGACCAGAACGCCATGGAGATGGCACTGGTAGAGAACATACAGCGTGAAGACCTCAACGCCATAGAGATTGCGCTGGCCTACCAGCACCTGTCTGACGAGACAGGCATGACGCAGGCCAAGATCTCTGAGCGTGTCGGCAAGAGCCGTGCCGCCGTCACCAACTACATGCGTCTGCTGAAGTTGCCCGCACAGGTACAGATAGCACTTAAGAACCACGAGATAGAGATGGGACATGCCCGCGCGCTGTTGGCCATCGACAGTCCGTCGCAGCAGATCAAGCTCTTCAAGGAGGTGCAGGCCCACCAGTACTCCGTCCGTCAGGTGGAGGAGATGGTGCAGACGCTGAAGAGTGGCGAGGACATCAAGACCGCCAAGGGAAAGATACAGTCGCGCACCAAGCTCCCCGAGGAGTTCAACATCCTGCGCGACCGCTTGTCACAGTTCTTCCAGTCGAAGGTACAGATGACCTGCTCACCAAAGGGCAAGGGCAAGATTACCATCCAGTTCGACAACGAGGAACAGCTGGAACAAATCATGAATGCACTGGACGGAGCCAATGGGTAGGCTGTCACTCATCATAGCAATGCTGGCGATGGCTCTGACAGGCCATGCGCAAGAGGAGGCAGAGGTGGTAAACGACACGCTCCGCACTGACGAGGTGTCTATCATGATTGACTCTACCAAGATGGTGAAGGCTCCCCGCGACTGGTCGACATGGAAGCCCAACCCGCAGCGGGCGCTCTGGCTGGCTCTGGTGCTGCCTGGCGCCGGACAGATATACAACCGCAAATACTGGAAGCTGCCCATCTTCTACGGAGGATTCATGGGGTGCATCTATGCGCTGTCATGGAACAACATGATGTACAAGGACTATTCGCAGGCCTATCTCGACATCATGGACGACGACCCCAATACGGCCAGCTACAACAAGTTCCTGCACCTGGGCGTCCAGATTACAAAAGACAACGAGAAGCGCTATCAGGAAATCTTCAAGAGCCGTAAGGACAAGTACCGTCGCTGGCGCGACATGAGCATCTTCGTGATGATTGGCGTCTATGCGTTGTCTGTCATCGACGCCTATGTCGATGCTGAGTTGTCAGAGTTTGACATCTCCAAAGACCTCAGCCTGGAGGTACGCCCCACTGTCATCCCCAACCTGGGAGGTGGCAACCCGCTACAGGCACAGTCGGTAGGACTGAGCTGTTTTCTGAACTTCTAACATAACCCCAAAAAACAAAATAAGACGATTGATGAACAAGAAACTACTGTTGATATTGAGCATGTTACTGACGGTGTCCACCACGTGGGCACAGGTCTATGAGAATGACGACAACGAGACACCCGACGAAGACGAGATCACTGTCATTGATGGTGAAGGCAATGAGGAGGTCATCGAGTTCCCCGAAGCCATGACCTACGACCTCGACAGTCTGCTGAACCTGTATATGGCAAAGACCTATCTCGACGAGGCTGACGACTGTAACATGAAGAATATCAACCCCGTCTACACCAAGGAGGAATATGTAGACCGCCTGTACCGCATGCCGACCATCATGGAGATGAACTACAACGATGTGGTACAGAAGTTCATCGACCGCTACAGCGGACGTCTGCGCCACTCCATCAGCTACATGCTGGGCGCTTCAAACTTCTACATGCCTATCTTCGAGGAGGCTCTCGAGGCCTACCAGTTGCCGTTGGAGCTGAAGTACCTGCCCATCATCGAGTCGGCACTCAACCCCAAGGCTGTGTCGCGTGTGGGTGCTACAGGTCTATGGCAGTTCATGCTGGCCACCGGCAAGCAGTACGGCCTGCAGGTCAACTCACTGGTCGACGAGCGTCGCGACCCCGTCAAGTCGTCGTATGCCGCCGCCCGCTATCTGAGCGACCTCTATAAGATTTTTGGCGACTGGAACCTCGTCATCGCAGCCTACAACTGCGGACCCGCCAACATCAACAAGGCCATCCACCGTGCCAATGGCGACAAGGACTACTGGCAGATATACCCCTACCTGCCCAAGGAGACACGTGGCTACGTGCCCGCCTTCATCGCTGCCAACTACATCATGACCTACTACTCGCAGCATAACATCTGCCCCATGACGACCCGTCTGCCGGCACAGACCGACACCATTCTGGTCAACCGCAACATCCATCTGGAACAGGTGGCCGAGGTGATGGGCATGAATATCGACCTGCTGCGCTCGCTGAACCCCATGTACCGTCGCGACGTGGTACCCGGTGCCACCGAGCTGTCGCCCATCCGTCTGCCACAGTCGGAGGTAGGCCGCTTCATCGACCTGCAGGACAGCATCTGCAACCACCGTGCCGCCGACTTTGCCAAGCGTGTAGAGGTAGAGGTGAAAGACGACGTGCCGACGTACTATCATAAGAGCAAGCGCTACTCTAAGCGCCGCAGTGCACGCTACTCGAAGCGCCGTGCCACAGCAAGCAAGCGTCGCTCGTCGGCCACCAAGCGCCGCAGCTCAGCCCGCAAGCGCAGGAGATAAAACGGGTAATGGTTAAAGGTTAATGGTTAAAGGTTAAAGGTAAATATTTGGAGGAAACAACTATGGATGAAGAGCAGATGATGCGTGAAGCCGCAGACGACAAACTGATAAACGACGCGTTCCAACGACTGCTGGATAGCTACTGTTCATCGCGCCACCGCAAGAAGGTGGATCTCATCACCAAGGCATTCCATTTTGCCCGTCAGGCTCACAAAGGTGTGCGACGTCTGAGTGGCGAACCCTATATCATGCACCCCATCGCCGTGGCACAGATTGCCTGCGAAGAGGTGGGACTGGGCTCTACCAGCATCTGTGCCGCCCTGCTCCACGACGTCGTGGAGGATACCGACTACACCACCGAGGATATCGAGAACATCTTCGGTCCGAAGATTGCACAGATTGTCGACGGACTGACCAAGATCTCCGGAGGTATCTTCGGCGAACAGGCCTCTGCACAGGCAGAGAACTTCAAGAAGCTGCTGCTCACCATGAGTGAGGACATCCGCGTCATCCTCATCAAGATCTGCGACCGTCTGCACAACATGCGTACCCTCGAGTCGCAGCCTGCCAACAAGCAATACAAGATTGCCGGCGAGACGCTCTACATCTATGCGCCACTGGCCAACCGTCTGGGTCTTAACAAGATTAAGTCGGAACTGGAGAACCTCTCCTTCCAGTATGAGCACCCCGAGGAGTATGCTACCATCAAAGCCAAGCTGGCAGATACCGAGGCCTCACGTCACGAGCTCTTCGACGAGTTCATCGTCCCCATCGAGGTAGAACTGCAGAAGCTGGGACTGCACTATCATATCAAGGAGCGTGTGAAGACGCCCTACTCCATCTGGAACAAGATGCAGAACAAGCATGTCACCTTCGAAGAGGTCTACGACATCCTGGCTGTCCGCATTATCTTCACACCCAACAACCGCGAAGAGGAGATCAACGAGTGCTTCAACATCTATGTCGCCATCTCGAAGATCTATAAGAGTCACCCCGACCGCTTGCGCGACTGGCTCTCCCACCCCAAGGCCAACGGCTATCAGGCACTGCATGTCACGCTGATGTCCAAGCAAGGACGGTGGATAGAGGTGCAGATACGCTCCGACCGCATGGACGAGATTGCCGAGCAGGGCTTTGCCGCCCACTGGAAATACAAGGACGGCGTGGAGGAAGAGTATACGGAGGACGAGACCGAACTCAACGAGTGGTTACGCACCATCAAGGAGATTCTCGACGACCCGCAGCCTGACGCTATGGATTTCCTCGACGCCATCAAGCTCAACCTCTTTGCTTCCGAAATCTTCGTCTTCACGCCGAAGGGTGAGATTAAGACCATGCCGACAGGCTGTACGGCTCTCGACTTCGCCTTCTCCATCCATACCTTCCTCGGCTCTCACTGTATCGGTGCCAAGGTGAACCACAAGCTCGTGCCGCTGAGTCATAAGCTGCAGAGTGGCGACCAGGTAGAGATTCTCACCTCCAAGTCACAGCACGTACAACCCTCGTGGATCAACTTCGTGTCCACCGCCAAGGCTAAAGGTAAGATACAGGCCATCCTGCGCCGCGACGGCCGTGAGTTGCAGAAGCAGGGCGAGGAGCTCTTTGGCGATTTCCTGAAGAAAAACAACATCAACGACATCCCCAATGCTGCCGACGTGCTCACCGAGTTCCACGACAGCCGCAACCGCGAGGAGTTCTTCCAGTCTATTGCCGAGAAGACCATCCTGCTGGGCGACAAGGATGTCGACGAGCTGCTGGGCAAGAACCATGTCGACAAGCGCGGCTGGCGTAAGTTTGTGCCCTTCCTCGACCGTGGCAAGCAGAAGAAGACCGACGAGCAGCAGCCGGAGTACTTCACCGTTCCCGAGAAGTTCAATCGCAAGAAGCCTATCTACATCACCGACGACAATATCAATCAGTATAAGTTCAAGCACTGCTGTCACCCCATCCCTGGCGACGACGTGCTGGGCTTCATCGATGGCAAGCACCAGATAGAGATTCACAAGCGCGCCTGTCCTGTTGCCGCTAAGCTGAAGGCCAGCTTCGGCAACCGCATCCTCGATGCCAAGTGGAACATGCGCAAGACGCTCTTCTTCGATGCCACCATCCGTCTGCAGGGCATCGACCGTGTAGGCATGCTGCTCGACATCTCGCAGATTATCTCTTCACAGATGAATGTCAACATCCACAAGCTGACCATTGCCAGCGAGGAGGGTGTCTTCGACGGCACCATCGAGCTGCGCGTCCACGACCGCGACGACGTACGCCAGATTATTAATCAGCTGAAGAAGATTGCCGACATCCAAGATGTCACACAGATTGTTTGACCTCTAGCTTCTCACCTCTTACAAAAAAATGGACTACTGCAAGTAGTCCATTTGTCTTTTCAATGCCTGTAGGTCGTCACGCACAGTGATTAGTCGCGTTAGCACGTCAGCCTTCCGGTCTGCCCCGTCGCGGTTGCTGTTGATTATCTTCTTGGCAGCCGCCAGCTTGAAGCCACGCACCTTCACCAGGTTATGGATGAGCCGTATCTGTTCGATGTCCTTCTCCTGGTACTGGCGGATCTTCGCTGGTCCGCTGGTCTTGGGTTTCAGATACGGGAACTCCTGCTCCCAGTAGCGCAGTGTACTCTCGTTGACGTCGAACATCTCGGCAACCTCCTTGATGGAGTAGTACAGTTTCAAGTTCTTATTCAGATTCAGTGCCATACTTTTACTAACTTTCTGTGTGTGTGCGTTTCTTGATTGTCATTATTGACTGACGGTAGCTGTAACACGGGCAGCACCGGCAGGCGACTGCATATCCTTACCGAAGTTCAGACCGTACTTACCCTCTGGCATGTCGCTCAGCACGAAGGCTGTACACTTACGACCAGCCTCTATCTTGTCCGTAGCGGCTGTCTTGGCAGCAGTGGCGGCAACGTCGAGCAGGGCGCCCAGGAGTCCCTTGCTACCCGTATTGACGCTGGTGTCAATCTTCACCTTACCCTCACGCTGGTAGAGCGTCTCGCCGGTAACTGTCGAACGCAGGATATACTCCACCTCGACGGTCAGCGTACCACCGATATTGCTACGGCTCCACGACTTGATGATGGTAAACATGGCGGCATCGGCACCCAGCACATTGCGGAACTGTGTCAGGTTACTCTCCAGGAAGTTCTCAGCGTCGTAGGCGCTCTCTGCCTGGAACATCTCCATAGTCAGCATGGGCGAGAAGACATAGTAGCCTTTCTCACACAGCGGGGTATACATCGTGGTATAGAAGAAGTCCTTGGCATCCACGTGGTTGGTGCGGTTGATGGGAGGCATCACCACGATAGAGGTCGGCTTCTCCGCATACATCTTCGGATAACGGGCTTCACGGGTCACTGATGAAGACGTAGCACATGAGGCCATTGTCAGTGCCACCAGGGCTATTGCGATAGAGTTCTTCATTTCTGTACTTGTTTGATGATTCGTGAAATAAACTTCTCTGACTCAGGATAGAGGGCAACCTCCTGCTTCAGCAGTGTCAAGCCCTCCTCCTTCTGGCCGGCCTTGATCAACAGATAACCGTATTCGGCATTCACTCCCGGAGGCACCACACCACGGGCTCCCTTCTGCGCGGAAATCACCTTCTTGTACTGCGCCATGGCGGCAGCGAGCTTCTCATCAGAGGCACGCTTCGTATACTGATACGTAGCATCTTCAGAGTCGTACCACGAGTACAAATCGGGCTGGACGGTACCGCACGACGCCAGCGTCAGCACGGTAACAGCGGCAACAAATACTTTCTTCATGGCAAGTTAATGACTTTAGTTTCTTGTGTTGACAGGAATATCTGCTTCTCATAGACGGTCTCGCCCTTGAAGGTTACCTTCAGATGACGGTTGCCCAGGCCTACGCCATACTGGTAGCCCTTACGGTTGGCCACCTTGGGCTTCACGACCTTGGCATCAAACTTCGTGCCGTCGATATCCACCTGTACGGGGTATTTACCGTTGCCGTACTTATCCAGCGGACCAACAAATACGAGATAGGCCATATCCTCCTGACCGCTCTGCATGGCGACAGGATAGCTTGACTTGCAGCCTACCAGCAGCAGGGCAGCAAGCGTGAGTGTGAACAGTACGAGCTTTTTCATTTCTTAATCTCCTCTATAATATATGTGTTCAACTTAGTGGCGTCAATGGCTGTAGAGCCGTTGTATTCCACGAATGAGTATTCTGTCTCTGGGGTGTCACCACCGGTAGCCGATACGGTGACAGTACCGATCTGCTTGCCTGGCAACTCAATCATCACGCCCGACTGTGGGTTCTTCACCTTCTTACCCTTGGTCTTCACAGCGAATACGTCACCCTCCTTAATGCCCTGGCTGGCACCACCTGCAATCATCTGGGCGTCAGCATCGTAGGTCAGGAAGTAGGTACGCCAAGGCTTGTCGGTACACTTGTTGATGATGTTCTCCACAAGCTGACCGATAGCCTCCGAGATGGCCTTGTCGCTCAGCGTAGCGTCGTAGCCTGCACGTCCACCCACACCCAGCGTGCTCTTCGTGGTAATCTGAGCCTGACCCTTGGCCTCGTCAGAGTAGACGATGAGACCTGTCGACACATCCACCAGACGGATGGCCACGGCAGCCTCTACCGTCTGCATCTTCGTAGAGGTGAAGACACCCTCCTTACCGGTGTTTTTGCGACCGAACTCGGTGATTGAACCGATAATCATATAGTCGGCACCGATAGTCTGCAATCCGTCCTCACTCTTCTTGGCCTCTTCCAGCAGCTGAGCCAGATCGCCACGCTCCAGCAGCAGGAACTTGCCCGATGCAGCCAGCTTAGCCGACAAGATGTCGAGGGCCTGCTTACCCATAGGGTCGTTCTCCTTGTCGTAGAAGATACCCTTCGCATATTGAGTCTCGTTAGAGAAACGGCCAATGGCAACCTTACGTTTAATGGTCTTGCCGTCAGCCTGCTGAGCGGCCTTGATAGGCTCCACGACCTGTGTCTTACGTTGGGCCTGTGAACTTGTGGCTAAGGCTGTCAGCAGCACAGCCACACATAGTAATTTTTTCATAATTGATAACGTTTAGTTCGTTTTTAGCTGATATATCACGGCAAAGATACGAACATTTTTTATAATAAACAAAAAAAAGCGACGAAATATTTCATACGCCGCTCATTTCTTATATCTTACATCAGACATCTTACATCAGACTTCTTACATCAGACTTCTTACATCAGACTTCTTACATCAGACTTCTTACTTCTTATATTTCTCTGCCTGCGAGCGAATCAGCTCTGCATCGTCAAAGTAGTTTATCTGCATAGCCTTGCGCACCTCGTCCATCGTCTGGGCAGCCGTCTCGCGGGCCTTCTCCGTACCCTTTTTCAGGATGTTGTAGATTTCGGGGATGTCCTGCTCGAACTCATGGCGGCGCTGGCGCATGGGCTCCAGGAACTCGTTGAGAATCTGGTTCAGGAACTTCTTACACTTCATGTCGCCCAGACCGCCACGACGGTAGTGGTCCTTCAGCTCGTCCAGGTTCTGGTACTCAGGCCAGTACTGGGCAAAGTGCTCAGGCTTAGAGAACGCATCCAGGTAGGTGAATACGGCGTTGCCCTCCACATGTCCGGGGTCGTTCAGGTTGATATGCTCAGGGTCGGTGTACATCGAGCGCACCTTCTGCCATACCGTGTCGGCATCGTCCGACAGGTAGATACAGTTACCCAGCGACTTCGACATCTTCTCCTTACCGTCCGTTCCAGGCAGGCGGCGAGCTGTCAGGTTCTCAGGCAGCAGGATGTTTGGCTCCACCAGCACGGGAGCATATATCTGGTTGAAGCGACGTGCCAACTCGCGGGTCACCTCCAGCATAGGCTCCTGGTCCTCACCGGCAGGCACTGTGGTAGCCTTGAACAGCGTGATGTCGGCAGCCTGGCTCACGGGGTAGCAGAAGAATCCCAGGGGGATGCTCTCGCCCTCGAAGCCACGCATCTTCACCTCCGTCTTCACTGTCGGGTTACGCTGTACGCGGCTCACCGATACCAGGTTCATCAGGTATGTCGTCAGCTCAGCCAGCTCTGTTATCTGGCTCTGAATAAACAGCGTGCACTTCTCTGGATCCAGACCTGCTGCCAGGTAGTCCAGTGCCACCTCAATGATGTTCTGGCGAATCTTCTCAGGGTTGTCCGCATTGTCTGTCAGCGCCTGTACGTCGGCCATAAACACGAACATCTTCTCATAGTCGCCAGCGTTCTGCAATTCCACGCGGCGGCGCAGCGAACCGATATAGTGTCCCAGGTGCAGCTTACCTGTAGGACGGTCGCCTGTAAGTATAATCTTTCCCATTATTCTGTACTTTTTTCAAATTTGCCTGCAAAGGTAGTGTAAATCGAATGAAAAACCAAATATATTTCTGATTTTCTGAGGTGAAGATTATAGAAAAAAAACAATAAAAACCCTTGACTGTGCTGTATGCTCTGTGAGCATTATTCTATAGGCATCATCCAAAGCCCTGCTTAAGCAAGCTTAATCATTCCTTTGCCTAATACCTATAGGAAGCCCTATGGCTTTACAGCACAGTCAAGAAAAACCAAGAAAAAAAATCAGAAGGCCGTGATTGTTTTTGTATTCTGGTCGTAATAGTACTTTTCACACTGGTCTCTCACGGGAGCAAAGTTAAATAGCACACCCATTGGAGTGTTGGTCAGCCTCATATAATTCCACAATTGTTGACGTTGCTCAACACCTATAGATGTAATAGCCTTACACTCCAACACTACATTTCCTTTACACAGAAAATCCATATAGTGCTTATGTGACAACGGATGCCCATGATATGAAACTTGGAAATAGTATTCCTTTACAAAAGCAATCTGCTTTTCCTCGAAGGACACTTTCAAAGCCTCTTGGTACACATATTCATTCAGCCAAGGTCCCAACTCTCTATGAACCTCTTGGCAGCAACCAATGATGTCATAGACATGCGATTTCAGTTGCGCCAACCGCTCCGTATTCAGGTTTGAATTTTCAACAATCTCCATCTTTATCTTTTTAGATAAAAACGGAATTACTATGTCATTTATTGTGGGGGTATATGTTTTCACTGTTATTGCCGTTTCAGCGAACACAGGATGCACCTCGGCATAGTTAAGTAATATTTAACTCTGCTCTCGGTTTTCACTGTTTTTCTGGGCTGTGCTGCTAAGCCGTTGGCTGTTCTGAGGTGTCGGACAAGGACTGACAAGCGTGCTTGTACAGAACTTAAACGACAGCTTAGAACAAATGCTCACAGAGCATGGCAGCACAGTCCAGGGTTTTCGAGGTTTTTGTTGATTTGCTACGAACGGGAACTAAAAAAATCAAATCACATAGATGCCATAATCGAAAAAAATCGTATCTTTGTGGCATGAAACAGAAAATAGTACTATTACTCATGCTGCTCTGCCCCCTGACATCGCTGGCACAAGAACGGGCAGAAGTGCTGCTCGAGACCACCGAGGGCAACATCCATATCGCCCTGTATAACGAGACCCCGCTACACCGCGACAACTTCCTGAAACTCGTCAAGTTGCACGTCTACGACTCCCTACTCTTCCACCGCGTCGTCAAAGACTTCATGATTCAGGGCGGCGACCTCAACAGCAAGCACGCCCAGCCAGGCCAGCTGCTTGGCACTGGCGACCTTGACTACACCACCGAACCCGAGTTCCGCCTACCCCATATCTTCCACCGCCGTGGCGTCGTCGCTGCCGCCAGGGAACCCGACGATGTCAACCCCGACATGCGCTCCAGCGCCTGCCAGTTCTATATCGTCTGGGGCCACCAGATGAACGATATGGGCATCAGCCGCGTACAGCAGCGCCTCGACACCCTCACCCACGGCCGTGTACAGCTCACCCCCGAGATGATTGACGTCTACAAGACTACCGGCGGCACGCCCCACCTCGACGGCCAGTATACCGTCTTTGGCGAGGTGCTGCAAGGCCTCGATGTCGTCGACAAGATTCAGCAGATGGCGACTGACAAGAACCACCGTCCACTGACCGATGTGCGCATCCTCCGCGCCACCATCCTTGTCAACCCCTTCGCTCCCAAGGAACAACCCAAGAAGCCCAAAGCCCCAGCACCCCGCCGCAGGCGATAGAAAGGTTGTGGTAGACTTCATCTTTCCACCTGCAAAACCCTAATCTTCCGTCGATTGCCCTCTGGTCGTACAGCGAAGTGCAGCCAGTAGCTACCTCGGGCATTACGCTCTATCAACAATTCGTCGAATGGCTCTTGCGACTCGTCGCTGATGTCCAGCAGGATGACAGCATAGCGCAGCAACTGCTCTATACCCAGCACACGGATGTCTACGGCACACCCCGTCAGATGGTTTGAGGTTGCTACACCACCAACCGCCTTGTTTACTGCAGGCGAGCGATAACCGCTGTTAATGATAATGGGCACTTCTCCTCCCCTCGGGGAGGTCGGGAGGGGGTTGACTCTCGCTCTCAGCTTCTCCAGCCAACTGCATACCCGCTTCAGGTTCTCTATGGCTGCATGACTGGGTATATTCCTATCAACTGTCGCCACGCTTGTTTTGCAGAGCTCAGCGAGCTTAAAATGCTCGCTGAGTCTGACTTCTTGATTAATCGTTACGTTCATTATTTCTTAACTCTTAATTCTTAACTCTTAATTAGAAAATAATGTCCTTCATTATTTTCTTGTACTTTCCTTTCTTCACACGCTCCACGAATCCGTGTGTTAGCCATCGATTGCACTGCTGAGAGGCAGCACACATCTCCAAATCCAACAACTGCTGCACGTCCTTCGTGGTGAATGTTTCAGGCAGACTGCTGTAAGCATCTGCATTCTTCGAGTTCTTTCGGCGAGGCACATATTCGCGCTCCGCATTGTCCCACGAATCCTGCAGCATCTGACCAAAGAAGTAGTCTTGAAACCAGATGACGGCATCATACATCAGCGTGGAGAATTTCAGGTCGTCGTCAGTGACTTCCAGCTTACCCGTCTTCTTGAACTCGTTGTACTGGCGGGCTACGATACGAGGAATGGTGAACCATGTGGCGTAGAATACGGCACGTTTTCTGAGGTAGTCCAGCACCAAGTCACCTGCTGCCTCTGCCTCTTGTGCAGACAATTCGCAGAGGTTATAGACGTGGTCTACCAACCTTTCCAATGGCAACTCGCCATGCAACTGCTCCATCTTGAAGCCCCACTGTTTCAACTCCTCGTTGGTCTTCCAGTCCACCACGTTCTTGCGCACCATCTTGAAGTTAGCCCGCTCCATCAGGAAGATGGCCACACGACTACACAGTCCGTCGTTGATGTTTCTGAGCGTGAACTTCTTGTGCAGGCTGACGTTGGTACCAGTGGTTACCGAGTTCCAATAGACGGGCAGAATGTCGTTGATAGAGTCGCCATTGGCATAGTCCACACCACTGAGTTCGTTATGAAACGCTTTCAGTTCGAGGTCGTGCTTGCCAATCCATGCGCCACCGCTCTGCGCACTTATCGACGAGTCCAGCTCCGAGTCAAACATATACAAATGCAGTGGCAGCTGTTCGCCGTCGACTATCTCCTTGGCCCTCTTCAAGCGACGGAAGAAGATATTGTTCGACGTCTTGGTAGGCAGATACCTAATCATGCCCTCAGGCTCTACCAGTGCGTCTTGCTTCTGTGCCTTGCTGCTGGTGCCACGCTTCTTCTGCTCCTGTTTGTAGCGGGTCTCTGCCAATCGTACTTCCTCGTCCTGTGCCCGCATAGAACACATTATCTGGTCGTCCAGCTGCTTGGCAAACGACTTACCACTGGCAGGGTGTCCGATAATCAGCACCTGCGGGTTCATGCGTTGTATGGCACCATTGTAGTGCTTATACCAGCAGCGCGTCAGCAAGGTGCAGTACATGGCTCCCGAGGCGAAGACAGCCCCTAACCAGTTCGCCCTGCTCACTCCACGACAGGCCTCGGCATAAGGAGCGCTAAGGAGAGGTTCCAGCCTTTCAGCGAACTGCTCGTAAGGCACGTCAACTGTTGCCACAGGTCGCTGAGTTGTTGTCGGCTGGCTGTTGTGAATACCCACACTTTCAAGCACCCCTTGCATCCTCTTGGGGATGTCCTTGTACATCCTTCTTTCACAAGCCGTATCAGCAACTGCCCTGACCTCTTCTTCCCCTCGCTCTCTGATGATGTCCTGTACAAATCCGCACTCTCGCAAGGCCCTATCGACCAGCTTGGGCTGGTTGTCGCAGATATACCTAAGGTCGAGAGCCAGCTGCAACATTGTTCGGTGACGATCTCCAGGGGCTGGCGCACCACCTTGTGCGGCCTGCCACGCTTCACAGATTTTGGCGTATTCGACGCCATGGTACGAGCCTTTCCCCCCGCCCTCTCCAAAGGGAGAGGGAGCTTCTGCTTCATTACCTCTTTCATCTTCATTCTCAACTCTTAATTCTTCATTCTTAACTCTTAACTCTTCATTCTTAACTCTTAACTCTTCATTCTTAACTCTTAACTCATCAAAGCTGTGCGTCTTTTCCGTAGGTTCAGTACGACCACTACGATAAGCCTCGCAATACTTCTTGTCAAACTCTTCATTGTAATAGTTCAGCAGTTCTTTTTCATTCAGATAATACACATCCTCCCGCATGGGAGCATAAGAGATTCTTGACGCATCGATGCAGCTGGCATCAGCCTTGACGCCCAATGCCTTCGCCAGTTCTATCTGGTTGTCAGCAATGTTGCCGACCTCCACTCTGGCCTTACACACCAGTCGCAGACCCTTTCCCGATGATGTCAAGTGGGCAAATACCACCTCCCAAGGGAATCCCTCGCCTTGTGTCCGTTCGAAGATTTCACGAGGGTTGTCCACATGGTCAACGTCAAACATAAACAGGCCGCTCAGATGGATGCCCGCCAGTACCCTGCGCTTCATGGTGCGCGACGGGTCTTTCTTCAATGGCGTCTCGTCAAAGTCACGAGCCCCGAATATCAGTGGTGGCAGACTCTCCTTCAGTGCCGTAGCCCAGCGTGCCAGCTTCTCTTCATCAGTCAGTGCCTTAAAGGCCTCGCCAGCACCCTTCTTCTTCAATCCTTCTTTGATGCAGAATTTCTGGAAGTCCGTATTCGATGCCCATAGCCTGATAGCTCCGGGCTCCCTGACGCTGCGAATGGTCTCTATCTTCCATTTCACCCTGGGCGAGTCCAGCACCTCATTCAGTTTCTCCAGTGTGCCTGGCACAGCTGGAGAAATAAATTGGTTATCTTGTATGCAAAACATAGCTTAGCAGAATTCGATAAGTTCTAATTCTCGTTCGATGAGCACCGCTTTGGCCATCTCGTTATCTCTGTCCATGAGGGCCAGCTTCTCCTCCAGCGACATATTCTTCGGGAAACTCGTATAGCGTTTCTGGTTCGCCTTCGACTCCTTCACCCAGCCCCACGGCAACTTACCCAGCAGCTCATCCTTGTGGTGGTCATGTCTGCGACGATGGAAGGCATTAAACGTCTTCTTCCCAGTCATCAGGTCGTACCCTATGGTACCTTCTACTCTCTTGCCCGTTAGCATTCGGGCCATGGTCTCTTCTGAAATTTCTACTTTTATAATCATAATCTCTTGAGTTTTGCTGAGGTTCACGATGAGAAAGGCGCCTACATCCCGTTTCCGTGATGCTCAATTGATTCCCTCCGCTTCGCTCAAGATTAATAATTCAATTTCTCATTTTCTCATTCTTTCCATTTTTCAATTTCTCATTCTTTCCATTTTTCAATTTCTCAAATGCCTTTGATGTTGCTAACGTAGCTTTTGTTTTCGTAGCGAGTCTGTCCCTGCTGGTCTTGCCAGTCACGAACACTCATCGAGAGTTGAACGCGAACAAAGTCGCCTTCATTCAGATGTCCCACAAGCGAGCGGGCGTAGTCGCCTGTCGCCTCTGCAAACAGAGTGTCTATGCCGTCCGTGAGCACCATGCCCATGCTGGTAAACACCCTTGGTTGACCTTGCTGGTCGTTGTACTGTCTATCCTGGATAGCCAGCAACTTTTGAATCTTCATTGTTTTTTCCATA
>CADCAG010000032.1 GCA_902799355.1 uncultured Bacteroidales bacterium
ACCACTTCCTGTACATGTAGAACAAGTCAAATTTACATGGTATGGAGAATCCTCACCTTCTCCATCTTCTCCTTCATGACCACTATGATCCTCTTTGCCACTTCCGTCGTCTTTAGGTTGCTGACTGGTCGGCTTTACGTCATCATCGTTGTCACCACACGATAGCATTGTGGCTGAAAAAGAAACGGCAATGAGTGCAGAAAAGAAATAATAGAACAGCTTCTTCATAACTTATATGTTTTAGGTAACTTATTGAACACATTTATTCTTTATTTTGCAAATATAGACATTATTCTCTAAACAACAAAGAAAAAGGAATTGTTTTTGGTCTTGAAAACAAAGAAATTAAACGTCAGTGCCCTATTCCACTGCCATCCAGTAACTCTCTGCCATCTTTATCATCACTGAAGATAATTCAAAAATCATGGAGCATCGTTTTTAAAACTACACGAAGAGTGTAGATTTGTCTTTAACAAGTTTTAGTAGTGTTTATTTGCAAATACCAATAATTCTTGCTTAATTTGCAAAGTATTATAATTTACCTATAACTATGAAAAGATTCTATTTGTCTGCAATTGCTTTATTATGGTCGTTGATTATTCATGCAGTTGTTATTGAGATTGACGGCATCGCGTATAATATCAATCTGAAAACGGGTCTTACTGAAGTCACCAGCAACTCTGATCATCCATATAGTGGCAACATTGTCATACCAGAAACAATTGTCTATGAGGATATAGAATATACTGTGACAGGCATTGGCGGACAAGCCTTCTTTCAGAAGAATATTACATCTATTACTTTTCCTAATAGCATTACCTCAATAGGGGTGTCTGCTTTTATGTATTGTCATGCTTTGACTAGTGTAGAAATACCAGAACACGTAACGATGATTCCTGATATGGCATTTGCCTCATGTGAAAGCTTGAAAAATGTAATACTCCCTGAAGGCCTTACAATGATAGACAATTCTGCTTTTAATAGTTGTTATGGTTTAGAGTCAATAAACCTCCCAAACACGGTGGAGGTTATTGAAGATTGGGCATTTGCGAATTGCGAAAATCTTTCATATGTAAAGATGCCTCAACAACTAAAGAGAGTAGGTCAAGGCGCTTTTGGTTCATGTCCAAAATTGTCGTACGTTGATATACCTGACCTTTCTTCATGGGCTATGGTTGATTTCTACAACTATTATGCCAATCCTTTGTATTATGCTCATAAGCTGATAGTTAATGGTGAAGAGATAACTGATTTAGTCATTCCCGATGACGTTACATTTATTGGTAATAATACGTTTCGGGATTGTTTGAACCTCACTTCGATAACTATTAATGATCATGTTGGTAGTATTGGGGCAAGTGCATTCTCAAATTGCTCAAATGTCACTTCAATTATAATTGGTGAAGATGTTACTTCTATTGGTGCATGGGCTTTTTATGGATGCTCAAAAGTTACGTCTTTCACTAGCTACCCAAGAAGAGTACCTGCCACTGGTAGAGAGGTCTTTGATAATGTTCTCCTTGAAAACGCCAATCTATATGTAGCAGGGGCAGCTTTCAATGATTATTATAGTAAAGAGCCTTGGAGTAACTTCAAGGATATTATTGCACTCAACATCCCAAAACACAACCTTTCATATTATCTTGACGACGTCTTGTATAAGGAATATACGCTAGAAGAAGGGGAATACATTACTCCAGAGCCTGCTCCCGAAAAGGAGGGCTACGAATTTTCTGGATGGAGTGAAATACCAGAAAGAATGCCCAAACATGACGTTACTGTAACGGGATCTCTTACATTAATCAGCCAGACCTTTACACAGAACGGCATTCATTATCAACTATGGGTAAAGCCCAAGACTGCAGACATTACAGGTGTCACTATAGATGATATTAGTGGCTTTTCTGGTCAAATAGACATTCCTTCTACGTTATCTGTGGACGGAACGACTTTTAACGTTACCTGTGTCGGAGACCAATCATTCTTCATGTGTGAGAGTTTGAACTCCATCTCTATACCCGAGAGCGTAACAACCATCGGTGAAAAAGCTTTTGAGGGATGTATGCTTCAGAATGTGTTCGTTGAGAATGCATATACTCAGATTCTTGATAATTCTTTCTCTCAAGCGACATACAATCATGCCATGCTGTATATTCCTAAAGACACATGGATGGAAGCAGTCTATCATGGAGGGTTCTGGCGATTTATCAACATTCGTGAAGCAGTTACCAATACCAGCAACTTGTCGGACATGCAAGCTTATACCATCATGGATAGAAATACATTTGGCTATATGGTATATGATGCTGTGAACGACAGAATGGCAATGACGGATGTATACTACAACGTTGACGAGAATGCTCTCAATAATTGCTGGCAGATTCTGAAAAAAGACGGCAATGACTACCTTTATAATATTGGTGCAGGGAAATACGCCATGTTCAATCCTGATGGTCAAATGATACTAACAGAGCATCCTGTCACTATCCATATGGAAAATGGAAAGGATGGAGTTCTTATTGGCGATAACACACAAACACAATGGGCTTTTGTGTTGAACAACAAGGTACAAGCTGAAGATGTCATCATAAACAGTGTGCCAATGATCAATTTCGAATCTGACACTGCTAATCAGTATTACTTGCTGAATGGTATGACAACAAATAATTCTCATAAAGGACTTGTTATTATCAAATCAAAGGAGAGAAAGGCAAGGAAGACTATCAAATAGACCTAACAACCTAACATAATGGGCTGCAATGCCTTTGTAGAAAGGGGTTGGAGGACGTTAGGTCTAATTTTTAGACCTCACATAGAGGTAACATGAAACCTAACATGCATTTCGCTGATTTTGGTTGAATCCTTAATGGCTACCCGATAGGCTTCTTTAGGAATGCAGCTAACTCTTCGAAACGTGCTAGGATTAGCTCAAGGTCTGGGTGCGTTTTTTCTACGATAATAGCTCCATAGTTGGGAGTCATATCATCCATTACGTCTTCAACAGTTCGGATTTCGTAGAGGTCTCGATACTCGTAGGTATTAAACCATCGAAGGAACAAATGGAAACGATACTTCTGCATACCATCGCCAGTTGCACAGATATATAGCAACACTCCGCCATTAGCACGGAAGAATTCTTCGATGATAGCAAGGATGGTGTCGCGGAGTTTGCGGTCGTTGGGTGATGGCTGTCCATTCTTGTTAAGGATACCAAACTCATAAGTAGGATAGTTCATCATCCCCTCATTCAGTTCGAAGGATATACCATATTTCACACCATAATCCGTCTCAAACAATAAATCCCCATCAGCATCTTGAACGACGTAATAGGGAGATTTAAGATTAAGTAGAGGAATGTCTAATGCAATCATGCCAACTCTTCCTGATAAACTTTCTTTTCCAATTTAGTAGCAAGACGGTCGTACATAACCTTCTGGCGTGCCTGAAATGCTCGCACAGCAGCAAGCATCTCTTCGTTTGAACGTGGTGTGAATCTCTTGTCCATCTTGTATTCTTTTGTCTTTTCTTGGTGCAAAGATAGAATTTATTTTTGATACTTCCAAGGAAAAACAAAGAAAAGTGCATTTATGAGGTTCATGTTAGGTCTAATGTGAGGTCTATGTTACCTCTGTAGAATAGACCTAACACAATAAACGCTTTGATAGTCAGTGGTTTACATCTTGCATATTAGGTATGTTACCTCTCTGTGAAAAATACAGCTAATACAGACGCGGCTACAACTAATACAGACGCGGGAATGGCTAATACAGCGCTGGCTACAGCTAAGCCAGAGCTGGCTACAGCTATCTCAGAGCTGGCTACAGCTATCTCGTCGCTCCATTACATCTGCGTAATCTGCAAAATCTGCGAGAGACCATAATAAAGAAGAGGGACTGACACTTGTAGAAGTGGTCAGTCCCTCTTTATAGATTATTTATAAGACGTTATTAGTCTTCGTCCTTCATCTCAGCCTCATGCTGCTTGATGAGCTCCTGCTGGATGTCGTTCGGCACGAGTTCGTAGCTGCTGAACTGGGTAGTGAACCGGTAAGGGGACTTTCTGTCGGGTGTGTCTCAATCTTTATCATTGTGTTGTAACAAATTTAAAGCCTTATCGAAGTCATCGATGACATCGCCATTCGGGAGGGTAACGCTGATACTTACTTTGGGCTTGTAGATGCGTTTGCCGTATTCGTTCTCAAACCAGCTGCCACCACACTGGCGAACGATGTAGTCGCCCTTCGAGTCGTGCAGCGTGAGTGTGAGGCACATACAATCATCGCCTTCCGATTCGTCGATGTCGTGGGCGATGACCTCACTGGAACTGCTAAGCTCCACCACGTTGTCATACCAAAATCGGGCTATGTAGCGATTGCAGAAACGATTGGGCATATCCAATTCGATACCGTGGCGACGGCCACCGTTGAACATGGCGATGCAGTAGTTAAAACCACTCTCAGTGCAGATGCGGTAAAGTCCCGTTAACTGGAAACGCTCAAATTCGCTATCGGTCTCTATCCAGGCATGCTCGATATAGTCACCGTTGGCAAAAGTGTATCGACCCTCGGCGGCATAGGCGGGACCATTGATACAGGCGTAGTTCAGGTGGAAGTAGCCCTTGAAGTGGTCACCACCCGGTAGCCACACCTCACCATCACCGATGGGCCCTTTCAGTTCCTGACGAACCCGGTCTTCAAACTGGAAGCCGCCAAGATATTGCGGTTTGTCGAGGGCGTACTTGATGGTGGTGACCAGTTCTTGACCGACGCCCATTTCTCCGCCCGAGCCACTGTAGCCAATTTTTTCCTCCTTGCCAGGCGTGATGCGGAAGGTTTTGCCGTCGTACTCTAGTTCGAGGAGAGTGAAGTCGTAGTGCTGCACGATGCTGCCGGGCAGTTCTGGTAAGGGCTTGCCGACAGTAATCTTTTTGACATCGACCTCGACAGATTCTTTCAGGGTGTGATGCACGACGACACCATGGTCGCTGTGGTCTTCATAACGATTGATGAGGATTGCTTTTGCCATAACACCTTTCTTAAGTAGTTAATCGAACATCACTCTGGGGTTCAACTCATGGGGCGACTGCCACTCGATGCCACGTTCGGCCAGCACGTTACGCAACTCAGCCCAATAGGCAAAGCAGAAGCCCATGCCACGAGGCGTGTCGCCTAATCGGCGGTCGGTTTCTTGCTCCACATCGTAGAAGTTTTCTTCCCACTCAAAAGTACGCTCTACAGGGTCAGACTTCAGATGTCTACCGTACTTCTCGCGAAACTCGCTGTCACTGACGTGCTCTGTGTCAATATAGTCCTCCAACTTCCGGATATGCTCGCTGAGTTCCTCAGCCAGATACGGATCGTTTTTCAGGTCGTCTTCGCTAGACAGGGCCAACTGCTCTTGCTCATAGCGGCGGATAGCCAACACACGGCGCGGCACATCGTATTCAGGCAGATAGTCCACCATCGCCTCAATGGCGCGTACCTGCCCTATACCCTGTTCCTCAGCATCATCTATGCCACGCAGCAACTGCATAAACTCATCAGCCAGCGGCAGGTTGCGCCACTCGCGCATGTCTTCTGCATTCTCGCGCATCTCGTTGACGATAGCCACGAGTCGCTCTGTAATTTTCTCAATATCACTCATCGCGGTAGGAAATTATCAATTTTCAATTCTCACTTTTCAAATACATTTCACCTCCAACGAGTCCTCGATGGTGTAGTCGTAGTCTTCGTCATAGATAGTGGCGGTAGACCTTCGGGCATCCTTGAACTGCAGACTCTCACCACGATGAATAGTCACCTGCTGCGCCGTGTTATCGGCAAAGAACTCTGCCTTTACCTCGATGGTGACGCTGTCGGGGGTAACGGCCATGATATTGATGCCCGAGCCCTTCATGTTGAAACTGCTGTCTTTACTGATTGTCATGGCATCGGCATAGTGAGTGTAGCCCACTTCCGTTAACAGAAGGAGGAATGTGCCCGTCTGGTCGTAATCAAAACCGCTATGGTGTTCCTTGACGACCAGCATCGGTGTCTCTATCGACGGGTCGGCCTTGATGCTGTCGGACTGCAGTGTGCCGTTTTCCCACACGCCTTCGAAGCGCAAACCACTCTTGAAGGTATATACGCCATGTCCGTCGGCATCATACTCGAGATGGTCGCCGTTGGCATAGTCCCACACACCCGCTCCTACGGCTTTTCCGTCTTCGAAATCGCTCTCAAACCGGTTTTTCCCGTTTGTAAAGTTGCCATCGAAGTTGTCCGAGACGACAACACCATGGCCGTGACGTTTGCCCTCACGGAACTCACCGGTGTAGGTCTCCGTCACCGTGGCGCAGTGCAGTCCTTTTTCGCTGCTTTCAGTGGCCACACCCTGTCCATGTTCCTTGTCGTCGAGCCATTCACCATTGTAGTCGGAAGTATAGCGTCTGCCTCCTTTCGAGAACTGGTGGTAGTGTCCCTTGCCGCAACGCATGCCGTTTTTCCACTCGCCATCGTACTCGCCATAATAGCCGTTCAACTTGTAATCCATGTGTCCGCTACCATGCGGCTGGCCCTCGGCATTCACGTCGCCCCTATAGTGGTTGCCGTTGTCGAAGCTTACCTCCACAGGATCGTTCATCAGTTCGTGCTGGTGTTCTTCATAGAGTTCCTTCGACCGCTCGTCGCCCAGTTCCATACCTTGCTGCCACTGTTCCAGTGCACCGTTTACGTCGGGGTTGCCGTCGGCCGTCCAATCACCGGCATACAGCATATCGCCAAGGAAGCTATAGGCACCGGCATATCCAAGATCTGCTGCTTGACAGAACTCCAACCAGGCCATCGCATTATTATACTCGTCGTAATAGTACATTTGCCCCCGCAGGTTGTGGGCCGCTCCTACGTAAAAAGCATACTCTTCCTCCTCCTTCTCCTCATACCACTCGAAGACTTTCCCTATCCAATCCTTGGCGTGTTTGTTGGCATCGTCATCCTCACAGTCCTCGTAATAATAAACGGCAATGGCCACACCAGAAGGTATATCCTTGCCCTCAGCAGCTTTCATGAAACACTCCAGTGCTTTCTCCCTATCCTCATTATAGAGGCGGAATCCTTCATCTCTGTACTCTTCGTTATTCATAGCGGTAACCAATTATTCATTATTCACTTACGTCCAAGCGTCCCATCGTCCATCATCCGCATCGTCTTCGTAATCCATGATGAGCAGACCACCACTGTACTGGTCGATGAGTCGGTAGGTCGTGATAATGTCTTCTGTTGTCTTAAAACTGTGGCAATCGTGGGTGGAGTCCTCCTGACAGATGATGATGGGACCTCGCACCTCCTGACCCGTACCATAGAGCATGGTACCAATGGCATTGTCGTCAAGGTTCTTGGCGTATGCGTCGCGATCGCAGTACATCACTAATGGTAGGTCGAGTTCACCCTCCTTGTATATCTTGTCTAACAACGGTGAGTAGTGCACGGCATCCAGTCCTTCGCCGTCAATGAGCTCCTTTGCCATCTCCTTATGCGATTTCATCTTATAGACATCGACTGCCGCCACATTTATGTGACCAGAGGGCCAGATAATGAGAACAACCGGTTCAGTAGCTGTCTTTTCTCTCTTCGTTATTACCAACTTGGGGTACATGGGTTGCCAATACTTCTCAATCTCTTCCTTGTGTTGCAAAAGGAACGTGGGGTCGCTTTGCAGGCGCAGGCCCCGTAGGGCATCATTATCGCCACCCGAATAGCGAACGGCCTTCAGCCAGAGTTCAGCAATCTGAAGACGGTCCAGATGTTCGTGGTGATCTTCGGCAAGTTCTGCCAATTTGCAGATACACTCAATATTCCCCAACTTTACGCCATTCTTCAAATACCGCACTGCCAAACCTTCATTCACCCTGTAACCCAGACCGCCATAGTGGTATTGCAGCCATAGCTCATAGGCGCACCATCCTTCGCCACGCTTCAGACCGAGCTGCAAGCGTTCGTGAAGTTCCTCGTGCAGTCGCTTCTGTTCCTCTTCGGAGAATTCCTGGAAGTCCTCCTCTGCCATATCCGCGCGGAACAAGCAGCACAGACCACTGCCACGGTTAATGCCTTCCTCCATCAGTTTTTCGTAGAGTGCCATATTGCCACGCTCCTTGTAGATATTGGCCAGATAGTAATAGTCATCCCACTGTCCGTTCTTCGTCGACAACTCGTACATGCGGATGACATCTTCCTCCCGACCCTCCATAAGTTCGTAGCTGTAGGCCAGGAAAGAGTACCACATAGGGTCGATATCAGTTGAGAGCTTTTCTTCTATTTCATGGGCAACCTTCTCTGGCTCGGCTTCGCAGCCGTTGCCGAAGATGCGGTTGCGGGTCAGTTCCAGCTCAGCCCACTCGCAGCCTTGTTGGGCAGCTATCTTCATCAGACGGCGACACGAGTCCATGTCTACACGATTCTCCGTCGTTTCACCATACTGCCACATACGGGCGTAGGCGGCGTATGCTTCGGGCAAGACTCCCCTGTTGGAATAGAACAGTTCTTCAGCTTCTTGCATCGATGACTCTGTGGGCAGCTTATAATACAGCCAGCGACCGTAGCCATACTGGGCATAGGCATCGCCTTGCTTCGCAACATTACGCAGGGCCTCTACGTCATCGTTTGTTAGCTGCAAGACCCGCAGCCTTGTGCGGAAACGACGCAGGAAAGCTTCGTTGTGGGTAATCTTCAATGAGCGGTCTTCCTCCTTCAGCCACAAGGACAGCCAGAAGGTGGTGTAGCTCATACCCGTCTCGCCAAAGCTGAACGAACCGTCTTCTGGGGTGATGGTATATTCCTTCTCACCATACTGAAACGTCAGCGAGTACTCGTCGAAGTCTTTTACTATGATACGATCATACAGCCCCCCCCACTCGCCACTCATCGACAAGCGACTCTTCGACAGCACTTTGTCCTTCTCGACGGGATAGTCAGGGCGGGGATTCTCTTTCGTGGGCCGTTCAAACTCAATGGTGTGGCATTCGGTATGACGATCGGCCCGCCAGTCAACGCTCAGCAGTGCCTTTGTCCATGTCTTCTTCTCAGTAGTACTATTCATAGCTATCACCCATAAATGGGAAAAAGCGTCCCGGCTCTTGACGAGTCAGGCCGCTTTTTTGTATAATGTCTGCGGAACAGATGTATTAGTCTTCGTCCTTCATCTCAGCCTCATGCTGCTTGATGAGCTCCTGCTGGATGTCGTTCGGCACGAGTTCGTAGCTGCTGAACTGGGTAGTGAACGAGCTGAGGGCGATAGAGTAGCTGGCCAGCTCCTTCAAAGGAATCTTGGCGGTCAGCTTCTGATAACCGTTCTCTGAGTCCATACCCATGATGATGGCACGACGACCCTGCAGGTCAGACATCACATCACCCATGTAGTCGGCGGGAACGAGTACCTCCAGGTCGTAGATAGGCTCAAGCACCTTAGGACCGGCCTCCTTGAAGGCGGCGCTGAAGGCGTTACGTGCTGCCAGCATGAATGACAACTCGTTAGAGTCAACGGGGTGCATCTTACCATCGTATACGATGACGCGGACGTCGCGAGCATAAGAACCTGTCAATGGGCCCTGTTCCATGCGCTCCATGACACCCTTCAGGATAGCGGGCATAAAGCGCATATCGATAGCACCACCAACAACCGAGTTGATGAAGACGAGCTTACCGCCCCACTCCAGGTCCTTCTCTTCCTTAGACTTGATGTTCATCTTGAACTCCTGACCACCAATGGTGAAGCTGGTAGGATCAGGCATGCCGTCGGTATAAGGCTCTACGATCAGGTGTACCTCACCAAACTGTCCAGCACCACCCGACTGCTTCTTGTGACGATAGTCGGCACGAGCCATCTTGGTAATGGTCTCACGATAAGGAATCTTCGGCTCCTGGTATTCAATCTGGATCTTCTCATTGTTCTCCATACGCCACTTCAAGGTACGCAGGTGGAACTCACCCTGACCATGAACAATGATCTGGCGTAACTCCTTAGACTGCTCAACAACCCATGTAGGATCTTCCTGGCGCATCTTCTGCAGGGCAGCCATCATCTTCTCGGTCTCAGCCTCGTTGACGGCCTTGATGGCACGAGAGAACTTAGAGTTAGGATATTTGATGTGGATACGGTTGGCGCCAGCACAGGCATACAGGGTGCCGATGCGTTCTTTAGAGCCACGATCAGCATTGGTCAGGTCGTCGCCGCTCTTCACGACACCACTCATCACCTTGAAGTACTGGACCTCACCGATGTGGGGCTCAACACCCGTCTTGAAGAAGTACAGTGATGTGGGAGCAGAAGCATCAGCAGGAACATCCTTGCCGGCAGCATTCTTGATGACAGGCATCTCGCTGACGAAAGGTACTACGTTGCCGAGGAACTCCATCAGACGACGAACACCCATATCGCGACCTGCACAGACACAGAATACGGGGAAGATAGAGCGTGTTACCAAGCCCTTGCGGATGCCCTCACGCATCTCGTCCTCGCTGAGGTCTTCACTCTCGAAGAACTTCTCCATCAGTGTGTCGTCGCCAGCAGCGGCAGCCTCAACGAGTTTAGCCTTCCACTCCTTGGCTTTTTCCAGCTGGTCGGCAGGAATATCCTCGATGATAGGAGCGCCACCTTCGGGCTTCCAAGAGTATTTCTTCATCAGCAGCACGTCGATGACGCTGTTGAAGCCAGCACCTGTAGCGATAGGATACTGTACGGGAACACAGTTAGGACCATATACTTCCTTCAGCTGAGCCAGGATCTGGTCGAAGTCGCAATTGTCGCGATCCAGCTGGTTCACCAGGAAGATAACGGGTTTCTTCAGCTTCTCGGTATTGCGGAAGGCATTCATCGTACCTACCTCAGGACCATACTGACCATTGATGAGCAGCACAGCCTGGTCAGTAACGTTCAGAGCAGTGATGGCACCACCAACGAAGTCGTCAGAACCCGGACAGTCGATGATGTTCAGCTTCTTATTGTTCCACTCTACATGGAAAACAGTTGAGAACACCGAATAACCGTACTCCTGTTCAACAGGGAAGTAGTCGCTCATGGTGTTCTTTCCTTCTACGGTACCGCGACGCTTGATGATACCTGCTTCGTAAACCATACTTTCGGCAAGAGTAGTCTTGCCGCTACCCGCACTGCCAAGCAGCGCAATGTTCTTAATTTCGTTTGTCTGATAAACTTTCATAAGGCTTATTGTTTCTAGGTTATTGTTTTGTTTCAGTTAACGGAGGCTAAAGGTAGAAATTTTTGCGCAAAAAACAATAGAAATCTTCTAAATATTAAACTTTATTAGTACTTTTGTAGCCTCATAGCATACACAATGGCAGGTTTATACATCCATATCCCGTTTTGTGCGAGTCGTTGCATCTACTGTAACTTCTACTCCACGACGTCCCTAAAACTACGTCAGCGATACGTTGATGCGGTGTGTCGTGAGATGGAGACCCACCCCTTTCCCCTCCCTGAAGGGATGGGCATAGATACCATCTACCTTGGTGGAGGAACACCCAGCCAATTGACCATCCCACAGCTAGAGCAACTCTTCTTATATATAAATAAGGTGTATAAGCTCCCCTCCCAGCTGGGAGGGGGTGGGCTCGAAATAACCATCGAGATGAACCCTGATGATGTTACTCCAGAGTTTGCTACGATTCTGTCGCAGCTCGGAGTAAACCGCGTCTCTATGGGCGCCCAGACCTTCGACGATGAACGGCTACGCTTCCTGCATCGTCGCCATACCACTGCCCAAGTGCAACAGGCAGTGAAGATACTGAGGGATGCAGGCATCGGGAACATCAGCATTGACTTGATGTATGGCTTTCCTGGCGAGACACTCGACGACTGGCAGCGCGACATTGAGGCAGCCCTATCACTTGATGTAGAGCATATCTCTGCCTACTGCTTGATGGTAGAAGAAGGAACCCCGCTGGCCAAAATGATGCACAACGGGGACTGTCCCAGCTGTGAGGAGCGAAGCGGATTACAGGGGGACTGTCCCCTACACGAAGAGCTGGAACGTCAGATGTACGAACTGCTTATTGACCGTCTGACGAATGCTGGCTATGAGCACTACGAGATTAGCAACTTCGCCAAGCCAGGCTATCGTTCCAAGCACAACAGCAGCTACTGGCAGGACATTCCCTATATAGGCTTAGGAGCAGCAGCCCACAGCTATACTGTGCTCGGAGGTTCTTCCTCCGAGACTACCGCCTTCCGTTCCTGGAATGTGGCTGACATCCACCAGTATATCGAGGCTATTGAGCGTGGCGAACTGCCATCAGAGCAGGAAGAGATTGATGACGACACCCACTACAATGACCGCATCACAGTAGCCCTGCGCACCAGCGAAGGCCTGGACCTCACGACCCTCTCCGATCGCCATCGTCGCTACTGTATGAAAGAGGCACAACGCTTTCTGGACGATGGTCTGCTACAATTGTGCGACAATCGTCTGTCACTAACGCGCAAGGGGCTGTTTGTCAGCGACTACATCATGAGTTCACTCATCATGGTGTAGTCACTCTTCACCTTTTCTCTTGTGAATATAGATGGCAATGCCGATAATGACGAGCAAAATGGTTGCTCCAATGTTCATCCAATCCATAAGCAACTTGTATTTGTTTGTGGAGCTGGAGGGAATCCAAACTACACATTAGTGGAGCTGGAGGGAATCGAACCCTCGTCCAAACAGGGAAACCATACGCTTTCTACATGCTTATCTTGGCCTTCATTGTCGGGCTGTGACAAGACCCAAGCCACCAATCACAGCCTTATCCTCTAAAATTTCATCCCCCAGTCGAGGCTCCCAAGAGACTATTTCCGATAAACCTGCACCGCTATACCTTCCCGATTCGGAACAACATCCAGAAGAGCGATGTCTCGTTCTCTCACCTTGTAAGAGAATAAAGCCAGTAATCTACTGTACTTCGATTAGGCAGCGAGAGCGTACTTTGTTTCGCCAATTAATTTTCCGACCGACGTGATTATGGAGTCCACAGCCTTCACTCCGCATGCTTACGTACCATCTCGGCCTGCTGTCAAATCCAGTCAACCCCAAGTTTTTAGGACGTATCCAATGTGCAAAGGTAGCATCTTTTCCTGAAACAGCCAAATTATCAACAGCATTTTTTTGCTAATAATAAAATAATGTGTACCTTTGCAATAATTTTGCAGAAACGGAGTTACATATTATATACTAGCAATTACTGATATCAGATATGAAGAAAATCCTGCTAACGGCACTTTTCGCCATTCTATCACTGGGTAGTATCTACGCCCAGTCCACTATGACTGACGATCAGGTCATCAAATTTATTGTCAAAGAGCATCAGGCTGGAACTTCCCAGCAACAGATAGTTACCAAGCTCATGCAGAAGGGCGTTGACATCGACCAGATACGTCGTGTCCGCAAGAAGTATGAGCGCATGCAGAAGAACGACGGCATGGGTAGCGTACAAGACAAGTCGATGACAGAAGACGAGCAGATTGACGCCCGTCTGCGCCGCAACAATGCCTTGGACAAGGGGGAGCTTACCACTACTGAGAAGCTCAAGGACGAGAAGCTGAGCAAGAAGCGCAAGCTGACGAAGGACAAGTACAAGAAGAGCAAGAAGTACATCTCTGAAGACGAACAGGAGATGAAGACCGAGCTTGACGATTTCCTGCCCGACTCGCTGGACCTCTACGATCGCATGGTCATTAAGAACTACCTGCGCGACAGAGAGTTAGAAGAAGGCAAGACAGGCAAGAAGGTCTTTGGTCGTGACATCTTCAACAACGAGGAGCTGACATTCGAGCCCAACATGAACATTGCCACTCCAGACAACTACATCCTAGGAGCTGGCGACGCTGTACTCATCGACATCTATGGCGCTTCACAGAAAACAGTAGAAGCCACCGTCTCTCCTGATGGCTTTGTCGTGGTCGAAGGCTATGGCCCCATTCAGGTGGCTGGCCTTACTGTTGCCAAGGCCAATAGCCGCATACGTTCCCAGTTGGGAGCCCGTTACAGCAGCAGCAAGATACGCCTGTCAGTAGGTCAGACACGTACCATCACTGTCAACGTGATGGGTGAGGTCAAGGCACCTGGTACTTACACCCTGGCAGCGTTTGCCTCTGTGTTCCATGCACTGTATATGGCTGGTGGTCCAAATGACATCGGTACGCTCCGTAACATCAAGGTATTCCGCAACAACCGCCTGGTTAGTACCGTCGACGTCTACGACTACATCCTCAACGGCAAGCTCAGCGGCAACGTCCGTCTGGGCGACAACGACGTCATCGTGGTGGGTGCCTACGACTGTCTGGTCAACATCACGGGTAAGGTGAAGCGCCCCATGTACTACGAGATGAAGTCCACAGAGAGTGTAGGCTCGCTGATTGACTATGCTGGCGGCTTCACTGGCGATGCCTACCGCAAGTCAGTACGCATCGTCCGCAAGTCGGGCAGCCAGTACTCCGTACATAATGTCAACGAGTTCGACATGGCCTCGTTCCGCATGGCCGACAACGACTCTGTCAGTGTCGACTCCATCATTCCTCGCTACTCGAACATGGTAGAAATCAAAGGTGCCGTATTCCGTCCTGGCATGTACCAGATTGGCGACGACATCTATAGCGTCAAGAGTCTCTTGGAGCATGCCGAGGGAGTGACTGAGGAGGCGTTTACTGCCCATGCAGTGATGCACCGCATGAAACCAGACCGCACGCTCGAGGCATTGTCTGTCGACATACAAGGTATCATGGACGGCACGGTTGCTGACATTCCCCTGAGAAATGAAGACGTGCTCTTCATCCCCACCCGCATAGAGTCACAGGTAGAGCAAACCATCACCATACATGGTGAGGTGCAGTATCCTGGCATCTACAAATATGCAGACAACGAGACCTTGGAAGACTTCGTGCTGCAGGCTGGTGGTCTGAAAGAGACGGCATCCATGCACAACGTGCTCATCTCACGCCGTGTATCGAATCCCAATGCGCTGACTACCGACTCCGTACTCGCCCAGACCTTTAAGTTCTCGCTGAAGGACGGCTTCGTCATCGATGGTCAGCAGTCGTTCCACCTCATGCCTTTCGACGAGGTATATGTCCGCAAGAGCCCAGGCTACTACAAGCAGCAGAACGTCACCATCGAGGGTGAGATCATGTTTGCCGGCAACTACACCCTTACCAAGAAGAACGAGCGTCTGAGCGACATCTTCAAGCGTGCAGGCGGTGGCACCGACCTTGCCTACATCGAGGGTGCCCGTCTGGAGCGTAAGGTCAATGAAGCAGAGCGCATCCGTCTGGAAGAAATCTACCGCATGCGCAAGGAAGAGAAGGAGCGCATCATGCAGGAGACTGCCATCAACAACAACCGTTCTATTGCAGAGCTCAATATGAATGCTCAGGCTGCCAAAGAGAGCGACGATGAAGACGAGTTCATCGAGATTCCTGAGACCTACCCAGTAGGTATCGAGCTTGACAAAGCCATTGCCAATCCTGGCTGTGACGAGGACATCGTGCTGCGTGAAGGCGACCGCATCTTCATTCCTACTTATAATGGTACGGTAAAGATCAATGGTGAGGTCATGTACCCCAACTCCGTAGCCTACCACGACGGCAAGAGTGCCAAATACTACATCAAGCAGGCTGGTGGCTACAACCGCTATGCCAAGAAGAGCATGGCCTATGTCATCTACATGAACGGTACTGTTGCCAAAGTCAACGATGGTGCCAAGATACGCCCAGGCTGTGAGATTGTTGTACCACAAAAGGCCATGACGCGCAGAATGACGACACAGGAGTTGCTGACTATCGGTACCTCTGCCGCTTCTATCGCAACCATGATTGCCACATTGTCTAACATCCTGAAGAAGTAAGCTATGGAAGATAAGAAACACAGCAAAGAAATAGATGTTATTGCACTAGTAACAATAGTTCTAAAGGAATGGAAGACACTCCTTAGATTTATGATTGTAGCTGCTATTCTTGGGCTTATTATTGCGTTGTCCACTCCACGTGAATACACCTCCGTAGTTGTTTTAGCTCCAGAGTTGTCTTCGGGAGGAATTGGCATATCGGGCAGCCTTGCAGATATGGCTTCCAGTTTTGGTATTGATTTAGGAAAGAAATCGAGCATTGACGCCATCTATCCAGAACTATATCCTGATATATTCTCATCAACAGATTTCATTCTAAATCTATTTGATGTTCCTGTCCGATTAAAAGATGACCCAACCACTCGAACATATCTTAAGCATTTATTAAAAGACACAAAGAAACCTTTTTGGGAATATCCTAAAATTTGGGTATCTTCCATACTGAAGAAACAAGAAGAACCTGGTAAGGGGAAAAGCCAAAAGGATCCTTATAGACTTTCCGAAATAGATAGCAAACTATGTGAGAAAATTGGACAAGCTATGATATGCTTAATTGACAAAAAGACAAGTGAAATTACAATAAGTTTCACAGATCAGGATCCTATGGTGGCAGCAATCATGGCAGACACGCTGCAACATCGACTACAGAACTACATTACAGAATACAGAACCAAGAAGGCACGCACTGATTACGAGTATTACTCAAAGATGGCCGTCAAGAGTAAGCGACAATATGAAAAGGCTCAAAGAAATTATGCGGCCTTTTCGGATGCCAACTCCGATTTAATGCTGCAATCATATAGAGCAAAGGGAGATCAATTGGAGAACGAAATGCAGCTACAATTTAATGTTTACAATCAGATGTCTGTCCAGATGAAAGCTGCAGAAGCAAAGATTCAAGAACGTACTCCCGCCTTTACTGTGATACAAAGTGCATTTATGCCTATTAAACCCAGCAATCACAGGTCGATAAAACTTTTCATTTTCCTATTCCTGGGAGGAATGGCTGATGCCATATGGGTATTGTATCTTAGAAAAGCCATATCACAGATAAAGAATAATGGCGAGTAAAGAGGGGAAAAATATTAATGACTTATTCAATTCCATATATCATACTGTTGACACTCTTCGGATTATGCGCATTTCTCTATGAAAAGACGGAAAACGAAGAGAAACGACAGCATATTACCCTTTTCTCCATCACTCTTTTCTTTCTATTTTTTGCATTTAGAGGATATATCTATTCTGACTGGGTTATATACTCAGATAGTTTCCGGAACGTAGAATGGGAAGATATCTTTAATATTACTAATACAAAAGCTAAGGCCGTCATTCGTGAGCCAGGCTTTACCGCTCTGATGTGGTTATGTAGCTTAGTGACAAGAGAATATGCATTTCTTGTAATTACCATCACCACTATAGACACCTTCCTATTTGTAAGATTCTTAAGAAGATGGAATATCAAAAACATCGCTTTTGCCTTTATGCTGTTTATAACATTTGGGGGAATCGGTCTTATGTTTAATGCACTACGTAACCAATTGGCCATCTTCATATTTCTCAATGCTCTTGAATATATCTATGAGAAAAAAGCATTACGATATTTTTCGCTATGCTTTCTCGCTCTTTGCTTCCACGCCTCATCTATCCTATTTTTCCCACTTTACTTTTTCCTTGGTCATAAGATTAATAAATGGGTATTCCTTACCCTTATCATTGGATTCTTCATATTTTACATCTCTCAAATATCAATCTTGCAGATTTTCATATCGGCTACTGGTATGGGAGGAGCTTTAGGAGAAAAAGCCACATTATACACAGAAACTTATGCCACAGCAAGAGCATTATCCCCTACTGGTACATTAGAAAAGATGGGATTGACACTTCTTGTATTTCTTTATTATGGAAAGATGACTGAAGACAGGACAACGATTCTTTTAATAAACAGTCTTATTCTATACTATTTCTTCTATTATGTTTTTGGAGAGTTTCGTGAACTCAGTTCACGTCTTTCACTATTATTCGAGTATTCGTACTGGGTATTATGGATTAGACTGATGGGAATGTTTTCTATTCAGAACAACAGACGATTATACGGAGGATTATTCTTCCTCTATTGCTTATATGTGACAGCACTTGCATACAAACTCCCAATACAAGAATATGACAACTTACTACTTGGTGGGAAAAGCCAGACTGAACGAATGAAGATTTTTTACAAGACGTATGAAGATGAAAACTAAACGTAACATCTAAAGAATGAGCATCAAACGTAATTTCATATACAATAGCGTATTGACCGTCTCTGGATATGTGTTTACCTTGTTGACATATCCATACGTCTCTCGTGTCCTTGGCCTATCAAATATCGGTATCGTCAATTTTGTTGATGGGCTCATCAATTACTTTATTCTTTTTGCCATGATGGGTACCACCACATTAGGCATACGAGAAATTGCCATCAACAAATCTGACAAAGACAAATTATCAAAAGCTTTTTCAGGAATACTCTTGCTAAATGGAATTACTACATTATTAGCAGCCATAGTACTTCTGATATCAATGCACACTGTACCACAGTTAATTCCACATAAGAACATACTTTATATCGGTGTGTGCAAATTGATTTTCAACCTTTTCTTGACAGAGTGGCTTTTTACAGGAATGGAGAATTTTGCATATATCACAAAACGCTCCATTGCCATAAAACTGTTCTATATGGTAAGTGTATTCCTTTTTATCCAAAAGCCATCCGATTATCAGTTATACTACTTACTGTGCGTCCTAACCGTAATGATTAATGGGATTGTCAACATCATATATAGTCATAAGTATGTTATGTTTACCCTAAAAGGGATTCATATTAAACCATACCTGAATACATTCTTTTCCGTTGGACTATACATTATCATCAGTTCAATGTACACATCCTTCAATGTTGCGTGGCTTGGCATGACTGTAGGGACTGACGAAGTAGGCTATTATACTACTGCTACTAAATTTCATGCTATTATCCTCGCTTTACTATCCGCATTTCAGAATGTTATGTTTCCTAGAGTGACCTCTTTGCTCTCAGAAGGCAAGATGACTGAATATAGAGAAAAACTGAAGATATCAGTTGACTCATTACTAGCATTCTGCATACCGACAATCATCATATCTATTATTTTTGGTCCAGACATTCTGCATTTTCTTGTAGGAGACGGTTTTGAGGGTTCTTATCTTCCATTCCGTATCATCATGCCATTGATACTTATTATCGGATATGAACAGATTATATGCATACAAGTACTCTTAGCTATGAAACAAGAAAGAAAGCTACTGTACAATTCATGTTTAGGAGCATTTGTTGGCCTACTATTGAACTTCATTATCGTAAAACACCTTGGTGCTGTCGGCTCCTCACTAGTATGGTTATCCTCCGAATTTGCTGTAATGGTTGGAGCACAATACTTAGTATTTAAAACAGCGCATTTTTCATTCCCATGGAAAATGTTCTTTAAATATGGTCTTGCATACCTACCGGCAGTCATTGTACTCTTAGGTATTTACCAATACTGTAACTATTCCGATATCATCATGATAACTATTGCGATGATGTTTACTGCGGCATATACTATTGTTGTACAAACAAAGATTCTTAAGAATAGTATTTGTCTTCAGCTTTTTCAGAGAGTCTTCTCTCATAATATGTAAATCTCTCTCATGAAATTAAAGTAAGCATGAAATTCTCAATTACGATACCTGCATACAAGTCTTTCTACCTTAACGAAGCAATAAGAAGCGTTAAGGAACAAAGTTGCGAAGAATGGGAGTTGATTATCGTTGACGATTGCTCACCTGAAGATTTATATTCAATCGTTAGGCCGTATCTGAGCGACCCTCGTATACAATACCATCGTAACAATCAAAATTGTGGAGCGCTAAACGTGGTGGACAATTGGAACATCTGCCTTAGTTACTGTAGCGGAGACTATGTACTATGCATGGGTGATGACGACCGCTTGCTCCCCTGCTGTCTTGAAGAATATATTAGGATTATGGAAATCTATCCGAATCTAAATGTATATCATGCACACACCCAAATCATCAACGAAGTGGGACAGGTCATTGAAAGTCAAGAGAAACGACCGGAATATGAAACATGCAAAAAAATGCTTTATTGCCAATGGAAATATGGACGAAAACAATTCTTAGGCGATTATCTATTCTCCCGAGAGTGGTTAAACAAGAACGGAGGCTATGTAAAGTTTCCCTATGGCCTGTCCAGTGACAGAACAACAGCGAACTTAGCTGCAAAGGATGGAGGTATTGCCAATGGAAACAAAACGATGTACGAATACAGAGATACTCAAATGACCATCTCACGCTCGCAAGATTTAAGAATTGCCGTCATTTCATGTAATTCAGCATTTAAGTGGTATTCTGAGAATTTCAATGGCATGCTCCCTTTCGAATTTCATGGATATTACACATCGAAACTGACCGATTTGATATATTTAGATGTAAAGCGCAAGCCATTTAGAGAGTCATTATTTTGGCTTTCCCACTCTAAAGAGCTCATTATTACATTTCCCCAAATAGTCACAGCCTGCTGCCATGGAATTATTGCATCCGCAAAGTATAAGAAAAATACGTAAGCTATGATCCAAGTAACTGACAAACATAAGTGCTGCGGATGTACTGCCTGTCAACAGATTTGCCCCACGCAATGCATCGAGATGAAAGAAGACCCTGAAGGTTTTCTCTATCCTATAGTAGATAGCAAAGCATGTATCGATTGTGGGAGTTGTGAATCTGTATGCCCTGTTTTACATCCGTTTTCACCTGTTACATTAACGCCAGAGGCTTTCGCATGTAAAACGAAAGACACTACTCTACGAATGCAGAGTTCATCGGGCGGTATCTTCACTATTCTCGCCACAGTAATTATTAATATGGGAGGTATCGTCGTTGGTGCAAGTTTTCTACCAGACTGGTCTGTTAGTCACACTATAGCCTATAGTCATGAAGAACTTGGCAGATTTAGAGGGTCAAAATATGTTCAAAGTCATCTGGGTAACATCTTCAGGACTATTCGAGAGGAATTGAAAGCCAACAAGCCTGTACTCTTTTCAGGAACTCCCTGTCAAGTAGCAGGACTTCACCATTTTCTGAAGAAGAACTACGACAATCTTTATACAGTTGACTTTGTTTGTCACAGCATTCCAAGTCCGAAAGTATGGAAAATGTACCTTTCTCAAAGCGCAGAAGGAACTCAGGTTAACTTTGTTTCTTTCCGCAACAAGAATGCTGGTTGGCATAACTATGGATTACTGATTAAAGATAGCGACAATCATGTAATCGAGTCTGGAACTAATGCCACAAATCCATACATGCGTGGTTTCCTTGAGAATCTATATGTACGCCCCAGTTGTCATGCATGTCCTGCAAGATGCTACACTTCAGGTAGCGACATTATGCTGGCAGATTGTTGGGGGCTCGAGAAATACCATCCGAATCTTGACGATGACAAAGGCATGTCTCAAGTTCTGGTTGTCACGAAAAAAGGACAAAAGTTAATGGACATGTGTAGTGTAGAAATGGATGTTATGCGAATTCCTTATGCGGAAGTTGAAGATCATGATCTTCATTTACCTATCACCAGTTCTACTCTTCCAAACCATTATAGAGAATACTTCTTTCGCCATTTTAAGCAACAGCCATTGAAGGAGCTTATTGTCTATTGTCTTAAAAAGAGTGACTCACACGCCAGAATGATTAATTATTGGAAAAGCATCGGCCGTCTTATCGCTTTAGATAAATTATTTAGAATATGGAAAAAAGCAAAAAAATAGCCCTATTTACATGTCATGACGACCTAAATTATGGCAGTATGTTGCAAGCCTATGCTCTTGGTGTAGCCATCAAGAAACTGGGATGTCATGTTGAATACATTACATATCGTGTTTATCCGAAGCAAAATAAAGTCATCAAATTTCTCAAATATATCGTTAAATCATGTCTAGAATTAACAGGAATAAGAATAAAGAATAATCCTTTTGATTTCTTCTACACAAAGCCTTTTTCCTCTACTTTGGAAGCTTTTAAATCTTTCCACAAACATCACATTCCAACAAGCTCTAAAATATTCTACTCCAACACCATTAGTAAAGAACTTGACCTGAAGGAATATAGCAGTTTTATTGTTGGCAGTGATCAATTATGGAGTCCATTCACTTATGAACGCGACAGCCGACATCCCTATTTTCTTGATTTCGCAGATTTTCCTACACGCAATTCTTACGGGACGAGTCTTGGAACCGTTTATTTTTCTGATGAATACAAACAATTACTATTAAATAAGCTGTCCGCTTTTAATCATATTTCATGCAGGGAACGCTCCAATTCAGCTATGCTCACGCAACTACTTGGCAGACCTGTTGAAAATGTCCTTGATCCGACATTACTACTGTCATCAAGTGAATGGAACGATATAGCAAAAGAACCAATAATAGATGGTGATTACATTTTAGCATACATCCTTGGGGAGAAGAATACTATAACTGAATTTGCAAATCATCTTGGAGAAGTCAAATCGATGCCTGTTCACTATATTGCTACGAGGCCCAAATACCTAGGCTATAAAAATGTACTGAAAGGAATTGGACCAGATGCGTTTATCGGACTTATCAAGAATGCCAGATATGTTGTAACAGACTCATATCATGGATGCCTATTTTGCATCAACTACCATATTCAATTCTACGCTTTCAACAAACGAACAGGTAGCATCAACGAGCAAGACAATATACGTATTTTTGAATTTCTGCAATCACTACAATTAGAAGACCGATTTCAAGACGATTCACATGTAACAATCTTACCAGACCATGATTACAAAAAGACGGAGCAGTTACTCCATCAAAAGCGTGAAGCGTCTATAGCATATTTATCAAAGTGTCTACAATAGTTTTATGAAGTCTATGGAAATGAAAGTCGCATATATTCTAAACTCTACGTTACCTAACTCTGGAGCAACAAAAGCCTTTTTATCCATGATAAATGGGCTTATAACTAAAGGAGTTTCTCCTTTAGTCATTGTCCCAGATCAGAATGGTGTCTACAATTCCCTTATGAAAAGAGGAATTGACATTCGTGTTATTCGTTTTAAAAATTGCACTTATCCTAATCTTCATTCTATTAATGATGCCATACTCTTTCTTCCAAGAATTCTAGGTCGCATGTGGCTCAACATCAGAGCTGTCTGCAGATTAAAAAATATACTAAAGGGCTATCATGTCCAATTAGTACACACCAATGTCAGCGTCATCAATATTGGACTCATTGCTGCTCATGCATTGAACATTCCGCATATTACTCACTTTCGCGAATATGCTGATTTAGATTTCAACATGAAATACTTTCCTTCTCCAAAAAGTTATTACGCAACTTTAGCTCAAAATAACAGCTATTCTATTTGCATTACCAAAGGAATTATGGGGCATCATCAATTGTCAAGGGATTACGCTCGTGTCATATATGACGGTGTAAAAACAAGAATGGAGACAATGCCTTTAGTCAATAAGAAAGGCTATTATTTATATGCAGGTCGTATAGAGCCAACCAAAGGACTACTTAAATTATTAGAAGCATATCAAGATGCAAAGATAACAAAATCTGACTTACCACAATTAAAGGTTTTAGGTGCATTTGAGGACAAGAAATACTTAGAATATGTAAAAGATTTTGTTAAATCGCATCACTTAAACGAATCGATTGAGATTCTTGGCGAGAAAGAGGACATCGACACATACATGCAACAGGCACTAGCTATTATTATTCCCTCATTATTTGAGGGCTTCGGTCTTTGTATGACCGAAGCCATGTTCAACGGCTGTATTGTTGTAGGTTACAATAATGCTGGAACAAAAGAACAATTTGATAACGGTCAGCAACTTACCGGATCACCTATCGGATTCCCCTATCAGAATCAAAAGGAATTAAGTCGCTTGCTGACATCGCTTTCCACAGCAAGTGATACAGAACTCATGCCAATTCGACAACGAGCATTTCATACTGTTAACGAATTGTATTCTGTAGAAGCAAATTCGCAGTCTATTTATGATTTTTATCAAGAAATACTTAAAACAAATAACTCTAAATAGAAACCATTATATGAAACCAAGAATATTTGCATTATATCTACCACAATATCATCCATTCCCAGAGAACGATGAATGGTGGGGAAAGGGATTTACGGAGTGGACCAATGTTGTCCGTGCTCGCAAACTATTTCCCGGCCACAAACAACCTCACATTCCAGCCGACCTTGGCTTTTATGATTTGCGTTTGCCTGAGGTAAGAGAAGAACAGGCCAGACTGGCAAAAGAGGCCGGAATCGAGGCATTCTGTTACTACGAGTACTGGTTTGGCAATGGCAGGCAACTGATGCAACGTCCTTTTGAAGAGGTCGTAACATCAGGAAAGCCTGATTTTTCCTTCTGTCTGTGCTGGGCCAACCATTCATGGTATAAGAAATTATGGGATCCTCACAAAAAAGGTCAGGATCAGCTGCTTATAGAGCAACAATATCCAGGAGAGGCAGACTATACTGCTCATTTCAATCATTTGCTCTCTGCTTTTCAAGACAAACGATATGTAAGGGTTAACGGTAAACTATTTTATGTCATATATGACGCTGTTGGCTTTAAGGATGTAGACGTATTTATCAAAACCTGGAGGAAACTTGCTAAAGACAACGGATTGGACGATTTTTACTTCGTGGCAACAGATTACAATTCCGACCATAAGGGAATGCTTTTATCAAAAGGGTTCGATGCTATCTGCAATGTGGATTACATCAACATCTACCATATAGCTCCCAAATGGCAGAAAGCTATTAGAACAATAGCCAGAAAGTATCTAGGAATACCCATGATTTATAAATACAAGGAAGCCATTAAATATATGCTTCACTCATCATGCAAAGAACGCGAAGTTATCCCTGTAATTACACCAAATTGGGATCATACTCCACGTTCTGGTCGGAAGGGACTGGTTTTCACAGATTGTAAGCCCAAATACTTTAAGCAACTCGCTAAGGAGGCGCTCTCCATGATAAAAGAAAAGCCCTCAGAAGAGCAAATTGTATTGGTGAAGTCGTGGAACGAATGGGGCGAAGGGAACTACATGGAACCTGACCTTGAATTTGGACACGGGTACATAAACGCTTTGGCAGAAGCAATAAAAGAAGTACAATGAAGATTGCCTATTTAGGAAAGATACAATTGTCGGATGTTGACCTATCATATCTTCATGAGGCCCAACATCAGTCTGACATTACCTATATCATGGAGGTGTGTCCACGCTTTCTAACTGGGCCTGCCTTCAATATCAAGACGATCTATCCGAAGTCAGGGCTATTTAAGGCGACGGATATCTATCCTGAGTTTTCCAGGCTGCGTGATTTCATCGACCTCGACAAGTTCTATGTACTGAACACCTGTGGCAGGTTATGGATGCTGAAATCTCTTTGGACCCACCTATTGCTGTTGCTCTTCCTGCTTCGCAACAAGTTCGACATTATCCATCTCGTATGGCCACCCAACATCTACGAGTGGATACTCTATGTTCTTAAAGGAAAGATGCTGCTCACTGTTCACGACCCCTTTCCACACTCAGGTCTTGACACAGGGATTGTCAAACTGCGAAGAAAGATTGCCTTCCGCCTGATTCCTCACTTTATCATCCTAAACAAGGCGCAACGGGAAGAATTCATCAGTTTCTATCATCTGGATAGTCGTCAGGTCATCAACAGTCAGCTGAGCTGTTACACCTATCTGCATACGGTCGCTGCTGACGACACGAAGGCTGGTGCGCCCAATAGCTACATCCTGTTTGCCGGAAAGATCTCACCCTACAAAGGGCTCGACTACCTGCTGCCTGCTATGGAGCAAGTACACCAGCAACAGCCCGACTGCAGACTGGTTGTTGCCGGTGGAGGAAAATATCACTTCGATATCAGTCGTTATGAGACACTTGACTACATTGACATCAGAAACCGTTTTATTCCTGACATGGAACTGGTGGCTCTCATTAAGAACTGTGCCTTTATGGTATGTCCTTATACTGACGCCACCCAGAGCGGAGTCATCATGTCAGCCTTTGCTTTCAACAAGCCTGTCATTGCCACCAATGTAGGTGGTCTGCCAGAGATGGTCAAGCACAACAGCTATGGTCTTATCATCCAGGAAAAAGATATCAACGCATTAGCAGACAACATCATACAATTATGGACAGACAAGAACCGCCTTCAGCAATTCACAGAAGAAATCGCAAAAGATTACGCCCACGGAGATTTCTCGTGGCACAAGATAGCAGAAAAAATCTCTTCTAATTGTTATCATAACGCACAATAAGAATACTATTCTTGCGTTAAGGAAATATATGGATATGAGTACCGTACTATCTGTCGTCTTAGTAGAGTATCACAACCTTGAAGAGGTTCAATGTTGTATAGCATCATTTAATTCTCATATAAAGATGCCGTACGAGATTATCGTATCCTCAAACTCCTGCTACAACGACCAGCAAAAAGAACATATTAGACAGTCATTTCCTGACATTCAATGGATTTTCAACCAGACAAATGGCGGCTTTGCCTATGCCATGAATGAAGGCTTGAAAAGAGCTCAGGGACAATACCTAACCATCATGAATTCGGACTGTACCTTAGTATCCGATATCGATCAAATGATTGACTTCATGAATGAGCACCCTACCGTTGGTGCTATTGCCCCACGCATGGTTGACCAGGAAGGGAACATCCAGGATACTGCCCGTCCTTATGTCACCTTACCGAGATATATCTGGCGTCAGATAAAAAGAGTGACAGGCCACAAATCGACCATTCTTGACAATAGCATTGATTATGACAAGATTCAGACTGTTGATTGGCTCATTGGTGCCTTCATCATGGTTTCCAGAAAGGCTTTTGAGGCAACAAATGGATTAGACGAGCATTACTTTATGTATGCCGAAGATCTTGACTGGTGTACAAGAATACGCCAGGAAGGCCTTGAAATTGTGTACTTTCCCAATACAATGGTTTTATATAAAGGAACTCGACGAGCTCGCTCCAATTCAAAATATGCAAGGATATTCATAAAAAGTCATCTGTTTTACTGGAAGAAATTTGGTTTCTTCTTTGGTCACCCCAAAAGGAGCACTACATACTGATAACAAGGGGGACTCCGCATTTTTATTTCAAAACACACAATAAATACTATAGCTTGAGAGTTATATGTATAAAGAATATACTGCATGATTCTATATATACTCGGCGCATTTATATTAAGTTTGATATGTGGGGCTGTCTTTACGCCAGTCATTCTAAATTATTGCAAGCGAAAAAACCTCTATGACCTGCCTAACGAGCGAAAGGTTCACAAGAACGCCATTCCCCGTTTGGGTGGTATTTCTTTTTTCCCCAGCATGATAGTGGCTTTTGCCGTTTGTCTGTTGATTATCTCCTCATACGATGGAATTGACCGTCCTTTCGGCATCTGGAGTGCCAGTTTCTTAATTGGCCTTGCCATCATGTATGCTTGTGGCATTGTCGATGATTTGGTTGGACTAAAGGCTCAGAGCAAGTTCATCGCCCAGATCTGTGCAGCAATGATGCTCCCTTTAGCAGGACTCTATATTAACAATCTATATGGATTGTTTGGTATTCATGAGATACCTGTTTTCGTAGGCATACCACTAACAATCTTTATGATAGTTTTTATTGTCAATGCCATCAACCTCATTGACGGTATCGATGGGTTAGCAGGCTGCGTATCAGTCATTGTTCTAGCAGGCTTCATGGTCTATTTCGTGCATTACGAAGTATTCCGCTATACTTACACCATTTTGGCGGCAGGAATGATAGGAGCACTGACAGCCTTCCTCTATTTCAACCTGCTTGGTAGTCCTGAGAAAAACACCAAGATATTCATGGGCGACAGCGGTTCGTTGTCGTTAGGCTATACGCTGGGATTTCTGGCAATAAAGTGTGCAATGAACGTAGAAGCCATATGGCCTTATCGTCCAGAGGCAATATTAGTTCCCATAACACTACTCTTCGTACCCACTGCCGATGTTGTCAGAGTAACGCTATTCCGCCTGTACCACAACAAGCCCGTCTTCGATGCAGACAAGAACCACATCCATCACAAACTGATGAGGGCAGGTGCCAACCAACATCTGGCGTTACTGCTTATCCTTGTCTTTATCCTATTTATCTGCTTCATCAACGTCACCCTCTACAACGTTATTTCCTTAACTGTTATACTGTGTCTTGATGTCATCCTCTATATTGCCGTCAACACAGGTATCAACTTCCTGATTAGAAAGAAAGCATGAAACGCACTATTGACTTTATCATATCCGCCTTCTGTCTGGTACTATTCTCGCCATTGATGCTGCTCATCTTTTTGGCCATCAAGATTGGTGGTGGTCCAGCCATCTACAAACAGGAACGCATCGGATTGGGCGGAAAGCCATTCTTTATCTATAAGTTCAGAAGCATGCTGATAGATGCCGAGAAGGAGGGCGAGGAACTGCTGCAGCAAGAGAACGACCCACGACTCACCAAGATAGGAAAGATTCTGCGCGCCCATCACCTCGACGAGCTGCCGCAGCTATGGAATGTATTGGTTGGCGACATGGCCTTCGTGGGACATCGTCCTGAGCGCCGTTATTATATTGACCAGATTATGGCTCGGGACCCTCGTTATGAGTTGTTATACCAGATACGGCCAGGAGTAACCTCTTATGCTACCCTGCATATTGGCTATACAGACACCATTGACAAAATGCTGCGCCGTTTGGAGTGTGACCTCTATTATTTGGAGCACCGTTCACTGTGGATGGATACCAAAATACTTTTCTGGACCTTTGTAAATATCATATCAGGTAAGATTTTCTAAAAACCACCTATACATAAATAGACCTATGAAAAAAGCGCTGAGCATAGCAATAGGAACACTGCTGGCCACCAGTGTACAGGCACAAGAGCCTAACACACAGGTCACCTACGACCTGACGGCAGAGACGGCAGTAGGCACAGGTGACTTTACAGCCTATCAGCTGACTACCAACCGCCACCACGTGTTAGCAACTCGTGCAAATACCGCCTACCTACGAGGAGCAGTAAACGTAGTACATTCTTTAAACCAGAACCTCCTGCTCTCAGGAGCCGTGGATGTAGTAGCGTCAGCCCATGCCGACCACAAGGCCTACCTGCAACAGTGTTTTGCCAACCTACAGTGGAAGGACTTCTTCATAGAGGCAGGCATCCGCGAGCAGAAACCTGTGCTGCGCAACAGCCAGTTGTCTGTGGGCCACTTTGCTAAGGGCATCAATGCTAAGCCCATACCACAGGTACATATCGGTACCACCGATTTTTGGACAGTACCCTATACTAAAGGCTGGCTGCAGGTACACTTCGACGGAGGCTATGGTAAATTCATGGATAGCAAATACCGCGAGGATGCCTTCAGACAGGCAGAAGACCTCAATCTTGGCTATACCAAAGGAGCCTACTACCATCAGAAGCACCTCTACTTCCGTACCAATCCAGAGAAGCGCTTCTTCGTCACAGCAGGTATTGAGCATGTGGCACAGTTCGCTGGCACCTACTATGAGAAGAAGGGTGGCGAGTTGGTTGCCAAGGGTAAGCCTGCAAATCTGAAAGCCTTCTGGAATGTGGTAGTGCCAGTGGGCGACAGCAAGTATTACGAGAATGATGCTTTGGAAGACTGGGTCTATGGCAACCACTTAGGCTCGATGACTGTACAGTTGGGATGGAACATCGACAAACACCATCAGCTACAGGTCTATCTTGACGATCCCTTCGAAGACGGCTCAGGCATGCGCAAGAGCAACGGCTGGGACGGCTTGTGGGGTGTAGAGTACACCAACAAGGCCGCTGGTCGCCAGTGGGTACGTGGTGCCGTCATCGAGTATTTCCAGAGCACCAACCAGTCTGGTCCTATTCACTATGATCGTGGCGATTATCCAGAACCCATCCGCAGCCAGATTACCGACTTGGTAACTGGCATTGACGACTACTACAACCACGTATTTTATGGTGGCTATGCCAACTATGGTATGACACCAGGTATCGCCCTCATCACCTCACCTATTTATAATAAGGATGGCAACACCACCTATCGCGACAATCGCGTCAAGGCTTGGAATGTAGGAGTAGAGGGTGAGATTACCGACCGTCTCAGTTACCTTGTTAAGGGTTCCTACCGTGAGGGATGGGGTACCTATCATGTACCACTAGCAGAGAAGCATCACTCCTTTGACGCTATGCTACAAGGCACTTATCAGTTAGGAGCATGGCAGTTCAGTGGTGCCTTTGCTTTCGACAAGGGCAATATCTATGGCGACTGCTCAACGTTTAACTTCAAAATCAACTATCATGGCAAATTATTATAAGCACCTCATACTTCTCACATCTTCCATCTTCCTTCTTACCTCTGCCCTCTCCTCCTGCCAGGAAGGTGGCGACGCTGGAGACCTGTTAGGGCAGTGGCGACTGACGGACTCTCAGTACATCAGCTTCTCTGGTACCATTGCCTCATTCCGCAGCATTTCCGATAATCAGTTGAAGAGTGAAGTCTTTGCCAAATTCCAGCATAAGGGCGACAGTCTTTTCATGCAGTGCTCTTCTATTAATCAAATCAAGGCAGACACGACGATGGTAGAGGACGAGTATGGCATGAAGCCCTTCACCAACATCCGCCTGCGCATCGATGCCGTCGATGGCGACAGACTACTTCTCAGCAAAGACGGTCAGCACTGGGCTTTTGAGAAATACTGATCCCCTCTTTTCCACTCCAAAACTACTACACTGATGAAGCAACTCCTTATAGCCCTGTCTTTCGTGGCTACCACCCTGCAGGCACAGACCTTCGAGAGCGCCACAGAGGCCGTCAGCAACATGCGCATCGGCTGGAACCTCGGCAACACCCTCGATAGCAATTCCGGCAGTGTCGACAACATGTGGATAGAACAATGGACCCAGCGCCGTCCTCAAGACTACGAGACCGCCTGGGGACAGCCTGTCACCAAGCCCGAACTCATGGCGCTGATGAAGAATGCTGGCTTCAATGCCATCCGCGTACCCGTCACCTGGTATCCACACATGGAGGCCCAATTCGACAGCTTCCCCTGGGACATGCAGAGCGACGACTTCGGCACACAGATCCAGGCCGCCTGGATGCAGCGCGTCCACGAGGTTGTCGACTACGTCATCAACCAAGGCATGTACTGCATCCTTAACGTCCATCACGACACGGGCGACGCCTCTACCGCCTGGCTTCGTGCCGACATGGAAGTATATAATAAGGAGAAGGCACGCTTCGAGGAAATCTGGCGACAGATAGCCGAAGAGTTCAAGGACTACGACCATCACCTCCTCTTCGAGGGCTATAACGAGATGCTCGACTCCTACGGCTCCTGGTGCTTTGCCTCCTTCGCCACCTCCTCTGGCTACAATGCCTCGGTAGCCTTGTCAGCCTACCAGGCCATCAACAGCTACGCCCAGAGTTTCGTCAATGCCGTCAGGTCAACAGGTGGCAACAACGCCCAGCGCAACCTCATCGTCAACACCTATGGTGCCTGCTGCGGCAGTGGCACGTGGAACAGCCACCTCACCGACCCGCTGACCCAGATGGTCCTGCCCACCGATGATGCCAGCAACCACCTCCTCTTCGAGGTACATTCCTACCTCGATGTCAAGAACCTCAACACCGCCAAGAGCGACGTCAACCAGATGCTCACCGCCCTCCAGACCCACCTGGCCAGCAAAGGTGCTCCCGTCATCTTTGGCGAGTGGGGCACCTCCACGGAGAATGGCTACGCCAACTACCGTCAGAACATGCTCTCCTTTGCCCGCTACTTCGTAGAGCAGGCCAAGGCCAAGGGCTTCGCCACCTTCTATTGGATGGGTCTCTCTGATGGCAGCCACCGCTCCGTCCCCGAGTTCAACGAGCCCGACCTCGTCGACGCCATCGTCAAAGGCTACTATGGTGACCAGGGCTACACCGCCATCACTCCCCTGACACGCTCCACCACTACTCTTCCCCACCCCCTCTACGTCCTCCAAGGTTGCCAGGTCTCCCGTCCCTCCCGTGGTCTCTACGTTACCCACGGCAAGAAGTTCGATGCTGAGATACAAAACCTGCGGAAATAAAAAACCGCTGAACTGATTTGCTAACCCGATTACGGTGCTACTCTTTCATTTCAGCGGGAGGAAATCGTTTCCTTTCGTGTTGCAAAGATAAGAAGTTTTCTCTTATCTTCCAAATTTTGGAGCCTATTTTTGATGTTTTTCTTCCTCAACCGCACCTGCTTCAATGGTCTTTATCGCGTATGTAACAGTTATCCCCAAGAAAAGTGTTAAATTGGCTGTATAAGTAACCGTTTTCTAATTTTTTTGTTGTAATTTTGCAGAAAATTAGTGTCAATGGACTCATTAGAACCAATCAAACGAAAGATATACGAGATACGCGGGCGCAGAGTGATGTTGGATTCTGACCTTGCAGGAATGTACCAAGTTGAGACCAAAAATCTCAAAAGGGCTGTTCGAGCCAACATCGAAAGATTCCCTGATGACTTCATGTTTGAACTCACCAAAGAGGAGTACGATTCTCTAAGGTGCAAAAATTTCACCTTAAACAATGACAGTGATACTTTGAGGTGCAAAAATCTCACCTCAAACAAAAGAGGAGGTAATCGTTACCTTCCATTTGTTTTTACACGTGAGGGCATTGCCATGCTGTCAGGACTTCTAAGGTCAGAGATTGCCGTACAGGCTAACATAAACATTATGCGTGCTTTCTTCCAGATGCAGGAAGCATTGCTCATCGTCAGCAATACGCAATTGCAGCTTGAGCAAATCCGTGCTGAAATCAAGCAGTTGCGCACGGATATGAATGATACGTTAGCTGACCAGAATGACATCAATGAGATGACACGCGCCCAACTTGAGGCTATCAGCGATGCGCTAATGGAATTACAAAATCAAGGAAAGAATCCGCTTGCGCTTCCTGAAATTGGATATACCGCTATTCAGAAACGTAGGGAGGAAGAAGAAAAGAAATAGCAGATGGTTTTGCACTTCAATCAGAGTTTGGCGGTAGGTTATCACAGCGGTTCGCAGATTTCGCGCGTGTTGCAAAGATAAGAAGTTTTCTCTTATCTTCCAAATTTTGGAGCCTATTTTTGATGTTTTTCGTCCACATTTTAAAAGAATATTTCAAAAAAAATAGCATGTAAGCGCTTCTTTTCGAAATTAATACGTATATTTGCAGACAGATTATGTAATCTTAAAACTATTCTTATGAAGAATTAAGACTACATGTCAGAACGCACTAAGGGCTCGCAATCGCTGCGAGCCCTTAGTGCCTAACTTAAAACAATTATATGAAGAATCTACTAACCAATAAAACAATGCTTATGAAAAAACTTATTACTCTTTGTTCTTATTTCTGATGCAAAGATAGTACGTTTTTCACACGCCTCCAAGTTAATGCTTCATTTCTTCATCCACTTGTTGCGACACGTCACCCATCTTGCGACAGAACCCCTTCAAACCATCATTTCTTGTCCGAAGAAAGAAAAAAACGAAGGCGTGAACTCTTGCACCCCAATGTCTATCCCCGCTTCTTCACCTTATACTGCATGCCATCGGACTTTCTCTGACAGTCGAATTTGTATTCTGGACGAGAAAGGATGGCACCGATTTTCTGGAATGTGGAGGGTTCTTCCTTGTAGCCGCGGAAGTGCTGTTTGAGCAGGGCGGACAGCTCTTTCAGCGTCATCCATTCGCCCTCGCCGTCGCGTGGTTTCTGGATGAGTGACAGCAGCATCTCGCCCAGTCCGCTGAGTTGTTGGTAGACGAGGTTGTGCTCCATCAGTTGGCGCTCCTCATCCTTAGTGAGCCAGTAGCGCTGGCCCTGGCTGATTTCCTCCTTCAGCTGGGCATAGAGCTGCTGGTGGTCGACAGGTGTCTGGAAGTCGATGTCGCCCGTGATGAGGGTACAGATGAAGCGACGCGAGCCTGTGGGGTCGCTCAGCGGGTGTGTCTCGTTAGTGGTGCCGATGAACGATGCATAGCGGCGATGCTGTGAGTAGGCCTTGCCGTAGGGCGGACGGTATTTCAGGTCGGCAGTAGACAGCAGGTACTTCAGCACAATCTGCTGGCGCTGGGTAATCTTGTCGAACTCATCGAGGTTGATGAGTCCAAAGCTGGTCAGTCCGAGATTCAGGTCCGACTCGTTCTTGAAGTTGATGCGGTCGTTGTAGTAGTCCATCACCTCACGAGGCATGAGGATGCGACAGAAGCTCGACTTACCACAGCCCTGGCGACCTATTAAAAGAGGTACGAGGGCATTACCCGTCAGCTGACCCTTGCCCAGCCACATGGCAACCATCGAGCGCATCCACAGGTGGAACAGGTGGGGCCACTCATGGTAGTCCGTGGGGATGCGCTGAGCCAGCGACGTCACACGATCCTTGCCGTCCCAGCGAGGCAGACGCTCCAGCCACTCGTTCAGCGGGTCGTAGGGCGTGATATCCTCGGAGTTGACGAAGCGTCGGATGTCCTTGTCCCAACAGCGGATGCCCTGCTCCAGTGCTCGCATGGTGATAGAGTTACGCACCTCCTCCGTCAGGTCCTGGTAGGAGAAGCCGATGCCTGTGCGAGGACGGTATTCCGCCACCCCTCGCATCACGTTCTTGCGGAGGTCGTAGTTCTCTGTGAGGAACGTGTTGATCTTCAGCGTCAACAGCGTCTCGGCGGGTACATTGCGTGTCAGCTGTATGCCACGCTTCTCCACCATCTTCTGCATGTGTTCGTCGCGATAGACGTTCTCGAAGGTCTTGTTGACCAGCATCTCGTCGCTGTTCAGCCACGAGCGCAGTCGCGTCAGGTGCTGGGCAACGCCCATCGGTATGCCCGTCTCCAGACAGTATTGCGCCAGCAGCGTCAGCACGCTATGGCGACGCAGGTCATTGTCGCCGATGCCTTGCGTGGCGTCCAACGCCTTGGTCATGTTGAACTCATAGGCGGTATGCATCGAGACATAGCGCTCGTGGTCGTCAGTCAGCGGCTGTCTGGTGGCACGGCGCAACGTCTTCTCCGTGGGTTTCTCGGCCTTGGCGTAGATGACTGCGGCGTCAGGATTATAGTAGACGCCAGGATCGCTGGACATGTAGCAGATGCGGTTGACCAGCGGCTCCTGCTTCTCGATGGTCACGCCCAGCTGACCATTATAGATGAGGCGTGCCCGCTCGTAGAGGTTCTCGTGGAACAGGGCGATGGTGGCAGAATCAGTGGGCAGAGACTCTGACTCCCCACCCGTCTGCAGAGGTTGGCTCCCCTGACAAATAATCTTCACCGACTGTCCGTCAGCTCCGACGAATGTCAGCAGCGTGTGGGGAATCTCTGCGGCACCCTGACGGATGGCCTCAGCCTCCTCACGACCCGTCAGGTTGTTGACCTCCAGCAGCACCAGACCCGTATATGATAAGGTGGTACGCTGGCCTTGACGGTTCTCCAGCTCCAGGGCAAACAGGATGCGAGGCAGCGCCTTTGTGTATTCTTCGATGCCCTCCATCTCACCATCAATATTACGGCGGATTTCCAGTACCGGATAGTAGGTACGCAGGTGCCGAATCTGCTCAGAGAACTTACCCTGACGGATCTGCTCCGCCAGCTCTTCTATGTTCATCAGGCGCAGCGTCTCCTTGTCTGCCGCCTTCTTCATCACTGTAATTCGTGTCATATCATTTCATTTCAATGGTTAGTGAGTGCAAAGATAGCAAAAATTTCGCTCATCTCCAAACTTTTTTGCCCTCAAAAGAGTAAAAAAGTGGGTTAAGCCTACATGACATCACCTAACACATTGGTATTTCGATATTTAACTTATGTACCATTACCTTTCAAACCTACATGAATGGTACATAAACGGCCGTTTTTACCCCATTTTCGGCAGTAGTTAGCTCTGTAACGACTCGTTACCAGGCTGGTAACTCACTGTTATTAGCCTTGTAACTGCCTGTAACTAAGTCAGTAACACATAGTAACCAGGCTGGTTACTGTCAGTAACCAAAATTGTTACGGAGTGGAACATTTTGTATAACAGCAAGTTACAGCGTTTTCTTGTAAATATCTATTACTTATTCTCAATTTTATGAAGGCTTCATGTAGGCTTATGTACCCTTACAGAGCAAGGGTACATGGCTTATCTTTCGTTACATCAGCAAGTTAACATGCTCCATGTAGGCTAAAGCCACTTTTTAGTAACATCGGTGAGAAAAAAAATTCCTATCTGCAGGATTTCTATAATTTCCTGGCCATTTATTTGGTCGTATTAGAAGATTTTTGTACCTTTGCAACGAATAATATATGATGCATAAAACAAAATATTGCTGATTTACACATAATATATGACGCAGAACAGATTTGTATTTGACCCCTATCCGCTGGCGGTTACCATGCAACGGCTGGCGGAGAATCTGAAGACCAGGCGATTGGAGAAAAAGCTGTCGACCAAGAGCCTGGCAGAGATGAGTGGCGTGCCTGCGTCAAGCATTCAGCGCTTCGAACTGAAACATGCCATCTCGCTGGAGTCGTACGTCAAGCTGGCAAAGGCCTTAGGCTATTCGGAAGAGATTATGCAGCTGTTGTCAGAACCGAAATACGACACGATGGAAGAACTGCTGGAGATTAACAAGAACCGTAAAAGGAAGCGTGGCGTATGATACAGGATGTGAATGCGGTGAGCGTGATGTACCACGGGCGCAAGGTTGGCACCTTGTCTGTAGCAGGACGTGGCACCTGCCAGTTCGAGTACGACAAGGAGTGGCTGGCAGGCGGTTTTTCCATTTCTCCGCTCCAGCTGCCCTTAAAGGCTGGTCTCTTTACAGCAGACTATGTACCCTTTGGTGGTAACTTTGGTGTTTTTGAAGACAGCCTTCCTGGTGGCTATGGTGAGTATCTGTTGCTGAAAGTCCTTAGGAAGTCAGGCATAAACTATCAGTCACTCTCACCTGTCCAGCGGTTAAGTCTGATTGGCAGCTCTGGCATGGGAGCGTTATGCTATGTGCCTGAGAATAGTGTATTGCCAGACAATGCAGAAGCATCGTTGGACGAAATGCAACAGATGGCTCTTGACGTGTTATCAGAGAGAACAGACGAGTATGCTGACACCTTGTATTTTAAGAGTGGTAATTCTGGTGGTGCTCGTCCGAAGGTTCTCATCCACGATACTGACGGGCACTGGCTGGTGAAGTTCCGCCATACCTATGATCCTAAGGACATTGGACTGCAGGAGTACCATTATAATAAGGTGGCAAGAGCATGCGGCATCGACGTGCCTGACTTCAAGCTGATGGAAGGAAAGTATTTCGCTGTGCGTCGCTTTGACATTGAAGATGGTGTGCGTCTGCATGTCGCTACGGCCAGTGGTCTGCTGAACGAGCCCATCACACCTCCCAAGATGGACTACCATAGTCTATTGCAACTGACAGGCTATCTGACGCAGTCGGTAGAAGTTGTAGAGCAGCAGTTCAGACGCATGATCTTCAATGTATACTCACACAATTTCGACGACCATGCCCGCAATTTCAGCTTTATCTGCCGTGATGGCGAATGGTCGTTGGCACCTGCTTACGATCTGACCTACGACAATACGCTGGGAGAGCATGCTACGACAGTCAACTTCCAGGGATTGCCCAGCGATGAGGACATGATAACGGTAGGAACTAACGCCCATCTTGCTCCTCAGCGCTGTCGCGAGGTAATAGAAGAAATCAGAGAAACAACAAAGGAATTACAGCAGTATTTTTAATCGAATCAACTTATGAAACACAATACATCAACCATCTATCCCTCCACATTGGAGGAGGCCTATAAGGCTCGCGACCCACACTATCTGGTATGCTTCCGCGATGAGTGTCCACTGCGCAGCAGCTGTCTGCACTATGCCTGTGGCGAGTATGTCGACAAGGAGTACTACTTTGTCGAGGCTGTCAATCCACGCTACCCCAAGGTGGCTACGTCGGAGTGTTCCGTCTATCGAAAGAACGAGACGCAGATGATGAAGACGGGACTGACGAAGTTCTACGAACAGATGACCAGCAAGCAGGAGCGCGCCATCCGTGCCCACCTCATCAGCCACTACAACCGTAAGGTGTACTACTGGCTACGCAACGGTGTGAAGACCATTACCCCTAAGGACCAGCAATTCATCGAGGACGTCTGTCGCCAACACGGCTACAACGGCCCCTTCGTCTACGACGGAGAGCATCTGGAATGGGTGTGGTGAGACGAAATGTGTTAGCTCCTACCCTTTCTTAATAAGATTATTACTCTTCTAATAGCATTTTCTTGATGAAGCACCAACGACGATTGCTTTTTTCATTCCTTCAGATTGTTTTCCCATTCTTGATGGAGTCTGTTCCACTTCTCGCTATGGGCACCCAAAGCACCAATCTGGCGAGGGTGTGCTAATGGAAGAACCTTTATTTTCCGATTGTCGATGGTGACATCGGTAGCTGTTCCATAGCCATATAAGTCAACATATTCCTGCAGGGATGTATATGGAACGTCAGCCACCTCATTCAGGAACTGAGCAATGGGAATATCGCCAAGGAGGATTAGCAGGCTGGCCTGTGATTCCTGCAACTCTGACAGGATTTCCTGGCAACGCTCTTTGTTGCAAAATTCTGTTGGGCGATTTGGAATGGTCACTTCATTGAGGCCATACTTCTCTATTAATGGGTTATATTTTTCCTCGATCACTTTCACCTGACCAGAGTTAAGTCGTGTCTCAGGAAGAAGGTCGCAAAGCCATGCATCTTTCCTTGTGTACCCTAAAGTACCAAGGATATGCTCGTCGAGAACTTTTGCAGAAGGGCCATTGAGATGACTGCCTGCAGGTTCCAATGTGCCGACCTCTTCGGGAATGGAAATCTTACTGATGATTTCTTTTGCTTCCTCGATGTTGCCATCCCAGAAAATGCGTGGCTCACTTGCTACGGCAAGAGCTGTGCAAACAGTTTTGCCGTCTTTCTTCCAGCGAGCATGAACGGCACTGGCATAGACACCAAGAACGAAAATTTTCTTGGGCGTGCGGTCTTGCTGAACTAAAGGTTTGACCGTCTGGCCAAAAGGATACTGATAACTCATGTTTCTTCGTTGTTTGCATGCAAAGGTACGAAAAAAAAGATGAAAATACGGGAAAGAATATAAATTGAAATATTTTTTTGAGTTTTTTATTTTTTTTCTTATCTTTGCAAATGAAATACTAATACTATAAAAGAATACCTAATATGAAACGATTTATTATTTTATTATTTGGCGTCACTACTGTCCGGTTAAATTTCACCAAAGCGAAAGTTGGCGGTCATCTTCCGGATTTTGATTAATATTTGGTTTGTCAAAAAGTTCATTCAGCGGAGT
>CADCAG010000033.1 GCA_902799355.1 uncultured Bacteroidales bacterium
GTCATATTCTGGAAAGCAGGCCACATGTGGCCGTTGCCCAAGCCTATCAGCAGTGCCGAGCCGTAATAGCCTATCATCGTTGCTGTCATGTTGCCAGGAAACAGGGTAGGCATTAATATAAATAAGGTATAGCCGATGAGCGATATCACAATGCCCTGTCCGGCATTCTCTGTGAGTAGGCCTTTGCGTAGCGCCTTGCCGCCTTGTATGCGACTGGCTATCAGTCCTACCGAACAAAGCATGAAGTATGTGCCCGTCCCTGCCGTGATGCCCAACTGTTCCTTGCCGTAGATGGCCAGGTAGTTGCTCAGCACGCCAAAGCAGAAGCCGAAGGTTACCATGTTGACGCCCAGCAGCCAGCCACGCACCAGGAAAAAGCGGTCTAGCGACAGCTTATCTTTGTGCTTGATGATCTGTTTCTCTGACGGCTTGACAGTGGCATCTACCAGCCAACCGGCACAAGCTACCACTAAAGCTATCCAGAACAGCAGTTCAAAGTTCATCGTCAGCTTATAGATGAAGATGCCTATCGTTGGAGCGATAGCCATTGCAAGATTGTTGCTCAGCCCATAGTATCCGATGCCTTCTGTACGTCGTGAAGAGGGTAGCACGTCGATGGCTACCGTAGAGTTAGCTACTGTCAAGGCACCAAAAGGTCCGCCATGCAACGTTCTGACAATGGTAAACAGCAATAGCGTAGAGGCTGCCAGATAACCTGCAAAGAAGATGGAGAAGGCACCGAAGCAGACCATCAGCACCTTCTTGCGAGGAAACGAGTCGACCATATAGCCGCTAAACGGGCGGAACAGCAGTGCCGTAATGGTATAGCCTGACAATACGAGACCTATCATATCCTTCGTAGCACCAAACGTTTCGCTCAGATAGAGTGGTAGCAATGGAGTAAGAAGATAGAAGGCGAAGAACAGCGTGAACGCTCTTCTCCCATGGCTATTGTCTTGTCGTACGTTGCCCTATCCATATTATTACAGGGCAAAGGTACAACTTTTTTCAGTATTATGATTGCTAATTAGGAAATTATTGCTTTAGTATGGTAAGTAGATAGCAGAAGATTTTGCGTAAAAAAAGGTGTCACAGTCACATCTATCGCATTGATTATGTGTGTGTTAGGTGTGAACCCTATTTTTCAAGCTATTATTTAAGCTCAAAATATAATCAATTAATAGAGTCTCGTATTAGCTATTCCCAGTGCTGTATCAGCTGTTCCCATCAGTGGGTTAGCTATTCCCAGTGCTGTATTAGCTGTACAAAATAGGGGTCACACTTATCGCGCAGTGTATCAATCAATTGCGCGTGAGTGTGAACCCTTTTTTATGCTAAAATTACTATTTCAATGAGTCTATTTTTCTCATCGTTACTTGCATTCGCCCTCTCCATAGACGTAGCACTGAGAGTGTGCTGTGTAGTCGAAGACCTCTTCCGGACGGAAGAAGCGGCGTACCTCGATGGCAGCATTCTCTACAGAGTCAGAGGCGTGGACGATGTTCTGCTGGTTGCTCATGGAGTAGTCGCCACGGATGGTGCCAGGAGCAGCCTCGCGACCATTGGTAGGGCCGGCCATCTGACGAACCACCTTGACGGCCTCGACACCAGTCAGTGCCATAGCAATGACGGGCGATGCCTGCATAGAAGCCTGCAAGCCGGGGAAGAAGGGTTTGTCAACCAGGTGGGCATAGTGCTCGCGCAGGATTTCATCGCTGAGCTGCATCATCTTCATACCTGAGATGCGCAGTCCACGGCGCTCGAAACGGTTAATCACTTCTCCAATCAGCTGTCTCTGTACGCAGCCGGGCTTCAATAATACTAATGTTGTTTCCATAATAGATTGTTTTAGATGAAATGTTTTGCAAAAATACGAAAAAATTCCGAAACGAGCAAAGAAATAGTTATAGAAAAAACAACAACCCTCCGAACTATCAAAATATTTTATTCAAAAAGAATAGACATTTTTGTTGGTAAAGTGAAAAAAGATGTGTACTTTTGCAGTAACCTTACTCACTGATAGGACCAATAGATTAAATATGTACGACCAACAGCTAGTATTTTCTAATTCTCTTTACTTAATAGTCTATGAGCCAGCGTTTGTCGGGATGCCTATCGTGTGGCCACCTCTGCGCATCAACTCATCCTGTTCAGTATCTATAACGACGAGATACCCTCACCTAAGCAAGACAGAGTAGGGCTCAACGAAATGGTACGTTCCATCTTGAACAGCTACGACCTGCATCCTTCAGCAATAGAGAAACAGCGCGTGTTGACCACCGAGTTTAAGACTGAGGTGGCTGACGACGTGATGGTGAATACCAACCTCTTGTTGCAGGAACTGCTGAACTGCCTGCTCGACAATGCTGACAAGTATGCTACTGGTGGTACAGTGCTGATGAGTTGTTATGCCAATGCTGATGGTACTTATGCCATATCAGTCAGCAACGAAGGTCCGTCAATTCCTGCCTCAGATGCAGAGCGCATCTTCGCTCCCTTCGTACGTCTTTCGCCTGATGAGCATAGCCTGGGCATTGGTCTGTCTCTGGCCCGTCGTCTTGCCATTTCAATGGGGTATAACCTCTACCTCGATCAGACATATACCGAGGGAGTCCGTTTTGTGGTGTCGGGCATTTAAGCCTGCAGAAAGGTTTTTTTCTAAAAAAATGCACGTTATCAGATAAATAATGTGTACCTTTGCGGCCGCAAACAAAACAGGACTATGACTTATTTAGGTGAACTGATATCAATAGGTGTAGCTTTCTCGTGGACGGCGACGGCACTGCTGAGCGAGTTTGGCTCGAAGCGACTGGGTAATCTCACACTGAACGTATTGCGTATGGCTATGGCACTGGTGTTCTCACTGGTGCTCTTTGGTGTTGTTACGGGTAACATTCTGCCACCAGGAGCTTCTGCTGAGGCTGCAGCATGGATGCTACTGTCAGGATTGGTAGGCTACGTTATTGGCGATTTCTGCCTTTTTCAGTGTTATATCATTATAGGTTCGCGCTATGGTCAGCTCTTCATGACGCTGGCTCCGCTGGCTGCTGCCTTGATGGCATGGGTCACGCTGGGGCAGCAGATGAATGCCATGAGTATTGTTGCCATGCTGGTGACACTGTTAGGTATCGGCATTTCAGTGTTGGGGCGTGGCGAGCACCATAAGGTATCGCTGAAGCTGCCTCTCAACGGTGTGCTCTATGCCATAGGTGCCGCTATGTGTCAGGGCATTGGTCTGGTGCTGAGCAAGATCGGTATGGACCACTATGTGGCGTCTGCTGACATGCCTGACTGGCTGGTGCCCTTCAGTGCCAACTTCTACCGCTGTGTGGCAGGCATCATCGGCTTTACCCTGTTGATGTATTTCCGCGATGGAATGGCGCCTTTACGTGAGGCTTTACACGACAAGAAAGGTCTGACAGCAGCCACGGCAACCACCATCTTTGGTCCTTTTGTGGGTGTAGGATTCTCGCTGATGGCCGTGCAGTATACTGCAGCAGGTATCGCCTCTACATTGATGGCCATGACGCCAATCATCATCCTGTTGCCGTCCTACTGGCTGTTCCATGAGAAGATTACCCTAAAGGCTGTCCTTGGCGCCATCATCTCTGTCATTGGTGTCAGCCTGTTCTTCCAAGGGTAAGATAAAAAGATATATAATTATTTGGAAATCTCAAATATAGTTTGTAACTTTGCGGCAATAAAGTGATATTACTATTATTAACTTAAATTTAATATGCTTATGAACAAAATTTTACGCTATTCTTTCGTAGCCTTGTTGGCTATGGTGTTTGGTAATGTGATGGCTGATGAAGCTACGATGAAGTATTCTGGTAGTACAACAGCTAACATGAAAGCAGACGGTTCTAATGAGGCTGCATCAGTTGGTCTTAATGATTCTGAGTGGTCCGTTGTTGCCAGCAAGGGTGCTGCTTCGAATGCTCCGGGTTTGAATAAGGCAGGTGATATTCGTCTTTATTGGCATGCAGATGGCGGTAATACCATTACTGTTAGTTCACTTACAAATGCTACTATTAGTAATATTGCTATCACATTCACGGGTGCTGAGTATAGCAATGTTTCTGTAACCGCTAATGGTGCAGCAGTCACTGGTACAGATGGCAATTATGCAATCAACAATACTTCATTTGTTCTTGGTAATGCAAACACTTCTAACGCTCAAGTACGTATCTCTCAGATTGTGATAACTTATGCCGGTGGTACTCCTATTACTATTAAAGTGCCAGAGTTCAGCGTAGCTGGTGGCTTGTATTTTGAGCCTCAGACGGTTGCTTTGACTTGCGAGACAGAGGGCGCTAAGATTCTCTATACCATCCCTGCTGGCGAGGATCCTGTATACACTGACGACGAGAACTACACTGGTGTATTCTATGATGGTACTCCTCTGACTATTACAAAGAACACCATCATCAAGGCTATGGCTGTGAAGGATGGTCAGACCAGTAGCATCGTAACTGCTAAATACACAATTGTCAACACAACGGGTAAGGGTACTGAAGCAAGTCCATTCTCTGTGGCTGACGCTCTGCAGGTAATTGGTGCTTTAGATAATGGTCAAACCACTGCTGAGACCTATTTTGTAAAGGGCTATATCGTTGGTACTCCCGATTTCCAGCGTGATGGTGAGCAAGTGTTGTATGGTAATTGCAACTTTGACATTGCTGATGCAAAGGGTGGCAGCGATAAACTGACTATCTTCCGTGCAAAGAGCTTCGATAATCAGAAATTCACCGAAGAAAATGTTACTGAAAAGATTATTGATGAGAACGATTTGGTTACACTTGTAGGTAAGCTTCAGAAGTATGTAAAAGATGAGGTGGTTACTCCAGAGTTGAGTAGTTGCTATCTGATTTCTGTAGAGAAAGGAGGGTCCGATGGCATCACAAACGTCAACGCTGCTAAGGCTGAGAATGCTGTTCGCTACAACCTCGCTGGCCAGAAGGTTAACGCTGGCTACAAGGGTGTTGTCATCATGAACGGTAAGAAGGTCGTGCTGAAGTAACATTTAAATAGCTTAATAAAGAGCGGAACTCTTGGTAGTTTCGCTCTTTTTTCGTACCTTTGCAGACGTTATGGCAAAGGAATTGACACCCATGATGAAGCAGTTTTTCGACCTCAAGGCGAAACACCCTGAGGCCTTGTTGCTGTTTCGCTGCGGTGACTTCTACGAGACATACTGCGACGATGCTGTCACGGCATCGCAGATTCTGGGCATCACGCTGACCCACCGTAACAACGGTTATAACAAGGGCGACGAGATGGCCGGTTTTCCGCATCATGCGCTGGACACCTATCTGCCCAAACTGATACGTGCCGGCAAGCGCGTGGCCATCTGTGACCAGCTAGAGGATCCCAAGCTGACCAAGAAGCTTGTCAAGCGAGGCATCACGGAACTGGTGACGCCTGGTGTGACGATGAGCGATACGGTGCTGAACTATAAGGAGAACAACTTCCTGGCATCCGTACACTTTGGCAAAGGCGCTTGTGGCGTGGCCTTTCTGGACATCTCGACGGGTGAGTACCTGACGGGCGAGGGAACCTACGATTACGTAGAGAAACTTATTGGTTCGTTCCAACCCAAGGAAGTGCTCTACGATCGTGAGCACCGCCACGACTTCGAGCGCTACTTCGGTACCCGTCTATGTACCTTTGAGATGGACGACTGGGTATTCACCGAACAGACAGCCCACCAGAAACTCTTTCGCCACTTCAATGTGAAGTCGCTGAAAGGCTTTGGTGTAGACCACCTGAAGAATGGTGTCATTGCTGCTGGAGCCATCCTGCAATATTTGGAACAGACGCTGCACTCGCAGATAGCGCATATCACTACGTTGGCACGTATTGAGGAAGATAAATACGTGCGTCTGGACAAGTTTACTGTCCGCTCACTGGAGCTCGTCAGCACCATGCAGGAAGACGGAAAGTCGCTGTTGGACGTCATCGACCGTACGGTATCGCCTATGGGTAGCCGTCTGCTGCGCCGTTGGCTGGTATTCCCTCTGAAAGAAGAGAAGCCCATCAACCAGCGCCTCGATGTTGTCGACTACTTCTTCCGTGAGCCTAACTTCCGTGAGTGTATTGATGAGCAGCTGCACCATATCGGTGACTTAGAGCGTATTGTCTCTAAGGTTGCTACGGGACGTGTGTCACCTCGTGAGATGGTACAGATGAAGGTGGCGCTGCAAGCCATAGAACCCATCAAGAATGCCTGCCTGCATACAGACAATGAAGCCTTGAAAAGGGTAGGAGAGCGTCTGACGCTCTGTGAGCAGTTGCGTGACCGCATAGCCCGTGAGATACAGAACGACCCACCACAGTTGGTAGCCAAGGGTGGCGTCATCCGTGATGGTGTCAATACAGAACTCGACGAACTTCGTCATATTGCCTATAGCGGTAAGGACTATCTGTTGCAGATTCAGGAGCGTGAATCGCAGGAGACGGGCATTGCCTCGCTGAAGATAGGCTATAACAATGTCTTTGGCTACTATCTGGAGGTGCGCAACACCTATAAAGATAAGGTGCCTCAGGAGTGGGTGCGCAAGCAGACGCTGGCACAGGCTGAGCGCTATATCACCCAGGAGCTGAAGGAGTACGAAGAGAAGATTCTGGGTGCTGAGGATAAGATTCTCTCGTTGGAGCAACGCTTATTCAACGAACTCATCATTGCTGCCCAGGAATTTATCCCACAGATACAGCAGAATGCCAACGTCATTGCCCTTCTTGACTGCCTGCTGAGTGCTGCCAAGACCGCTGAGGAGAATCATTATGTGCGTCCTGTCATAGACAGCAGCGACGTGATAGATATCAAGCAGGGTCGCCACCCTGTCATTGAGACACAGCTGCCGTTGGGTGAGCGTTATGTACCCAACGACATCCTGCTAGACCAGGAACGTCAGCAGATTATCGTCATCACTGGCCCTAATATGGCTGGTAAATCGGCGCTGTTGCGTCAAACGGCTCTTATCGTGCTGCTGGCCCAGATTGGTTCGTTCGTACCCGCAGAGAGCGCGAGAATCGGTCTTGTGGATAAAATATTCACCCGTGTGGGTGCTTCAGACAATATTTCTCTGGGCGAATCGACCTTTATGGTGGAGATGACGGAGGCTTCCAATATCCTGAATAACGTTACGCCTCGTTCACTGGTACTCTTCGACGAGCTGGGACGAGGCACCTCTACCTACGACGGTATCTCTATCGCCTGGGCTATCGTGGAGTATTTGCACGAGCACCCGAAGGCGCAGGCCCGTACGCTCTTTGCTACGCACTATCACGAACTGAACGAGATGGAGAAGAACTTCAAGCGCATCAAGAACTATAATGTCAGTGTCAAGGAGGCTGACGGCAAAGTCATCTTCCTGCGTAAGCTGGAGCGCGGAGGCTCGGAGCACTCGTTTGGTATCCATGTGGCAGAGATAGCTGGTATGCCCAAGAGCATTGTGAAGCGTGCCAACGTCATCCTGAAGCAGCTGGAGAGTGATAATGCGCAGGTCGGCACCGTTGGCAAGCCCACGGCAGAGATTGCTCAGAGTCGTGAGGGTATGCAACTGTCATTCTTCCAGCTCGACGACCCCATTCTTTGTCAAGTACGTGACGAAATCCTTGGCCTCGACGTCAACAACCTCACACCGCTCGAAGCCCTCAACAAACTTAATGACATCAAAAAAATCGTCTCAGGAAAGTGAGACGATTTCTTTTTAGTTGACTTCGCAATTTCGAAGATTCGATATTTCATTATTTCGATGCTTCGTTATTCCGATGGCTCTTCAGCATACAGACAACACCGATGATAACGAAGGGGATGGAGAGTATCTGTCCCATATCAATGGGCAGCGAAGCTTCGAAGGCTTCCTGTATTTCCTTGGTGTACTCAATGAAGAAGCGGAAGGTGAAGATATACGTCAGACAGAAGCCAAAGTACCAGCCGGAGCCAACCTTTAGCTGTTGGCTTTTAGCTGTTGACTTCTGACTATTCTTGTAGATGCTCCACATGATGGCAAACAGAATGGCGTAGGCAATAGCTTCGTAGAGTTGTCCCGGGTGGCGTGGCATGCCGTCGACACGCTCAAAGATAAACGCCCAGGGAACATCAGTCACCTTACCGATAATCTCTGAGTTCATGAGGTTGCCCAAACGGATAAAGCAGGCGGTAATACCCGTAGCTATGGCGATGTTGTCGAGCACATGCCAGATGCTGAGCTTGGTCTTGCGGACATAGAGCCACAAGGCTATCATCAGTCCTAAGGTACCACCGTGGGAGGCGAGTCCCTCATAGCCTGTAAACTTCCAGCCACCATCAGCCAAGAAATGGATGGGTAGCAGCATCTCTATAAAGCCCTTTCCTGACGTCAGGTAGTAGTCGGGTTGATAGAATATGCAATGTCCCAGACGGGCACCTATCAAGATGCCTAGGAAGCAGTAGAAAAAGAGCGGGTCGAACAACTCGTCCTTGATATTCTGCTCCTTATACAGGCGCTTGACCACGAAATATGCCAGCGCCAGACCTATCAGCCAGCACAGGGAGTACCAGCGGAAAGGTCCGATGCTGAGGCCAGGATTCCAAATGATATAGCTTAGCTCGTTCATACGTTGAATCTAAAGTGCATGATGTCGCCATCCTGAACGACATATTCCTTGCCCTCGATACCCATCTTGCCTGCCTCACGGACAGCAGCCTCAGAGCCATACTGGATATAGTCGTCGTACTTGATGACCTCAGCACGGATGAAGCCCTTCTCGAAGTCGGTATGGATGACACCGGCGCACTGAGGAGCCTTCCAGCCTTTCTTGTAAGTCCATGCCTTGACCTCCATCTCACCAGCCGTGATGAATGTTTCGAGGTTCAACAGGGCGTAGGCCTTCTTGATGAGGCGGTTGACGCCACTTTCCTCCAACCCCAGCTCTTCCAGGAACAGCTGCTTGTCTTCGTAGCTCTCGAGTTCAGCGATATCCTCTTCTGTCTTGGCAGCGATAATCATGGCCTCGGCACCTTCTTCCTTTGCCAGAGCTTCTACCTTCTTGGTGAAGTCGTTACCACTCTTGGCATCAGCCTCGCCCACATTGCAGACATACAGCACGGGCTTGGCAGTCAGCAGGAACAGGTTCTTGGCACAGTCCTGCTCATCTTTGCTCTCGAACTCCACGATACGGGCGTTCTTACCCTGCTCCAGCACCTCTTTGTAGGCCTTCAGCACGGTAACCTCTATCTTAGCCTCTTTGTTGCCAGCAGCTGCTGCTTTCTCCGTTTTAGCCAGGCGACTCTCGATGGTCTCCAGGTCTTTCAACTGCAACTCAGTATCAATGATTTCCTTGTCGCGGATAGGGTCGATAGTACCATCTACATGGGTGATGTTCTCGTCCTCAAAGCAACGCAAGACGTGGATGATGGCATCCGTCTCACGGATGTTGCCCAAGAACTTGTTACCCAAGCCCTCACCTTTGGAGGCACCTTTCACCAAGCCGGCAATATCCACGATTTCGCAGGTGGCAGGAACGATACGTCCTGGATGTACCAGCTCAGCGAGTTTGGTGAGACGCTCATCGGGAACGGTGATGACACCTACGTTGGGTTCTATTGTACAAAAGGGGAAATTGGCTGCCTGTGCCTTGGCACTCGACAGACAGTTGAACAGGGTGGACTTGCCCACGTTAGGAAGTCCTACAATACCACATTTTAATGACATTTCTATTTCTTAATTCTTAACTCTTAATTCTTAATTCTTACCTCTTACCTCAGCAGTCTTTCAGCCATCGCACGACCCAGTGCCTCACACTGTGCCTTGGTCTCAGGCGTCAGACTCTGTTTGATTTCTACGGGTTCGCCAACCTGCTCGTAATGTAGCTGCTCCTCATTCCAGCGGGCAATCTCGCTGACAGCTTTCGATGCCCAGCCGTATGAGCCAAACCAACCCAGCAGGTGGTTCTTAATGTCCTTGCCAGCCAACTCGCTGAGCAGCACATCCATCTCGTGATAGAGGGCGGTGTTGTAGGTGGGAGCACCAACGATGAGGCCCTTGTAGCGGAACACGTCGCGGATGATATATGAGTGGTGGGTCTTAGAGACGTTGTAGACCACGATATTCTTGATGCCAGCCTCTGAGGCAGCACGGGCTATCACTTCAGCAGCACGCTCAGTATTGCCGTACATGGTGCCATAGCAGATAACCAATCCAGGCTCTGTCTCATACTTCGACAAGCGGTCGTAGATAGCGATGACTTTGTCGATATACTCATGCCATACAGGACCGTGGGTAGCACAGATGTAGTCGAGCTTGACATCAGCCAGCTTCTTCAGGGCGTTCTGTACGGGAGTACCGTATTTACCCACGATATTGCTGTAGTAGCGCTCCATCTCGAGCCAGAAAGAGTCGCAGTTGATCTGTGCGTCGATGATGCCACCGTTCAAGGCACCGAAGCAGCCGAATGCGTCGCCGCTGAAGAGGGTGGTACCACACAGTGTGACCATCGTCTCGGGCCAGTGGACCATAGGTGTGAGCACGAAATTCAATGTCTGCTTGCCCAAGGGCAGCGTGTCGCCATTCTTCACCTCTACGGTACCCTCGGTGATGCCATAGAAACCCTCCATCATCTGGAAGGTCTTCTTGTTGCCTACAATCTGGATTTCAGGATAGTATTTTTTGATGAGGGCAATAGAACCGCTATGGTCGGGTTCCATGTGGTTGATGACCAGATAGTCTACCTTTCGGTCGCCAATGACCTCCTGGATGTGTTCTATATATTGCGTGAAGAAGTCCACCTCTACGGTATCGATGAGGCACACTTTCTCATCGTCAATGAGATACGAGTTATAGCTGACGCCATAGGGTAAAGGCCACAAGCCTTCGAAGAGCGACTTGTTACGGTCGTTGACGCCTACATAGTAGATGTTTTCTGTAATTTTCTGCATTGTATGATTGTTTTATAGTTCTTGGTCTTGAGCGAGTGCCTTCTGTAACTCTTGTTGGCGCAGAGTGCCAAAGTCTGTCGACACATAGTTGTAGAGACTCTTGCAGGCCTCGGCAGAGAACTGTTGGGCACTGCTGATTAGTGCGTCCCATTGCTCTTCTGTGAGTCCGTTCTCCAGGTCGTTGCGGGTTATCTGGTTTTTGATGAGTCCATAGAGGAAGCCTGCATTGAAGTTGTCGCCAGCACCAATAGTACTCACTGTCTCCATAGGTGTCACGGCATATTCCTTATGGAATGCATTCTCAGCAAAGAGATGGACAGCATCACCCCCCTGGGTATAGATGAATTTCTTGGTATAGAAGGCTATCTGTGAACGGTAGATGGTCTCAGGATTGTTCTTCTTGAACAGCACCTCGAAGTCTTCTGCCGAGCCACGGATGATGTCTGCCAACTCGAAATTCTCCAGCAGGTTGGGGGTTATCTTCATGACTTCATGCTGGTGCGATGCTCTGAAGTTGACATCGTAATAGAGGATGGCACCACGATCATGGGCATAGTCGAGGAAACCCTTGACCTGTGGACGGATGACATCGTTTAGCGCATAGTAGGAGCCGAAAAGCACCACATCGTCACGCTGTATCTCTGGATAATTGAAATCCAGTCGGTCGTGGGGATGGTCTTTGTAGAAGATATATTCCGCGTCGTTCTGCTCGTTGAGGAATGCCAGTGACAAGGGTGACTTAGAGTCAGGATAGACATTAACGCTATCTGCCTGACATCCATTGTCACGCAGGAACTGAATGATGTTACGTCCTACACGGTCGTTGCCCGTCTCACTGATAAAGCCTGTCTCAACGCCCGATCGTCCCAGAGAGATGATGGCATTGAAGGTAGAGCCCCCAGGTACTGCACTGATAGGCTGTTCGTTACGGAAGATGATGTCAAGCACCGTCTCACCGATTCCAATGACTTTTCGCATACTATTAGCTTTTTGCCTGCAAAGGTAGTGCAAACCGAGTGAAATACAAAACAAAAAACGACTTTTTTGTTTTTATTTCCGAGGTGCAGCCTACTTTCGACGAAGTCAAAGTACAAAATAAAGTGAAAAGTGAAAAGTGAAAAGCGAAAAATTTAACTCAGCATGTTTCTACGACAACAGCTAATACAGTTCTGGGACAGCCTGATACAGCTCCGTATACAGCTAACTGGCGTCCAAGAAAGCTGTATTTAGCAAAAATTCTCTAGAGAATTTTATCGTTATCAGCTATATTTTTTGCAGAGAGGTAACATCCCTAACATGCAAGGCCTAAGTCATTGATTATTAGTGCATTTATCGTATTAGGTCTGTTCTGCAGACCTCACATTAGACCTAACATCAGACCTCACATAAACCTCTAAATCTCTCGGCCCCAATCAACATGTTGATGCTGCTCAAGGTTGACCACTCGCTTGTACAAGATTGCATGATTCTCCATTATCTGCTGACTTGCAGTAAACGCACGCATGATTCGAATATTCATGGCAACTGCCGTTTCTGAGCCTAACACACTACTCAACATTCCTATGCCATTACGTGTGAATGCGTATGGGAGTGTCCTAATCTTCGAAAGGTTCTTTGTGGTCGCAAATTGTGACCGCAAGCTGCTGGTTCTCACAATTTGCAACCACCTTTTTAGTTTCGTCCTCTTTTTTCTTATTTGCTTTGTTTATCATTGATCAATTTATAATTCGTTTGCAAAATTAATACTTTTCTATTAATTATGTATGCAAAAATAGAAAATGTTACTGTGTTTTTACTGCAAAAAATGCTAAGGGTAAGTGTTTACTAAGTGTTGGGGAAGTGTTGAGCAAACACTTCCCCTATCTCAATCCCTTTCTACATCGGCATTTCAGAAGATTTCGGGGAAGTGTTACATTTTTTTTGTTTCCCTCTCTTTTTGCCATTATTCTGAAAAAATTAGCTATACCCAGACGCTACTTAGCTGTTCCCATCGCAAGGAGCGCCCATCCCGCACACGGGTGCACATGTGGATGTCCCCGTGTGCACTCTCCGCTCTCACGGCATAAGCACCTGTAGGCTGTCCACACCTTACCGCAGTGTCGTAGAATGGTACAGGAGTGTCACACACCAGCGGGCTCCATCCTTGTTCTTCCAGTTCTCTCAGAATCTCTTTCAATTCTTGTTCGTTCATGTCTTTACACCTTTTAAGTTAGTAATGTTTTAAAAACAGGTGCAAAGATAGCAAAGAGGGTGTCCCAAAAGTCGGTACACCCCCATAAACCTTAACATTATTTAATGTTTAAATAAAGTCTACTACTTCACCACCACTTTCTTCCCGTTCTGAATATAGACACCCTTATTGGGCAAGGACTTCAGCTGGCGACCCTGTAGGTCGTAGAGCGGAGATACCTTGGAGGAGTTGTCGATACGAAGATGGTTGTCTATCGATGTAGGTCCTGACGGGATAGACGATTTCGCTGACCATTCATGATTATAGACATATTCGCCATCCTTCATAACCGTACGCACAAATACGCCTTTTTCAAACATTATATCACCGTCAAAATAGATATCAAAGGGGTAGCCGGGAGCACCGACACCTTCAATCCATTTACCACAATAATAATTGCTGAAGTCCACTACGCCATCATTATTGATGGAAATATCATATGCCAATTGTCCAGGTAGGTAACGATAGAAGCGGATGCCACCATCTCGGACATATTCATGACCATCAAAAGTAGCCGTAACCAACTCTCCAGGGCTACTGAAATCATAGATAAGCTTTTCTTCTGTTGCCCCATTCTTTACAAGATAAACACGATAGTCCTCTTCTCTGACGGCGCAATAATAATGAAACTCATCATCTCTATAGTATTCCTTACACTGGCAGTATACTTTTTTATATGTTTTATCATTTATCTGCGTATCGCCCTGCATAGTGAAGATGTAGTCTATGCCCTCTCCTGCAGGATCCGCGGCTGACGGAGAAAATATATCATATGGATGATCATACCCACAGTACCATGACTTGCCTTCTTCAACGAATGGAACATATTGCCTCTCTTGCGCAAAGAAAACAGGCAACGCCCAAACATTATAACGCGTAAATAAAGGATATCCGTCTATCGTACACTGCAAAAAAGTGTAATCGTCATCTGAGCTCAGAATGCTGTTCGTAAGGTAATTCCTACCTCCGACACCTTCAATCCACCAGTTGGAGTAAGCATTATTCTCATTATCGCGTACGTCCAGAACTCGATGGGAGCGAGAACCAACCATAATATCTTTCACAGCAATAACTGTTGCATTCCCATTTGGCGTCTCAAAAGTGTCTCCCACATTCAGACCAAAGTCATAGAGCAGGTATTCATTACCGTCCTGCATACAATAAACCTTGCTCCCCTCTTCGCGCATAAGGCACACGCAACGACTGGTTTCCCAATCAATAATTTTCTTATAGTTTTTGCCATCAAATTCAGTATCACCCCTAACGATTAGATACTTATATGGATCATCACACAAACCATGGTAAAAATATACCCACACCTTTCCTTCTTCCAAGAAAGGAATGTACTGCCTCTCTTGCGCATATATGACTGTCTGCAGAGTCATAAACAATATAAATAGAATAGCTTTTTTCATAACTTTATAATTGTTTAATTAGTAATCGTAAATGTCGCTCCTAATTGAACCTCGAAATTTTTAGTGATAGTTGCTCCCTGACTTGCCTTTACAGTAATGTTCGCATACTCTTAGCTTTTTGCCTGCAAAGGTACAAAATAAATTAAGAATTAAGAATTAAGAATTAAGAATTATTTTGTACTTTTGCAGCCGAATATGACAAAATATAATATAGCAACGCTTGCTAACGGGCTACGAATCATTCATTTGCCCTCATCGTCAAAGGTCGTCTACTGCGGTATCGGCATCAATGCTGGTGCCCGTCAGGAGGCTCTGGGCGAGGATGGGTTGGCTCATTTCTGTGAACATACCACCTTTAAGGGTACTCAACAGCGTTCGGCCCTGCAGATTCTGAATAGTCTGGAGAGTGTGGGTGGCGACCTCAATGCCTTTACTAATAAGGAGGATACGGTATTCTATGCTGCTATCTTGAAAGACCATCTGAACAAGGCGGTAGACCTGCTGTGTGACATCGTCTTCTGCAGTACTTATCCTGAGGAGGAAATCCGTCATGAGGTGGATGTCATCTGCGACGAGATAGAGAGCTATAACGACTCACCTGCGGAGCTCATCTACGACGAGTTCGAGAATATGATTTTCCAAAACCACCCGTTAGGACATAATATATTAGGTACACGTGAGCGTGTACTGTCTTTTACAGGTGCCGATGCTCGCCGTTTTACACAGCGCTACTACCGTCCTGCCAATGCTATCTTCTTTGCTTATGGCGATGTGGACTTCTCGCGCATGGTGCAACGTCTGGAGCGATGCATGGAGCGGATTGGTGAGCGTAACATACGCTTGGATGTTCAGCCAGCCACTTCTTTCCCACAGGCAGTAACGACAGTACCGTCTTCTCAGGAGCATCACCAGGCACATATCATGTTGGGCAGCAGAGCCTATAGCTATGATGACGAGCGACGCTTGCCACTCTATCTGTTGAACAACCTGTTGGGTGGCCCTGGGATGAACGCCCGTCTGAACCTCTCGCTACGTGAGAAGAACGGCTTGGTATATACCGTGGAGAGCACGATGGCCAGTTATAGCGACACAGGTTGCTGGTCGGTCTATTTCGGTTGTGACCACCATGATGTCAAGCGCTGTCTGCGACTGGTACATCGTGAACTCGACAAGGTCATGCAGCATCCTTTGACAGACCGCCAGATGATGGCTGCCAAGCGTCAGTTGAAGGGGCAGATAGCCATCGCCTGTGACAACCGTGAACAGTTTGCCCTTGACATTGCCAAGAACTATCTGCATTACGGTCGTGAGCGTGATATCGATGATCTGTTACAGCGCATCGATGCCATTACAGCTCCACAGATACAAGAAGTCGCCCAAGAGCTCTTTGCTCCTGAGCGACTGCAACAGTTGATATTGTAATAAGTTAGTTAGTTACTTATTCATTGATCACCTTTTTGATTGTGCCGTCCTCATTGTAGAACAGGCGCTGAACCTTCAGTGAGCGCAGGTGTGTTACATCGTTGCTGGGTACGCAGTCGTGATAGAACAGGTACCACTGACCCTTGTACTCTACGATAGAGTGGTGAGTGGTCCATCCTACGACGGGATCCAGGATGACGCCCTGATAGGTGAAAGGACCATAGGGGTTGTCGCTGATGGCGTAGCACAACAGGTGGCTGTCACCCGTAGAGTAGGAGAGGTAGTACTTACCGTTATACTTGTGCATCCAGCTAGCCTCGAAGAAGCGGTGTGGGTCACCAGCCTTCAGGGGCTGACCATCCTTATCAACGATGATAAGAGGACGTGGAGCCTCTGCAAACTGCAGCACATCATCGCTCATGCGTACTACTGCGCTGGGAACAGCGGGGGCGTCGGGCTTAGCAAAGAGCTGTGTCTTATGGTCGGGAGCGGGACCCAGGTCGATGAGACCGTTGTCGTCACCGTATTTGCCAGGAATAGCCTCAAAGCCATGATAGGTGGCGTGCCACCACTGCAGCTGTCCACCCCACAGTCCACCGAAGTAGCAGTAGATCTTGCCGTCGTCATCCTTGAAGACGCTGGGGTCAATAGAGAAAGAGCCACGGATAGGCTGATCCTGAGGAATGAACGGACCTTCAGGCTTGTCAGCAACGGCTACACCCAGATGGAACACGCCATCATAGCCTTTCGCTGAGAAGATAAGGTAGTACTTGCCGTCTTTCTCGACAACGTCGTTGTCCCACATCTGCTTCTCGGCCCACTTTACCTGGTCTACATCGAGAATTACTCCGTGGTCGGTAGCTTCATCGTTCTCTACATCATTCCATGACAGCACGTGATAGTCGCGCATCTGGAAGTGGCCGCCATCGTCGTCGAAGCATTCGCCGGCATCCCAGTCGTGGCTGGGGTATACATACAGGCGTCCGTTAAATACATTGGCTGATGGGTCAGCCATATAGTCACTTGGGAAAAGATAACGTGGTAATTTTGCCATAATAGTACTTATTTAAATAGTTTGATAATGTCGTTAACAACAGGTTTTGCCTGATACTGGCGGTCGAAGAGCAGGGCATAGTTGGTACGTCCTTTGATAGGCCAGCCGTTAAGCCATGAGTTCTCGTCGCAGAGACCCCACAAGGTGACACGGCCAATCTGGTCGCGGTGCTTGTAGTAGATCTTGAACAAGTCCATCCAACGCTTGTTGAGCTCTTTCTGCTTGTCGGCAGGGAGTCCGGCAGTATAGGGGTTGTACTTCTGCTGTAGTTCGAAGTTCTGGGCAATGTCAGCACCACCAAAGCCTTGTGGGTTGGGCAGCACATTGATGTCCAGCTCCGTAATTAGTACTTTTACGCCACAGGCTGCAAAGGCCTCGATACTCTTCTCATATTCGTTGAGATCAGGATAGTCCAGACCATTGTGGCTCTGCATGCCTACACCGTCAATGCGCAGACCTTTAGCCTTCAAGTTCTTGACGAGACGGCAGACGGCTTCGCGCTTCTTCTCACCCGACATCGAGTAGTCGTTATAGTAGAGTTCTGCGTCGGGGTCAGCCTCATGAGCTGCACGGAAGGCAATCTCAATGAACTCTTCACCCAATAGGTTATAGTACTTCGACTTACGGAAAGAACCGTCGTCCTCAATAGCCTCGTTGACAACATCCCAACCGAAGACCTGTCCCTTGAAGTGACCTACTACGGTCTTGATGTGCTTGATAAGACGCTCTTTCAGGACCTCTTTAGATACGGGGCTGGCAGCATAGCCATTGGTGAACCACCAGTCGGGGGCTTGTGAGTGCCATACCAGGCAGTGGCCATTCACCTTCAGTCCCAACTGCTTGGCGTAGTTGACGAACTTGTCAGCTACACGGAAGTCGAAGATGCCTTCAGCAGGTGCTAAGACCTCTGGTTTCATACAGTTTTCTGCTACTACGCAGTTGAAATGCTTGCTGAGAACGGCATCGGCCTGAGGAACCTGTCCGTCGCTTTGCCATTGGTTGATGGCTGCACCCATCAGAAAGTATTTGCCAACGGCGTCCTTGAGGCCTTGTGCCGACACTGTTGTCAGTGCGGCAATGGCCATAGCGGATAGGAGGAGTCTTTTCATAGTTTATTTGTTACGTGCTTCAATTTTCTTGTTAATATCATCGATGACCTCGTCAGTCAACTCATACTTAGAGATGATGAACATAGCCAGACCCAGCAGGATAGCGGGGATGACGCAGACGAGCCACAGGATACCCTCTTCGGCAAAAGGAGTCTGGTCGATAGTCTTGCTGTTGTAGCCTACGTATGCCAATACGGCGGGACCGACAATGCTACCGAAAGTCATACCAGCCTTGAAGAACAAGCCAGTCAGAGCATTGACGATACCAGAGATACGACGGCCAGTGGTGTACTCACCATATGAGATAACCTCAGGAACCAGTGCCCACATGTAACCAGTAGCTACAATGACACCAGTGCTCTTGATGAACTGTGCCACATAGATCATCATCATGCTGGGATGATCCATCTTGGAGATGAAATAAAGCATGGCCATGCCAACAATGGCAGCACCCAGGAAGAGATAGAACATATTCTTCTTGCCAACCATGCGCTTGAACCAAGGAACGAGCGGCATGAACAGGAAGGCGGGGGCAGAACCCAGGGCCATGAAGATAGACAACTCCTGAGCAGAGCCATGCAGGTTGCTATTCATAAAGTATGCACCAGCAGCATTGCCTACTGACATCATAGCAAAAGCTGTGATGAAGAAGAAGGCAAGGACGCGCAAGGGACGGTTGCGGAGGAACTCCATCCACAGGTCGCTGACCTTCACGTCTTCAGTGGCTTTGGCATCCATGACCACACGCTCCTTACACTGTGAGAAGCAGAAGGCGAGCAGACAGAAACCGACAATAGCGTAAATGGTCATCGTGGTGAACCATGCGGAAGGATCCTTGGGCAGACTGTCTGATGGTGCACCGGCAATCAGGGCGATGAACAGGGGCAGACCAGAGTTAACGGCCAGACCACCGAGGTTAGCCATGAACATACGTACTGACGTAAGAATGGTAATCTCGTCAGTGTCGCGTGTCAGTGAAGAGTTCAGAGCTCCATACGGTACGTTGATGAACGTATAGAGCAGCTGCATGGAGATATAGGTCACGTAGGCATATATCAGCGATGGAGCAAAGCCATTGTAGAAGCACAGGATGGCAAAGCCTGAAAGGGGAATACCTACATACAGCAGATACGAACGGTATTTACCGTAACGTGGGTTGCTCTTGTCGATGAGGGTACCAACGATGGGGTCCCAGATGACGTTAGCCACATTACCCACCAGGAACATGACGGCCACTGCTGATGGCGTCAGTCCATAGATGTCAGTGTAGAAGAACAGCAGGTAAGTACAAATTACCTGGAAAATCAGGTTCTGGGCCAAGTCGCCAGAACCAAAACCAATGCGTTGCAGCCAAGACAGTTTGTAAAAACCTTTGGCTTCTTGAGTTTCGTTAGATGTCATTGTTGTTAGGTTGTTTATTATTATTTTAATTTTTGTGCAAAGATACTATTTTCTGTTGAAATGGATGTTTTTGCATGTTACAAAAACTACATTATTTGTAGCATTTACGGAAAAAACACTATTTCTTTGTATTTTTGACATTTTTTTCTACCTTTGAGACGTAGTCTCGAAAGTACTATCGTTCGGAAATGAAAAGAAAAACTCGTTTTCCTTTTGCATTTCGCTCACTTATTCGTACCTTTGCCGCCGCAACTAATCATTATACCGTCATGAAAAAATCTTTTCTTCTACTAATGGTCTTGACAGCATCTTGCGTGGTCAATGCTAAAATCGTGTTACCCCAATTGTTTCAGTCGGGTATGGTCCTTCAACGTGGCAAGCCCATCCCCGTATGGGGTAAGGCCGACCCTCAGGAACAGGTGACAATCCGTTGGCAGAAGAAGCAATATACGACCACTGCTGACGAACAAGGTCGTTGGCGCATCGACTTGCCGAAGACCAAGGCTGGTGGCCCGTATGTGTTAGAGGTGAGAGGTAAGGATGGAGAGGTGAGAGAAATCGCCGATGTACTGGTAGGCGATGTATGGCTCTGTTCCGGTCAGTCGAATATCGATGTAACCATTGAGCGTGTCTATCCGCAGTATGTCGATGAAATCGAACATTTTGACAATCCCTCTGTACGCTTGTTCCGCGTTCAGAACGAGACTAATGCCCATGGCGTACAGGATGACATCCGTCCTACATCTATCAATTGGAAACCCTTGACGAAGCAGAATGCTTGGCTGTTCTCAGCTTTGGGCTCGTTCTTGGGCAAGCGCATGCAGGAGAAGACGGGGGTACCGCAGGGTGTCATCGTCAATAGCTGGGGTGGTACACCTATTGAAGCATGGCTGTCGGCAGACAGTCTGGCAAAGGACTATCCACAGCTGTTGCAGAAGACCCGCCTCTATGATAATAAGGAGTATGTGGCTGCCCAGATGAGAGCCAACAATCTGGCTGATCGCCGTTGGAATGAGTTGCTTGACCAGCAGGATCCAGGTATTGCTGGACATTATACAGCCCTTGACTGTGATGATTCTTCCTGGAAGACCATCGACCAGAATAACTGGGGATGGCGTGGTACGGGTACGACATGGTTGCGCCAGCATATCCAGATAGATAAGGCACATGCCGGACAGCCTGCCCGTCTGCTGTTGGGTACACTGTTTGATGCTGATATCACCTATATTAATGGTCAGCAGGTGGGACGTACCTACTACCAGTATCCTCCTCGTCGCTACGACATCCCTGAGGGACTGCTCCGCGAAGGTGACAATGTCATCACCATCCGCTTTATTAATAAGTATGGTATGGTTCACTTCATCCCTGAGAAGCCTTATATGCTCTGTTTTGGTGCTGACCGTCAGAGTCAGAACCCCATGCCTAAGGATGTCATCGCGCTGAGCAACAAGTGGTTGCAGCATGCTGGTGCCGATATGCCGTCATGTCCCAGTGGTGATGTCAGCCTGCAGAACCTGCCCACCACACTGTATAATGCCGTACTCTATCCCTTGGCACCCTATGCCTTGAGCGGTATCGTGTGGTATCAGGGAGAGTCGAACACAGGTAATCCTGCTCCCTATGGTGACTATCTTCGTAAGCTGATGGGTGGCTGGCGTGCACTGTGGAATGACCCGTCGCTGCCCTTCTGTATTGTGCAGTTGGCCAACCATGACGGACGTCAGCAGACAGGTATGCCACGTCCTATCGTTTATGAGACCAATCCTGTTAATAGCAACTGGGCCCGTCTGCGTGAAGCTCAGCGCCAGGCAACTATTGGCGATGAACATGCTGCTACCGCTTGTCTTATCGACCTCGGTGAGACTGTCGATATCCATCCATTACGTAAGAAAGAGGCTGCTGAGCGTGTGGCTCTCTGCTTAGACCGTGTAGCCTACGGAGAGTGGCCTGCTCTGTCTCCTCAGCCTGTGGGTCATACCGTCAAGGGCACTGCCGTTACTGTTATCTTCGACCAGCCCATGCGCGAAGGTGCGGCCTACGAGGTAGAGGTTGCAGGAGCTGATAAGCGTTTCGTGAATGTGGAGGCTACAGTCAAGGGTGCTGAGGTGCGTTTCCAGTCGCCCATCGCCGAGCCCGTTTATGTACGTTATGCCTGGAAGGACGCTCCCCGTGCCAGCATCTATAATAAGAAAGGTATGCCCGCCATGCCGTTTGAATATCAGCTTGTCCGTTAATGGAACAGTTACTGCACTACTGCTGGAAGCATAAGATGTGGCCTCTTGGTGGCTTGCAGACCACCGATGGTCAGGAGGTGGAAGTCATTGACCCTGGCCTGCACAACCGAAACAGTGGCCCCGACTTCTTCAATGCCAAGGTGAAGATCAATGGCACGTTGTGGGTGGGCAATGTGGAGATTCATGACAAGTCCAGCGACTGGTATCTGCATGGCCACGACCACGACGAGCATTATAATAATGTGGTGCTGCATGTGGTGGGTGTTGCCGACCGCGACGTACAGATGCAGTCGGGTCATTTCGTGCCGCAGGTGTGTCTGACGGTTCCTCCATCAGTACACGATAACTATGAGGAACTGTTGCGTACCGATGCCTATCCACCGTGCTACCGCATCATTCCTGACTTGACACGCCTGACCATCCATTCCTGGATGGCAGCTTTGCAGACAGAACGCCTGGAACAGAAGACTATCGCCATTGAGCAACGTGTCAGGCAGGCTGGTGGTTCCTGGGAAGACGCCTATTTCCTGACCATGGCACGCAACTATGGCTTTGGCATTAATGGTGATGCCTTCGAGGAGTGGGCACGACATATCCCTTTGCAGGCTGTCGGTAAACATCGTGATGACCTATTCCAGATAGAGGCAATCTTCATGGGACAGGCAGGATTGCTGGAACTGAATACCATCCCTGCGCAATACCAGCAGCAAGCTCTCAACGAAGGTTACTTCAGCAAGTTACGCAACGAGTACCAGTATCTGGCTCATAAGTTCTCGCTGACGCCGATGAATGCCCAGCTGTGGCGCTTCCTGCGACTGCGTCCACAGAACTTCCCGCACATCCGCATTGCCCAGTTGGCCAACCTCTACTACCAGCGCAAGGCAAGCCTGTCGGCACTCGTCGACTGCCAGGATATGCCAGCAATGGCCGAGATGCTTAGCACCCAGGTGACCCCCTATTGGGAGACGCACTATACCTTTGGCTCTGAGAGTTTCCGTAATGCCAAGCACCTGTCGCCGTTCTCCATCAATCTGCTGATGATCAACACCTGTGTACCCATGCTCTTTGCCTATGGGCGTCACAGCATGAGAGAGGCGCTCTGCGACCGTGCCTTTGACATCTTGGAGCAGCTGAAAGCTGAGAACAACCACATCATCCGCATGTGGAAAGAGTGCGGACTGGATGTCAAGAGTGCTGGCGACTCACAGGCCCTTATCCAGTTGAAGAAAGAATATTGCGACAAGAAGGAATGTCTGCGCTGTCGCATCGGTTATGAATATTTAAAGAGATCATGAGTAAATACATTTTTGAAACACGCATGGAGGTGCGTGATTACGAGTGTGACATTGAAGGCATCGTTAACAATGCCAACTACCTCCACTATACGGAGCATACGCGCCACCTGTTCTTAAAACACTGTGGGTTGAGTTTTGCCGAGATGCACGAGAAAGGTGTCGATGCTGTGGTGGCACGCATGAACCTGCAGTATAAGACCCCACTACGTTGTGACGACGAGTTCATCTCACGTCTGTGGCTGGAGAAGCAAGGCATCAAGTACATCTTCCATCAGGATATCTTCCGCGCTTCTGATGAGGCACTCTGCTTCCGTGGTGACATCACGCTGGTATGCCTGGTTGGTGGTCGACTGGCAGGTAGTGAGGACTATGACCGTGCTTTTGCACCCTATATGCCGAAAGAGTAATGATTAAGACGTTTATCTTTGATCTTGATGGCACCTTGCTGGATACCTTGGGTGACCTGGCAGCATCTGTCAACTACGCGCTAAAGACTTGTGACATGCCTCAGCATAGCATCGACGATGTGCGTCGCTTTGTGGGCAATGGCGTGCGACTGCTCATGGAGCGTGCCGTACCCGATGGTGCTGCCAATCCACAGTTTGAACAGGCCTTTGCCACCTTCCGCCAACACTATATGCAACACTCGCTGGACACGACACGTCCCTATGATGGCATTATGGAGATGCTACAGGCGCTGCGTGCCCATGGCTGTCGGACGGCAGTGGTCAGCAACAAGTTCTATGCTGCTACCCAGGAGCTCTGCCAGCACTTCTTTGCTGATAGTATCGAGGTGGCCATTGGTGAACACGAGGCTGAGGGCATCCGCAAGAAGCCCGCTCCTGATACTGTCAACGAGGCCTTGCGCCAGCTGGGCGTCAGTCGTGAGCAGGCCGTCTATGTGGGCGACAGCGATGTCGACGTAGCCACGGCAGCAGCCAGTGGCATGCCGTGTATCAGCGTGCTGTGGGGCTTCCGCGACCGTGAGTTCTTGTTGGCGCATGGTGCCACGCGCTTCATCTGTCATCCCAGTGAGTTACTAACCATTCTATAAGTCATGCAAGAAGAAGAGATATACTATACCTTGGCGCTGACACGCATGATGGGCTTCAACTTCCAGACAGCCCTGTTGCTCTACCGCACGTTGGGTGGAGGCAAGGCCGTCTACGACCATCGTCAGGACTTGGGCGACGTGATGCCTGACGCTACACCACGTCTGCGTGAGTCGATGAAGAACTGGGACGATGCCTTGAAGCGTGCCGCTGCAGAGATGGAGTTCATGCAGAAGGGCGGCATCCGTGCCTTATGTCTGAACGATGCCGACTATCCGCAGCGACTCACTGAGTGTGACGATGCTCCACTGGTATTGTATTATAAAGGTACGGCCAATCTCAACAAACACCGTGTCATCGACATTGTGGGTACGCGCCACTGTACCACCTACGGTCAGGATTTGATACAACGCTTTGTCAGCGACCTCAAGCGTCTGATTCCTGATGTGCTGATAGTCAGTGGACTGGCATACGGCATAGACATCTGTGCACATCGTAATGCCTTGAAGAATGGCTATGAGACGGTAGGTGTACTAGCTCATGGCCTTGACCAGATATATCCGCCACGCCATCGTGACACGGCTATCGAGATGATACGTCAGGGTGGTCTCCTCACAGAGTATATGAGTCAGACGGAGGCCCTGCCCAATAATTTCCGTCAGCGCAACCGCATCGTGGCAGGTATGAGTGATGCCACCATTCTCGTGGAAAGCGCCTATAAGGGTGGGGGACTCATCACCTGTCGCATCGCTCAGGAATATGGTCGTGACGTCTATGCCTTCCCTGGTGCAGTAGGTATGCCTGCCAGCGAGGGTTGTAACAAGATTATTCGTGACAACATGGCTGCGCTTATCACTTCTGCTGCTGACTTTGTGGAGTCTGTGGGGTGGCAAACCGTTGCGATGCACCCTGAAGCCGTCGAGCGCCAGCTATTTCCAGACCTCACACCCGACGAGCAGCGCATCGTTGACCTGTTACAGCAGACCAACGATCTACAATTGAACATGATTAGTGTGCGCACCAATATTGCCATCGGTCAACTCACCGCCCTCCTTTTCTCGTTGGAGATGAAGGGCGTTGTCAAACCTCTGGCTGGTGGCACCTATCACCTTATCAAATAATATGCTATGAATGTACAGATAGAACCCACATGGAAAGAACACCTGCAAGAGGAGTTTGAGAAGCCCTACTTCCAACAGCTCACGGGCTCCGTACGTCAGGAGTACACCACGACGACCTGCTATCCGCCTGGTGCCTTGATATTCAATGCCTTCAACCTCTGTCCTTTCGACAAGGTAAAGGTGGTCATCATCGGTCAGGATCCTTACCACGAGCCTGGTCAGGCACATGGTCTGAGCTTCTCCGTGCAGGACGGCATACAGTTTCCGCCTTCCTTGCAGAACATCTTTAAGGAGATACAGCAAGACCTGGGTACCGCTATTCCTCAGAGTGGCAACCTGACACGCTGGGCAGAACAGGGCGTCTTGTTGCTCAATGCCACACTGACGGTTCGTGCCCATCAGGCTAACAGCCATTCGTCGTTGGGCTGGCAGACATTTACCGATGCTGCCATCCGTGCCCTTGCCACTCATAGGGAGCATCTTGTGTATATGCTGTGGGGTGGCTATGCCCGTTCTAAAGCCTATATGATTGATAAGCAACACAACCTCGTGCTGGAGTCTGTCCACCCCTCACCACTCTCTGCCAACCGTGGCGGCTGGTTTGGTCAGCACCAGTTCTCCCGTTGTAATGCCTATCTGGAACAAAATGGACTAACCCCTATCGTATGGTAAATAACATCCCACCAATACTGGAAGTTGGAGGCATCTTGATTTCCTCTGAAATTATCACTGAGTGCTTCTGTTGTGACTACGAGAAGTGCAAGGGCATCTGCTGTGTAGAAGGCGATGCCGGTGCACCAGTAACCCTCGACGAGATAGCTGCCATAGAAGACAGTCTCGACACCGTGTGGTCTGACCTTTCTGCCTCGGCACAGAGCGTCATTGACAAACAGGGCGTAGCCTATGCTGACCGCGATGGCGACATGGTGACCAGCATCGTGCGTGGCAAGGACTGCGTGTTTACCTGTTATGATGGCGACAACTGCCTGTGTGCCTTGGAGAAAGCCTATCGCAATGGTAAGACGCATTTCTGCAAGCCTATCAGCTGTTCGCTATACCCCATTCGTGAGAAGAACTTCGGAAATAATCTGATAGGTCTGAACTACCACCGCTGGGAAGTCTGTCGCGATGCCGTAGAAAAAGGGAAGGCGCTGGGCCTTCCCGTATATAAGTTCCTCAAGGAGCCGCTCATCCGCCGCTTTGGTGAGGCGTGGTATGAGGAGCTCTGCGAGGTCGCTAGCCTTTTCGATACTCAGAAGGACTGACGCCTACATGTTCCTTGAAATACTTGCCTAAGAACGACTGGTTGGGGAAGTTCAGCTCTTCCGTAATCTCCTTGATGCTCTTCGGCGAGTTCTTCAGTAGTACGCGAATCTCCAGTACCACATAGCTGTCTATCCACTCGTTGGGCGTACGTTTGCTGACATTCTTGACGACCTCCGAGAGGTATTTGGCAGTAATCTCCAGTTGGCTGGCATACCATCCCACACGACGCTCCTTGCGGAAGTTCTCCTGCAGCAGGGCGATGAAACGGGCGAAGATGACGTCGCTGCGGCTCTGCTTCTTGGCAGAGCTTTGCTCGATGCGGTAGATGACCCCCGACATGTCGTAGAACATCGCCAGCAGCAAGGCCTGTACCAGCTCCTTGCGGTAGTGGTGATTCTCGTCGGCTATCTTTTCGCGGATAACCATGAAGAAGTTTTCGTAGGTCTGTATCTCCTGTTTGGTGAGTGATACCACGGGATTGTTCATAGAAAACAGCAAGAGCGAAGAGACGTTCTTTACGTTCTGCACAAAGCCGTGATAGAATTGCGTGCTCAGCATGATACACAGACAGTCGAAATCGTCCGATGCCTCGAAGTTGTCAATGATATGACGCTCTGAGATGAAGAACAGGTCACCAGGGAGTACCGTCTGTTCGCGGGTGTCAATACTATAGGTTGCTTTTCCCTTGCGACATAGCGCCATCAGAATGAAGTTCAGGCGCTGAGGCTCTCTGGAGATGGATGCATGGGCTATCTGGTCTGTCAGCACCAGTCCCTCGGTCAGATACTGAGCATTACCCCATTCGCGGGCCTGCTCCAGTGTTGTGTCTATAATGTTCTTGTTTACCATGTCTTGACGGGCAATGTCTGCCCAGCTTTTAATTTCAATGTTTTACTTTGGTTATTATATAATAAGGAAACCTTGCATTTCTTTCTGGCCTTCAGTGTAGCCGACCGCACGTAGCCATCCTTCCATTCGAAGCTGACCTCCACACCACCGCGGGCACAGAGACCGCTTACCTTGCCCTCGCTCCACTGCTTAGGACAGGCGGGCAACAGTTCGATGATGGCTTCTTGCTGTTTGCCATTAGTCAGCTGCTGGCTTTGCATCAGCATCTCGCAGACACCGGCAGTACCTCCGAAGTTACCGTCAATCTGGAAGGGTGGGTGAGCATCCATCAGGTTGGGATAGGTGCCACCGCCTCTGACATAGTTGGGGGCTCCGCCACGCTCAGGAGCTACAGGCGTCAGCAGTTTGCGGTATATCTGGTAAGCCTTGTCAGCATTCTTCAGACGTGCCCACAGATTGATGCGCCAGCCTGTTGACCAGCCCGTCGTCTCATCGCCCTTTTGTATCAAGGTCTGTTCGCAGGCTTTTAAGAGGCCCGCCGTAGAAACGGTGGAAGTAGTGGTGGTAGTCAGATGAGAGCCAGGATAGAGTCCTATGAGATGGCTCTGGTGACGATGTGTGGGGTCTGGGTCTCTCCAGTCGTAGTACCATTCGTTCAGGTCGCCATCCTTACCGATGGTATAGGGATGCAGGCGCTGCAGGGCGGCCTGCAGCTTTTTCACGACGGGGAAACCGTCGTGCACAATCGTGGCTGCATGGAGGGCGTTTTGCAGCAGCTCGCGGATGATGGCGAGATCGGCAGTACCGCCATAGCATGTCACGCCACGGTAGCCCCTGTCGGTGACATACACATTCTCTGGCGATGTCGACGGAGCAGTGATGAGTTCACTAGGATGCTTGGGGTTTTCTATCAACCACTGCAGACAGAAGTCGGCAGCACCCTTCATCAGTGGGTATGCCGTGTTTCTGAGGTATTCCTTATCCTGCGTAAACAGGTAGCGCTCCCATAGCGTCTCGACGAGCCATGCACCTCCCATGTTCCAGCAGCTCCACATCGGACTCTCCCTGTTCTCACCCACAGGATTGGTCATCGCCCACAAGTCGCTGTTATGACTGGCACACCAGCCCTTGTCTACGCCATAGAAGTTCTTAGCGGTATAGCGGCCGTTCTGCGCTAATGACTGCACAAAGCCGTCCAGCGGCTCTGCCATCTCTGCCAGGTTGGCCACGAAGGCTGGCCAGTAGTTCTCTTCCAGATTGATGTTCATCGTGTAGTTGCCACGCCAGGGCGACCACAGATGGGGTGTCCACAGCCCTTGCAGGTTGGCAGGTACCCCCTTGGTGCGTGACGAGCTGATGAGCAGGTAGCGACCGTATTGGAAGTAGAGCGTCTCCAGGTAGTTGTCGTCCAGCTTCTCACCCAGCAGGCGGTCGGTAGGCACGTCTAGTGAGTCATCATTTCGTGACGACGCCCCCAGCCGCAGCTGCACCCGCTGGAAGTATTGCTGGTAGTCGTTGACATGACGCTGCAGGAAGTCCTGGTATGTGTAGTTCTTCGTGTGCCAGATGTCGTCAATGGCCTTCTCCAGATAGGGTGCTCCCTCACGTACGGGATGGTGGTCGAAACCGTTGTAGCTGGTACGGTTCACGATGTATATTACCACCTCCTGGGCATCGCGGATGGTCAGTGAACTATCGCTGGCCACGATGCTGCCACCTTGGTTAGTGGCTTGCAGGATGGTACAGAAGTGTACGCTCTCCATGGGATCGCCTACGGCATGTCCCGTCTGTGTCAACTGGTTACCCTTGGCTTTCACCTTGTGGGGTACCTGTGCCGTCAGCGACAGGCGGATGTTCAGCTGTCCTGTCAGACGGATGGCGATGAGGCTGTCAGGGGCTGAGGCGAAATATTGTCTCGTGACGGGAAAACCGTCACGCACAAAGCGGTCGCTGACCACTGCCGAGTCCAGACTCAGCGTGCGACGGTAGCCACTGATGCTGCCTTTGTCCAGGTCTTCTATCAGCAGTGTGCCCAGTGGTTGGTAGTATGCTGAGTTATGACCCTCCACATGCAACTGCAGCGAGTCGGCACGTGCATAGTTCTCTTTGAATAATGCTTCCCTGATTTGGGGAATCCATTGGGCAGCGCCAACACCCTCGTTACGGTCTACGGGCTTTCCCGTCCATAGTGTGATGTCGTTCAGATAGACGATACAGCTGTCCGTGCCGCCATACACCAATGCACCCAATCGGCCGTTACCAATGGGCAACGACTCCTCAAAATACTGCGCTGGACGGTCATACCACAAGCGCATGGGTGGCTGATGATGGGCGTGACATAAGACACTCAAAAACAGTGCCGTCACGAAAACAAGCTGTTTCATGACGGCAAAGTTAGTGTAAAACAAACGAAAAACCAAAAGATTTCTACGAATTATCGGTTATATATCGTTTTTTTTCTTCTAATTAGACATTATTTCTTACTTCCAGGGGTTGTCGAATGCGACGGGGCCGTTCTCCAGCTTCTGGCAAACAATCTCGATCTCCTCGAAATGCTGCTGTCCGTCTTCCCACTTCTCTACGTAGTTCACGCAGTAGCAGTGGGTGCCCTTCAGCTCCTTCATGGCTGCGCCGTCTACGGTGTTGACAAACTTGATGGAGAAATCGCGTGGACTTGTGGGGTCGAGCATCCAGGCAATCAGCTGGTTGTTACCATCGTTCATGGCCTTTACGCGAACCTTCAGTCTTCCGCCACGGGGAATA
>CADCAG010000034.1 GCA_902799355.1 uncultured Bacteroidales bacterium
GGGAACTTCAGGCGCAAGGCAGAGTTGTCAACCTCATCGACCTCGATGGGCACAATCTTCTCCAGCTGCTTTACCTTCTGCTGCACCTGTACGGCCTTGGTGGCTTGATAGCGGAAGCGCTCAATGAACTGGCGCATCTCCTGAATCTCCTTCTGCTGGTTCTCGTAAGCGCGCAACTGCTGTTCGCGACGCTCCTTGCGCAACACGACATACTCGTCGTACTTCACCTTATAGTCCACAATCTGCCCACAGGAAATCTCCAGCGTACGATTGGTGACGTTGTTGATGAAAGCACGGTCGTGAGAGACCAGCACCACAGCCTTTGCCGATTGTGCCAGCCACTGCTCCAGCCACTGTATAGACTCAATATCCAGATGGTTGGTGGGCTCGTCGAGCAACAAGACGTCAGGTTTCTGCAACAGGATCTTGGCCAATTCGATACGCATGCGCCAGCCTCCTGAGAACTCGCTGGTGGGACGCTCCAGGTCAGAACGCTCAAAGCCCAGACCCATCAAGGTGCGCTCCAACTCTGCCTCGCAGTTGTCGGCACCCAACATCATATAGCGCTCGTGCTCCAGCGTAAACTTCTCAACCAGTGCCAGATAGCTCTCGCTCTCGTAATCCGTGCGCTCAGCCAGCTGCTGATTCAATGCGTCGACCTTGGCTTTCAGCTCCGTCACATGGGAGAAAGCCTTCTGGGCTTCCTGACGAACGGTAGTGTCGTCTTGCAATATCATCACCTGCGGCAGGTAGCCGATGGTGGTATCAGAAGGTATGCTCACCACACCCTCTGTAGGCTTCTGTTGTCCGCAGAGTATCTTCAGCAGTGTCGACTTTCCTGCACCGTTCTTACCCACAAGGGCTATACGGTCACGGTCGTTCACCACAAAGCTGGCACCTGCAAACAGAGGCTTCACGCCAAATTCTACGCGTAAGGACTCTACTGATATCATTTCTCTTCCTTATTCTTTTTTTGAACGTGCAAAGTTACGAATAAGTCAGCGAAATGCCAAATTTATCGGGAGTTTTTCTAATATTTATACTATTTTTCGAAATGCTGGTAGTCTTTCAGCGAGCGCCACGCCCCACCCCAACGGAATCCGTGCTCCGTAAACAGCCGATAGCAGAGGTCTTGACGGGTTATCTTGTATTTGAACTTCTTGCTACGGTCTACATAGGGTTTGCCTGTCGCTGGCTGAATGAGCAGGGTGCCGTCTTTCTTACGTCTGACACAGGGGTTGTAGAGCGGATTGATGTCGATGGCCAGACCCTGTGCATGCTTCGACAGTTTTGTACTACCTTCCACCACGCGATAGCAGTAGCACGAAGTATTGTTGGCACGCATGGAACGCTCGTCATCGTTGCCATATTCCGAGATAGGACGGATGCGCTCGATGGGATACTTCGCCTTATAAAGTTCTTCAAAGATTTCTCGCAAATCACTGGCTATCACTTTATTACAAATCAACTCTCCACACCGCTTCTTCCCCTGAAAATCCACATACTGAACTCTCAGCGTATCCAACTGCACCTGCTGACCACACGCGCAAACGGTCACCAGCCACAGCCCTACAATTCCCAACAACTTCCTCGTTCTCATTGCTACTGCAAAGGTACAAAAAATCTACGAGATATGCAAATAATCGAACAACTTATTTTTTACAAATTGCACAATTGGTACAGATGGCAGATGGCAGTTTTCTCAGCGAGGGACACATTAACATGGGTATAAATTGTATAATATTTTTACTAATATATATAATATATATATTATATATATTAGTAGTAGTAAACTTGGAGAAAATAGGCTCTCAAAATAAACTGCCATCTGCCATCTGTACCACCTGCCAAGTCGGCGTGTGTCTTTGCGTGTGCTTTTGTGAATGATTTATTTGGAAGTCTGCTATTTTTTTTATATCTTTGCATTGTCAATCAGAGGCACAGTTCACCCGCCCGCGGCTCAGCCTGATACGCGCACAGGCAAGCCTAATACGGGAGCGTATAAGCCTAATACGGGAGCGTATAAGCCTAATACGGACGCGTATAAGCCTAATACGGACGCGTATAAGGCTATTAACGGCGAGAGCGCTGAATCATGGTACGCAGCTTCGTGTTGAACTTCGTGGCCTGAAGGAGTTCTTCGATAGTCAGGTGCATGCGGTACTGCCAACGGTTGTAAGCGTCGCTAGGCGTGTTGACACGCTCCTCGTCAGGACGCTTCGAACGCAGCTCGCCATCCATAGCCAGCCAATCCGACAACTGCAGGATGCACAGCATCGAAGGACAATACAGGTGGCGCGCAATGATTTCCTCAGCAAGGTGGGCAGGCAACTGCTCTGGCGCCCTACCCTCCTTCTGCAACATGGTGACGTAGTAGCGCTGACGACGCTCCGGCTGTTGCTGCCACCAGAGGCGCAGAGGCGTCATGTCGTGGGTAGCAATGGTGCAGACACTGCGAATGGGGTTAGCCTCCAGATGACTGTATTCGAAGCCCTGCTGCTTGGGCAACTGCTGGATTTCGAGCGTCAGGATGCGCAACTGGTCAAGAACGGGTTCCACACAGTCGGGCAACATTCCTAAGTCTTCCGCGCAGAAGAGCATGCGTGAGTCGCCCATCATAGCAGGCAGCCGGTGCAGGGCCTGCTGTCCCCAGAAGAACGAGTGGCGCTGGTAGAAGTAGTTGTTGTAGAGTCGCAGGTAGGCATCGCGCTCCGTATCGCTCAGTGCCTCGAAGACGGGTTCCTGCGTGGCACCGATACGCGGATGGTACATCTCCTGCTGATGCGAATCCTCCAGGAAGAGGACGTTGCTGGCCAGCCGCATCAGTCCGTCACGTATCCACAGACTATTCTCGTCGCGACGGTCGGCAAAGAGTGTGGCAATACGCCGCTGGGTGGCACACTGGTCGGCAAGGTCGTAGAGGTTATAGGCCTTACGCACGAGGAAGTTGTCGCGCACATAGGCCGCATGGATGCCAAAGAGGCGGTCAACGATTCGGTCGTTGATGAACGGCTTGGTAAACAGCTCCTTACGGAAGGTCAGCCCGAAGTATTCTATCTCGTCAACGGTCAGCGGCAAGGCTGGCGAGAAATGCCCCAGCACACCATCGACAGCCTCTACAGGAATCTCCCAGATGCGGAAATAGCCCAGCACGTGGTCAATGCGCAGAGCGTCGAAATACTGCGAGAGACGGCTAAGACGAAGCCTTAGCATACGGAAAAGCCCCTCGTTCCAGTCGTAGGTAGGGAAGCCCCAGTTGTGACCATGCTGTGAGAAGTTGTCAGGTGGCGAACCAGCCTGTGCGTCGAGGTGGAAGAGTTCTGGGTGCTTGCGCGTCTCCACGCTGTCGCGATGGACACCAACGGGCAGGTCGCCCTTCAGCACCACCCCCTGCTGGCGGGCATAGTCGGCAGCAGCCGTCAACTGTTGGTGCAACAGGTACTGCACAAAACTCACGTAGTCGAGTGCCTCTTGGCGATATTCCGCATAGTCAGCGAGCCAGTCGGCATTAGCCTCGCAGAACGCTTTACACTCCTTTGTTGCCAGCACCGTCTTGCCCTGCTCGTCGAAGAGTTCCTGAAGGTATTCTGACTTCACGCGGTCTACGGCCTCATAGTCGCTATAGTGCAAGGCATTGAGTTCCTGACGGCGACGCAGAAACTGCGTCATCTTCGCCTTAGAGCGCAGGGTTCCCGCCGCCTCCAAGTCAATATAGTGCGGATGGAGGGCAAAGAAACTGGTGATGTTATAAGGACAGGAGTCCGACCAGTGGTGGTTCGTCGTGGTGTCGTTGACAGGCAACAGCTGGACGACCTTCATACCCGTTGCCACTACCCAGTCCACCAAGCGTCTGAGGTCGCCAAAGTCGCCCACGCCATAGCTATGCTCACTCCGCAATGCAAAGACGGGAATGCTGACACCTGCCAGTCGCCAAGGTTGTTCGCAGAGGCGCAGGGCATCGCCATAAAGTACAAGCACCTGTCCGTCAGTCAACTCGTCAGCAATCGTTCGGTTGTCGCCCTCCTCCCAAGCCACCAGTGCATGCGTCTCGACGTCCACCACCACATATTTATATTCTACAGGCATCAGCCACCCCATAGCGTCCACAGTCAACATCCATTCACCACTGCCCACATACTGCATCTGCAGGTAGCGCGACGTATTCCACGAACCGATGGATGGATGACTGCCGCAGACGGCAACAGCCTGTCCTTGAAGCAGCTGCGGCGCAGAAACGCGGAACAGGATAGTACGACGGAACAACGGCAGACGGGCAGCCTCGACATCTTCGTCACGATGGCCGTGCACGCTGGTCAGATAGGCGTTACTATAGAGATGGTAAGGCAACGGGCGGTCGCGCCACTGATCAGGGAACACATAGTCTTTCGATGCATCGAAATAGTATGTTCTGGGCACTAGCGTCCACTCACGGCTCAGCACCTCACCCTCCCCGTTTTCTACCTGATAATAGTATTCTATGTGCGACAGCGGATGATGTCTGCTAACCAGTGCCGCCGTCTCCAGCACCCACAGCTGACCATCCTCAGTCTGCATGGGCAGATTCTGCTGCCTACTGCTTCCGTCCTGGCTGTGATAGCCGACAACAACGTGCAGAGACTCGCCCCAAGCAGTATTATATTGTATTGTGAACTTCAGTTTCATGGTCTTCGTAATATCTGATGCAAAGATACACAAAAAATCTGATACGACCAACGATTTGATAGAAATTATTTGGAAGTTCGCCCACTAATTAGTAACTTTGCACCCAATTAAACACACACAGAACAATGAAGAAATTTGATTCAAGAACCTACTTATACATCGCACTGGCAGGACTGGTGCTGATAGTGGTGTTAGCCGTCACCTATATGCTTACCCCCGTCTCGAAAGCCGACCAGACGCAGTATGTGTATATCGACGAGGACGACACGCAGGACTCAGTCATCACCAAAGTAGGAGCCTTCAGTCACACGGCTGGCATGACAGGACTCAGCATGTTGATTCGCCACAGCAGCTACGACAAGCACATCCGCACAGGCCGCTATGCCATAGAGCCCAGCGAAGGAGCCTTCACCGTATTCCGCCACCTGAAAAACGGCCGACAGGTAAGCATGACGCTGACCATCCCCGAAGTACGCACCATGGACCGTCTGGCTGGTTATTTGGGAAGAAAGCTGATGCTCGACAGCACTACCATCGCTACGGCACTCTACGACCAGGAGACCTGTCAGAAGTACGGTTACGACACCTGCACCATCGCCGCCATGTTCGTGCCCAACAGCTACGATATCTACTGGAACGTATCGCTCGACAAGTTCCTATTGCGCATGCAGCGCGAGCACGACCGCTTCTGGAAGGGCGACCGTGAACAGAAGGCCGCACAGATGCAGCTGACACCTGAGGAGGTATGCACCTTGGCCAGCATCATCGACGAGGAAACGGCCAACAACGCTGAGAAGCCCATGATAGCTGGCATGTACCTGAACCGTCTGCACGAGCCCATGCCGCTACAGGCCGACCCCACCATCAAGTTTGCACTGAAACAGTTTGAGTTGAAGCGCATCTACAACAAGCTGCTCGACGTGGAGAGTCCCTACAACACCTATCGCAACGAGGGATTGCCCCCAGGGCCCATCAAGATTGCCTCCGTCAAGGGCATTGATGCCGTGCTCAACTACGTTCGCCACGACTATCTCTACATGTGTGCCAAGGAGGATTTCTCGGGCACCCACAACTTTGCACGTACCTACAAGGAGCACCTGCAGAATGCAGCGCGCTACACAAAGGCGCTCAACGAGCGAGGAATAGAATAGAAAAAGAAAATGCCCCCTACTTCACAGTGGAGGACATCCTATCTCATTTAGGTATTAGTCTTTTTAAGGTAAAAAGATTGTATTCAGGATAACGTTGGCAAAGATAATTGATTTATGTCAATTCTCCAAGCGTTTTTATAATTTTAACACTATAAAAACGAAAAAAATAAAATCGCTGCACTGCCCATTGACAAAACTGAGAGAAAAAACTGTATTTTATTTTGGTTTTTACTCGACATTTATTACCTTTGCAAGCAAAATACACATTAATATATTATATGGAAGAAAAAATCGTTAACAACAGTGAGGAGAAGAAAAGCCTCAGCTTTGTAGAACAGTTTGTAAAAGAAGACCTGGAGGCAGGTAAGAATGGTGGACGTCTGCAGACCCGTTTCCCACCAGAACCCAACGGATATATTCACATTGGCCACGCCAAGGCCATCTGCATGGACTTCGGTGTTGCCGAGGAGTTTGGCGGCGTCTGCAACCTGCGTTTCGACGATACCAACCCCACGAAGGAGAATACGGAGTACGTAGAGAACATCATGAGCGACATCAAGTGGCTCGGTTTCAAGTGGGGCAACATCTACTATGCCTCTGACTACTTCGACAAGCTGTGGGACTTTGCCACATGGCTCATCAAGAAGGGTCTGGCATACGTTGACGAGCAGACCTCTGAGCAGATTGCTGAGCAGAAGGGCACACCCACACAGCCTGGTGTAGCCAGCCCATTCCGCGACCGCCCCATCGAGGAGAACCTGCGCCTGTTTGAGCAGATGAACACTCCCGAGGCCGTTGAGGGAAGCATGGTGCTGCGTGCCAAGCTGGACATGGCGAACCCCAACATGCACTTCCGCGACCCCATCATCTACCGTATCATCCAGATTCCCCACCACCGCACAGGCACTAAGTGGCATGCATACCCCATGTACGACTTTGCCCACGGACAGTCAGACTATTTCGAAGGTGTCACCCACTCTATCTGTACGCTGGAGTTTGTGCCTCACCGTCCGCTCTACGACAAGTTCGTAGAACTGCTGCGTGAGTATATCAAGGAGCAGAAGGCCGAGGGCAAGACTGGCGACTTCAATCCCGACATCCTGGCAGACAGCTACGACGGCACTCGTCAGATTGAGTTCAACCGTCTGAACCTGACCTACAACGTGATGTCAAAGCGTAAGCTGAAGGCGCTGGTTGACGAGAAGCTGGTCAGCGGATGGGACGATCCCCGTATGCCGACCGTCTGCGGTATGCGTCGTCGCGGTTTCTCTTCACAGAGTCTCCGCAACTTCATCGACTCTATCGGCTACACAAAGTTTGACGCTCTGAACGACTACGCCCTGCTGGAGGCCAGCGTGCGCGATGACCTGAACAAGAAGGCCACACGTGTCAGCGCTGTGCTCGACCCCATCAAGCTGGTCATTACCAACTACCCGGAGGACAAGAGCGAAGAGCTCACCGCCATCAACAATCCTGAGAACGAGGCCGACGGCACACACACCATCACCTTCTCTCGCGAGTTGTGGATTGAGCGCGACGACTTCATGGAGGTTGCAGAGAAGAAGTTCCAGCGTCTGGCTCCTGGCAAGGAGGTACGCCTGAAGAACGCCTATATCATCAAGTGCGACGAGGAGCATGCCTGCGACAAGGATGCCGAGGGTAACGTTACTACCGTCTACGCTACCTACGACCCAGAGACACGCAGCGGAATGCCTGGTGCAGACCGCAAGATCAAGGGTAAGACGCTGCACTGGGTGGACAGCCGTACGGCTGTGCCTGCCGAGGTACGTCTCTACGACCGCCTCTTCAGCGTTGAGAGTGTCGATGCCGACGGCCGCGACTTCCGCGAGCTGCTCAATCCGCAGAGCCTCATTGTGCTCAACAATTCAGTTGTTGAGCCTTACCTCAAGGAGAAGAAGGCTGGTGACTTTCTGCAGTTCCAGCGCATCGGTTACTTCACCATTGACCTCGATTCTACCGCTGACCACCTGGTATTCAACAAGACCGTAGGTCTGAAGGACTCGTGGAAGAAATAAATGCAATATAACGAAGACTATTTCGAATCAGAAGACTTCAAGGAACTGCTCGAAAGCTACGAAGCAGCAATGCAAGTAGGCGAGCAGCCTTTCCTGGACAGCGACGACCTTGTCGACCTTGCCGACTACTACAACAACATTGGCGAGAACGACAAGGCCGTTGAGGTGGTAGAGCATGCCCTGGAGTTATACCCTGACGCCACACTGCCCAACGTGTTTAAAGCACGTCAGGCACTGATGGAGAACGACTTTAAGACGGCACGCCACTATGCTGATGCCATCGGCGACAAAAACGACCCTGACTATCACTATCTGATAGCAGAAATCATGATTGCCGAGAAACACGTCGAGAAGGCCGACCGCTACCTGCGCGACTACTCCAAAAGCGTCGAGGAAGACGAGTGGGAAGACTTCATCAAGGACTGCGCCAACCTCTATGTAGACTACGGTGTCAACGACAAAGCCTATCAATGGATGATGCGCTCGAAGGGCGACGACAGCAGCGACTTCAAGGAGCTCATGGCGCGCACACTCTTCGGATTGGGCAAATACAAAGACTCTGAGCGTATCTTCAACGAGCTCATTGACCGCGACCCCTACTCCGTCAACTACTGGAACGCGCTGGCTTCCGCACAGCTGATGGACGAGGACTACTCGAACGCCATCACCAGCTCGGAATATGCCATTGCCATTGACCCCAACGATCCTGAAGGACTGTCCAGCAAAGCCCAAGGGCTGTTCCGTCTGGGCAACTACGAAGAATCGCTGGAATTTTTCAGACGTCTGGAGAAAATCGTTCCTGACGACTATATCGTGCTATTGAACGAAGGCATCTGTCTGGTCAATATGAATCGCCATCAAGAGGCTATCCCCTATCTGGAGAAGGCGTTGGAGCTGGCTGACGAGGACGCAGAACTGAAGCCACAGGTCTATCAGGAGCTGGCTTTCTGCTACGGCAGTAAGAAGGAACTCACGAAAGCGCTGGAGATGATTGACGCTGCCATCAAGCTGTCTAGCGACACCACCGACCTGCTGGTCATTCGCGGACACATCCTGCTGGGATGCGACAGGGCGGACGAGGCGGAAAAGAGTTTCAAGAAGGCACTACGCAAGTCAGACAACGCACCAGCCATCATGTTGCGCATCATCGTATCGCTCTACGACAACCGCTACGTCAACAGCAGCTACGAGATGTTCAAGGACTTCTTCGAGGTCGTCAGAGAACTAGAGCCCGACTTCAACAAGGGAGACGCCTATATGGCCTTGTGCTGCTGGGATCTCCGCAAGAAGGACGAGTTTATGGAATATCTGCAGAAGAGTGTCGAGCGCAACCCCCGCGAAGCAAAGCTCGTATTAGGATTCCTCTTCCCACCAAGTGTGGAGCCTAGCGAGTATGTCACTTATATGGAACAACAACTCAACAAATAGTCGAAACATCGAAAATAATGAATTTCATCACATCCCTATTAGGCAACCTGAACTACGGCACCATCCTCTTCCTGATGTTGCTGGAGAGCACCGTAGTCCCCGTACCCTCTGAGTTTGTCGTCACGCCAGCAGCCTATCATGCTGCCAGCGGACAACTCGACGTGTGGCTCGTCATCCTCTTTGCCACCATCGGTGCCGACCTTGGCGCCTCTATCAACTACGTGGTGGCTTACTATGTCGGGCGACCTGTCATCTACAAGTTCGCCAACAGCAAGTGGGGCAAGATGTGTCTGCTCAACCAGGAGAAGGTGGAGAAGTCGGAGCGCTACTTCGACGACCACGGCATCGCTGCCACACTGACGGGACGACTCATCCCAGGCATCCGTCACCTCATCTCCATTCCTGCAGGACTGGCAAAGATGAACTACTGGAAGTTCCTGTTATACACCACATTAGGTGCTGGCTGTTGGCACGCCATCCTCGCAGGTCTGGGCTGGTATCTGCACACCATCGTCCCTGAGGAGCAGCTCAACGACAAGATTGAGGAGTATGCCGAATACATCAAGATCATCATCGTGGCACTGGTGATAGCAGCCATCGTGTGGTTTGCCGTCAGACACCTGATGAAGAAAAAGATGCCACAAAATTAGCAGAATTAAAAAATAATATATATCTTTGCAGGATAAAAGCTTTTGAACTAACATTATGGCAAGAATCAACAATCACTTGGTTATCATGGCAGGCGGTGTAGGTAGCCGCTTCTGGCCAATGAGTACGGCTGAAAAACCCAAGCAGTTCATCGATGTGATGGGCGTGGGTAAGTCGTTGCTGCAGCTCACCGTAGAGCGCTTTGCAGGCATTGTAGATGCAGAAAATGTATGGGTAGTAACCAACAAGAACTATGCAGCCATCGTTGCAGAGCAGCTGCCTGACATGCCGGCAGACCACATTCTCTGCGAGCCCTGTCGTCGCAACACGGCACCGTGTATCGCTTACGTCTCGTGGCGCATCAAGTCGCGCGACCCCAAGGCCAACATCGTAGTATCGCCCAGCGACCATGTGGTGCTGAATATTGAGGAATTCCGTCGTGTCATTACGGACTGTATGAAGTTCACCAGCGAGAGCGACGCCATCGTCACGCTGGGCATGAAGCCCACACGTCCTGAGACGGGCTACGGATATATCGAGGCCAACCTCTCGGCCAACTCCCTGCGCAACAAGGGCATCTTCCGCGTAGACTCATTCCGCGAGAAGCCCGATATACAGACTGCCCTGCGCTATATCCAGAAGAACAACTACTTCTGGAATGCTGGCATCTTCATCTGGAACGTGAACACCATCGTCAACGCCTTCCGCATCTACCAGCCTTCGATGTCGAAGATTTTCGAAGGTCTGCTGCCCGTCTACGGCACGCCACAGGAGCAGGAGAAGATTGACAAGCTGTTCCCAGAATGCGAGAACATCAGCGTAGACTATGCCATCATGGAGAAAGCTGAAGAGATATTCGTTTGTCCTGCCGACTTCGGATGGAGCGACCTGGGCACGTGGGGCTCGCTGCAGCAGCAGTCGAAGAAAGACCTCTATGGCAACGCCTGCATCGGACAGGAGATTTCGCTCTTCGAGACCACCAACTGTATCGTTCACACCACACAGGAGAAGAAGGTTGTCATCCAGGGTCTCGACGGCTATATCGTCGCTGAGAACGACGACACCCTGCTCATCTGCAAACTCTCCGAGGAACAGCGCATCAAGCAGTTCTCTGGACAAGACAAATAAACACCACGAATTAAACGATTTTATGGCAAATAAGAGTATCGCGCTTATCACAGGCATCACTGGTCAGGACGGCTCGTATCTGGCTGAGTTTCTATTAGAGAAAGGCTACGAGGTGCACGGCACCATCCGTCGCTCGTCGGTAGACTTCCGCGAGCGTATAGCCCATCTCGAAGGTAAGCCCCACTTCCACCTGCACTATGCCGACCTAGGCGACTCGATGTCCATACTGGGTGTCGTAGGAAAGGTGCGTCCCACAGAGATCTACAACCTCGCAGCACAGAGCCACGTACAGGTCAGCTTCGACTCTCCTGAGTTTACCGCTGACGTCGATGCTGTGGGTGTGTTGCGCATCCTGGAGGCCGTTCGCCAGCTGGGAATGACAGAGACCTGCCGCATCTATCAGGCATCGACCTCTGAGTTGTATGGTAAGGTTGAAGAGGTGCCACAGAACGAGAACACACCGTTCCACCCCTACTCGCCCTATGCCGTTGCCAAGCAGTATGGCTTCTGGATTGTCAAGGAGTATCGTGAGGCATACAACATGTATTGCTGCTCAGGCATCCTGTTCAACCACGAGAGTGAGCGCCGCGGTGAGACCTTCGTAACACGTAAGATTACGCTGGCTGCTGCACGCATCAAGCAGGGCAAGCAGGACAAGCTCTATCTGGGCAATCTCTCGTCATTGCGCGACTGGGGTTATGCCAAGGATTATGTAGAGTGCATGTGGCTCATCCTGCAACAGCCTAAGGCCGACGACTTCGTCATCGCTACTGGTGTCCAGCACTCTGTCCGCGAATTCTGCTACTACGCCTTCAAGCGCGTAGGCATCGAGCTCGAATTCCAGGGCGAGGGAGCCGACGAGAAGGGTATCGACAAAGCTACGGGCAAGGTGCTTATTGAGGTATCGCCCGACTTCTATCGTCCTACCGATGTCGTCAACCTGTGGGGCGACCCCACCAAGGCGAAGGCTAAGCTCGGCTGGAATCCCAACAAGACCAGCTTCGAGGAACTCGTCAACATCATGGTAGACGCTGATATGGCCAAGGTGGCCTCTGACGGTGCCGCAGAGAAGGTACGCACCAATCTGGCAGAATACTTGGAGAAAGGAATTGTAAAGTAATGGAGAAAAACAGTAAGATATACGTCGCTGGCCATCGTGGTATGGTAGGTAGCGCCATTGTGCGCGAGCTGCAACGCCAGGGATATACTAATATTATTACGCGCACGCATAAGGAGCTCGACCTCACCCGTCAGGAGGCCGTCGAGCAGTTCTTTGCCGAAGAGAAACCTAAATACGTGTTCCTCGCAGCCGCTAAGGTTGGTGGCATTGTCGCCAACCAGAGTGCCTTAGCCGACTTTATGTACGACAACATGATTCTGGAGATGAACGTCATCCATGCTGCGTGGAAGAACGGCTGTAAGAAGTTGGAATTCCTGGGCTCCAGCTGCATCTATCCGCGTATGGCACCCCAGCCGATGCCTGAGAGTTGCCTGCTGACCAGCGAATTGGAGAAGACCAACGAGGCCTATGCCCTCGCCAAGATCAGTGGACTGAAATACTGCGAGTTCCTCAACCGCCAGTATGGCACGGACTACATCTCCGTGATGCCCACCAACCTCTATGGTCCTAACGACAACTACCACCCTGAGCACAGCCACGTGCTGCCAGCCCTCATCCGTCGTTTCCACGAGGCTAAGGAGGCTGGTCTGGAGAGCGTCACCTGCTGGGGCGACGGCTCGCCACTGCGTGAGTTCCTCTATGTCGATGACCTCGCCAACCTCTGCGTGTTCCTGATGAACAACTACTCAGGCAACGAGACAGTAAACGCTGGTACTGGTAAGGAGCTGACTATCAAGGCACTGACGGAGCTGGTGGCTAAGGTTGTGGGCTACACAGGACGCATCGAGTGGGATACCACACGTCCTAACGGCACCCCACGCAAGCTGCTCGACGTCTCTAAGGCCGCCAAGCTGGGATGGACCTACAAGACAGAGCTCGAGGACGGCATCCGACTGGCCTACGAGGACTTCCTGAACAACCCCATGCGCGCCGAGCGTTGACAGTGGTCGACGGTTCCCTGAACGTAGATAGTGGTCGATGGTTCACCCGTCGACGTTAACCCCCTAATAACTATGAAACCAATAAGAACCCTTAACGACATGATTGTCTTCCTGCAAGAGCGGGGAGACCGCAAACGTGTGGCCGTAGTCTGTGCCAATGACGCCAGCACACGCTATGCAGTAGAGAAAGGCAAGGAGATGGGATTCATCGAACCCATCTATGTGGATGGCGACGACAAGGACGAGTGCGCCCGTCGTGCCGTAGCACTCTGTAAGAACGGTGAGGCCGACATCCTGATGAAGGGACTCATCAATACCGATGTGCTGCTACGCGCCATTCTCGACAAGGAAAACGGCATCTTGCGTCGCGGTCATGTGCTGACGCATGTGGCGATGGCCGAGATTCCCAAATACGAGAAGCTGCTGTTCTTCACCGATGCTGCCGTCATTCCTGTCCCCACGCCTACACAGCGTCGCCAGCAGATTCGCTACATGAACTACGTGTGTCATGCGTTGGGCATTGAGGAGCCACGCATCTCGCTCATCCACTGTGCCGAGAAGGTCAGCGCCAAGGCGTTTCCCTATACCGTCGACTACCTCGAAATCATTGCCGAAGCCCAGCGTGGACAGTTTGGGCGTTGTATCATCGATGGTCCACTTGACCTGAAGACCTCGCTCGACAGCGTCTCGCTGCACGAGAAAGGCATCAAGAGCGTCATCGACGGCCAGGCTGACGCGCTCATCTTCCCAGATATCGTGGCTGGCAACGTGTTCTATAAGACGCTGACGCTCTTTGGCTACGCCAAGACGGCAGGTGTGCTGCAGGGCACCCAGTGCTGCTGTGTGCTGCCCTCGCGTGCCGACAGTCCTGACTCCAAATACTACTCACTAGCCCTTGCTGCTATATGAAAATTCTTGTCATCAATCCTGGTTCCACATCCACCAAGATGGCCGTCTACGAAGACGAGAAACCCATCTTGTTGCGTAACATCACACATACTGCCGAAGAGTTGGCACCCTTCGATGCCATCACTGAACAGCAGGACTTCCGCAAACAGCTGGTGCTCGACGAGCTGGCTGCTGCCGATATTCCTCTGGAGTTTGACGCTGTCATCGGACGTGGTGGACTGGTAAAGCCTATCGCTGGTGGTGTATACGAAATAAACCAACAAATGATTGACGACACGCTGCATGGTTGCGTCATGCACAACCACGCCTGCAACCTCGGCTGCCTCATCGCCCACGAGATTGCCGAAGAAATCAATGCACAGCATATGGTCGACGGTTTCCCCGTCGACAATCCTCGCCGCTGCCGCTCGTTCATTGCCGACCCAGGTGTCGTCGACGAGCTATCACCCCTGGCACGCATCAGCGGTTCGCCCCTCATGCCTCGCATCTGCATCTGGCACGCCCTCAACCAGCGCGCCATCGCCCGTCGCTATGCCCGTGGCATCGGCAAGGAGTATGAAGACCTGAACCTCATTATCTGTCATCTGGGAGGAGGCATCTCTGTCGCTGCCCACGACCACGGTCGCGCCATCGATGCCAACAACGCGCTGGATGGCGAGGGCCCTTTCTCGCCAGAGCGTGCTGGCTCGCTGCCTGCTGCCGACCTCATCCGTCTCTGTTTTAGTGGTAAATACTCTGAAAAACAACTCCTCAAGCGCATTGCCGGCAAGGCAGGACTCAACGCTCACCTGGGCACTAACAACATGCGCGAGATTTTGGAGCGCATTAAAAACGGCGACGAGCACGCCAAGCTCATCGTCGAGGCGATGCTCTACCATGTGGCCAAGAATATTGCCGCTGAAAGCGCCGTGCTCTGCGGAAAGATTGACGCCATCCTGCTCACTGGAGGCATGGCACATTCTGACTATATCGTCAGCGAGCTGCGTCGTCGCATAGGCTTCCTGGCACCCGTCTACACCTTCCCTGGCGAGGACGAGATGGAGGCGTTGGCACTCAACGCCCTCGCCGTGCTGCAAGGTCGTCGCGATGTCAAGAATTATAATTAAGTCGACGCTTCGAAGTTTCGATATTTCGCTGTTAAAACTCAAATTCTGTTAAAAAAACAGCCACCCGTTCCATTTATTTGTTTTTTCTTCGTAACTTTGAAGGCGTATTGTGTACCTATGGCATACGATACCCCTGAGACGAAAGAAATAAAATAATAACATAAATGCAATTTAAATGGAATTACGAACCACTGACACCAGACAGACAGCAGGCAGCTAGGGAGCTGGCCGACAAGATCGGGATGAGTCCCGTGATGGCCGGCCTACTGATCCAGCGTGGCATCAAGACGGAGAGTGCAGCCAAGCGCTTCTTCCGCCCCATGCTGAACGAGCTGATTGACCCGTTCCTGATGAACGACATGGACGTGGCAGTGGACAGACTGAACGACGCCATGGGGCGCAAAGAGCGTATCATGGTATATGGCGACTACGACGTCGACGGCTGTACAGCCGTAGCGCTAGTCTACAAGTTCCTGCAGCAGTTCTATTCCAACATCGACTACTATATCCCCAACCGCGAGGAAGAGGGCTATGGTGTCAGCAAGAAGGGAATAGACTATGCCGCAGAGACAGGGGTAAAACTGATTATCGTACTCGATTGCGGCATCAAGGCGGTCGAGGAGATAGCGTATGCCAAGGAGCAGGGCATCGACTTCATCATCTGCGACCACCACGTGCCCGATGAGGTGATGCCCCCTGCCGTAGCTATTCTCAATCCTAAGCGCGAAGACTCCACCTATCCTTTCAAGCACCTCTGCGGATGCGGTGTGGGCTTCAAGTTCATGCAGGCCTTTGCCAAGAACAACGGCATCCCCTTCTCGCGCCTCATTCCCCTACTCGACTTCTGTGCCGTCAGCATCGCTGCCGACCTCGTACCTGTAGAGGGTGAGAACCGCACGCTGGCCTTCCACGGACTCAAGCAGCTCAACCAGGCGCCCAGCATTGGTCTGAAGGCCATCATCGAGATTTGCGGCCTCACCAATCGCGAGCTCACCATGAGCGACATCGTCTTCAAGATCGGTCCGCGCATCAACGCCTCTGGTCGTATGATGAACGGTCGCGAGGCTGTCGACCTGTTGGTAGAGCGCGACCTGCAGCGAGGACTGACGTTGGCAACACGCATCAACGAATACAACGAGCAGCGCAAGGATGTCGACAAGCAGATGACTGTCGAGGCCAACGAGATTGTCGAGCGCCTGGAGAGTCAGCAGCACCTGCAGTCTATCGTGCTCTATGACGAAGGCTGGAAGAAGGGTGTCGTAGGTATTGTCGCCTCACGCCTCACCGAGCTTTATTTCCGTCCTACCGTGGTGCTGACTGTCATCGACGGTATGGCGTCAGGTTCTGCCCGTTCTGTGGCAGGCTTCGACGTCTACGATGCTGTCAAGTCGTGTCGCGACCTGCTGGAGAACTTCGGAGGTCACACCTATGCCGTAGGTCTCACCATGCGCCAGGAGAACATCCCCGAGTTCCGCCGCCGTTTCCAGGAGTATGTCGACAACCACATCCTGCCCGAGCAGACACAGCAGACGCTCGACATCGATATGGAGCTCGACTTCCAGCAAATCAACAAGCGACTGCTCAACGAGCTGAAGCGTCTGGCGCCTCACGGGCCAGGCAACAGCAAGCCGCTCTTCATCACGCGCAACGTCTTCGACTATGGCACCTCCAAGGTGGTAGGTCGCCATCAGGAACATATCAAGCTGGAACTCGTCGACTCCAAGTCGGCAGTAGTCATGAACGGCATCGCCTTCGGACAGTCGGCAGCAGCCCGCTACATCAAGTCCAAGCGCTCGTTCGACATCGTCTACACCATCGAGGAGAACACCTACAAGCGTGGCGAGGTACAGCTGCAGATAGAGGGCATCCGTCCGTCGGAAGAAGGAGTTGAGGAGGAGAAAACGATTTGAGTAACTACAAGGAAATACTCAAACACTATTGGGGCTATGACGACTTCCGCGGCGTCCAGCAGCAGATCATCGAATCGATAGGCTTAGGACGCGACACGCTGGGACTCATGCCCACGGGAGGCGGCAAGTCGCTGACCTTCCAAGTACCCGCTATGGCACTCGAAGGGGTGTGCATCGTCGTCACCCCACTCATCGCCCTGATGAAAGACCAGGTGCAACACCTCCGACAGCGAGGCATCCTCGCTGCCGCCGTCTATAGCGGCATGCAGCACGACGACATCCTCCGCGTCCTGGAGAACTGCATCCTGGGGCGCACCAAGTTTCTCTACGTGTCGCCCGAGCGCCTCTCCAGCGAACTCTTCATCACCAAGCTGCGCCACATGCGCGTGTCGTTCATCACCGTCGACGAGGCGCACTGCATCTCCCAGTGGGGCTACGACTTCCGCCCCTCCTATCTCGAGATTGCCAACATCCGCACGCTCCTACCCGATGTCCCCATCCTGGCCTTGACAGCCACCGCTACCCCTCAGGTGGTCGAGGACATCTGCGAGAAGCTTAGCCAACAGCCAAAAGCGGGGAAAACCGGCTCCCACAATGTGGAACACGGTTTTGCCGTGTTCCGCATGTCCTTCGAGCGCCGCAACCTCACCTATCTGGTGAAGAACGCCGCCGACAAGATGCAGGAGCTCATCCACACCTTCCAGCACACCCAGGGCTCGGCCATCGTCTATGTGCGCAGCCGTCGTCGCGCCAAGGAGATTGCCCAGGAGCTCTGTCAGGCAGGCCTCAGCGCCACCTTCTATCATGCAGGTCTTGAACACGAGGTGAAAGACCAGCGACAGCGCGACTGGCAAGCAGACCGCACGCGCATCATCGTGGCCACCAACGCCTTCGGCATGGGCATCGACAAGCCCGACGTGCGACTCGTCATGCACTACGACTGTCCCGACTCCATCGAGGCCTACTTCCAGGAGGCTGGTCGTGCTGGTCGCGACGGCAAGCCCGCACAGGCCATCATGCTCTACAACAACAGCGACAATGCTAAGCTCGCCAAGCGCATCGACGATACCTTCCCTCCCAAGGACGAGATTCGTCAGGTCTACGAGCATCTGGCCTACTTCTTCCAGATAGCTACGGGCGACGGCTTCGGCATCACCCGCGAGTTCAACATCGACGTCTTCTGCCAGCGCTTCCACCACTTCCCCGTGCGCGTCCATTCCGCCCTGCAGATTCTGCAGCGTGCAGGGTATATAGAGTACGACCCTGCGCCCGACCAGCAGACGCGCGTGCGCTTCCTGCAGGAGCGTCAGGATCTCTATCGGCTCGAGAACCTCGCTGACAACGAAGAGCGCCTCATCGTCACCCTCCTGCGCAACTATGGCGGACTCTTTGCCGACTTCGGCTACATCGACGAGGCACTCATCAGTCAGCAGTGTGGCTTGCGCCCCACCGACCTCCACGAGCTCCTCAAGTCGCTAGCCCACAAGCATATCATCCAGTATATTCCACGTAGTCAGGTGCCTACCATCCGCTATATGCAGCGTCGTGAAGACCCAGAGCACATCCAGTTCTCTGCCGACGTCTACGAACAGCGCCAGGAACAGTACCGCCAGCGCATCCTCGCCATGCTCAACTACATGCAGGACAACGCCCACTGTCGCTCGCGCCAGCTGCTGGAATATTTTGGCGAGAGCAATACCCACGACTGCGGACAGTGCGACGTTTGCCAACAGCAAACAGCTAACAGCCCTCGCAACGCCACACTCTCAGAGAGAGAACAGCCATCTGCCAACAGCCTAATCCTCCAGCTGCTCAGCGACGGCCGTCGCCACAACCTGACAGAGCTCCACCGCCTGCCACTGCCCACCGAGGCCATCAACGAGGCTCTACAGCGCCTCCTGGCTGAAGAGCATATCGTCCACGATGACGGCTTCATCAGCCTGGCAGCCCATTAGCCTACTCTCTCAGCAAGTGCCTCACCTGCTCCTCGTCCACCAGCCTGTGCACACTTCCCAGAATGCCCACCGTAATGGGGATATCCATGCCTTTGTAGTTCACCATACCCACGTTCACCACAAAGAAGTCCTCCACCTTCATGTGGCTCTGCAGATAAAACCCTGCCGTGTTCATCGCCAAGTCCTTACCAAACTGCGCCACCTCCGGCATGTCCACTTTCTCGGCCAGCTTCTCCAGCCCCTGCGCTTCCTGGTCTACCACATTCTGTGTCAGCCCCACCACCGCATCATAGTGCTCCTTGGCCTCCGGCTTCGTCAGCAGCATAGCCACCACAGTCACCGCCAACACCATCGTCACAACGATAAATACCTTCTTCATCTTTTCTACCTCTTTAGTTATATCTGTGGGACAAAGGTACATTATTTCTAACAAACAGCCAAAGAAAAGCAATGTCATTTTTCTACAGGGTATATTCCTATCAACTGTCGCCACACTTGTTTTACAAAGCTCCCCCAGCGTAAAGTGCTGGGAGAGTTTTGCCTGTTTATTGATTTCTACGTTATTCATTGCTTTTCTTCTTTTTGTTGACATTGATACTTGTACTATTCGGAAAGGCGATGCTGTATGCAGCGTCGAGGTCGTGGAAGCTGACCTTGCGGATGCTCAGCCCCAGCTTGACGGCGACGATGGCACGCAGCAATTCACGGTGTTTGCGAGGATATAGCGAGGGCAGCGGCAGGATGTCGTTGCCGTAGATGGGTTCGTCGTCGTTGCCGTTGTTGAGTCCGAGGGTGGCCATGCGGCACACTTCCCACACGAAGTCGTCGGTAGCCTCGTAGCCAAACCACACGCGCAGCACATTCCTTACGCTATATCGCTTATACTGACCTCCGAGGAGGCGCCTTGTGCGCTCCAGCTGTCGCCAGAGCTGCACAAAGCATTCTTGGGTGTTCTCGATAGTCATAGTCGTAAAATCCTTAATGACACTCTTGACCTAATGACCTTAATGACACACTTTCTTGTAGCGTCCTGCCTCTGTCTGCACGATGAGCCCCTGCTTCTTCCAGTTCTTCAACATCTGACGAACGGTGTTGCGCGAGACGTTGGCACCCTTCACGCTGACACTGTGCTGGAAGGCACCATCAAAGCCGAATTCCACATCCAGGCGCTCAAAGATAGAGTCGTTCTTACCCATACGCTGGCGGTCGTTCGTTCCGCTATATTCGCGGCTGTTGAAAGCGGCCTCGATGCGGTCACGGAAGAAGTAGAGGGCGGTCTCCATCAGGTAGTCGGCCACCACGTCGTAGACCTCCAACAGCTGGGGTGTCTGTGCCTTTTGCAGCATCGTCTGCCAAAGGTCGGTTTTCTGCTTCAACAGCTTCTCGGCACCACCCAAGCCATGCTTCTGGATGAGCTGTTCGGCAACCTTGCAGAGCATGATGCAGCACGTCATGCGCTGTGCCGTCACGCAGATGCGGAAACGTTGGCGAGCCCTTACCTTATCGTCATTCTTCATGGTTTCCAGACGTTCATTCTCTAACCACTCGCGACCTTTCGCCTCCAACTTGGGCAGTTCTACCGCTCCCTGCATCAGCGGCAGCAAGTGGGCTATCTGCTGGATGCGCTCCTGTTGGCGGTCGGTCAGCACATAGGGTTTGTCTTCCAACGGTGCGAAGGTGTTGTCGGGTGTGCGGGCTACGGCAATACGGCTCTGGAAACCGTCGGTATAGTTGGTCACCACACGATAGAGGGCATCAGGCGTACCGCACATGCAGACGTTCCACAAGAGATGTTCGATATGTACGTTGACGGCCTCTGCACTCTTTGCCTCACGGTCGTACTTCGAACCATCATACGACTGTCGCAGCATCACCGAAAAATCGCTCATCGCCGACTTCCATTTCTGCGCCACCGTGTCGGCCTCGGGGGTGAACGAGAAGGCGTGCTTGCCCTCGGTATTGGCCAGTCGCTCAGCCAGTTTTGCCACCGTACTGTTCAGCGTAACGAAGCGAACAGGCAACTTCGGCTCTTCTGGCTGCTCCTTCTTGTTCTTCGCCGCGTTCATTTTTGTGCGCCATTCCTCTTCCTGCTGCTGATACATCATGTCGAGTGCCCTCACCTCCGCCAGCCAGGCATCAATCACGGGGTCGATAGAACCCTTGCCCGAAGCAAAGTCACCGGCGATATAGCTGATGAGGTTGAGTCCCTTCTTCTGACCGTGCACGTCGAGTTGTACGCCTGTTGCCAACATTCCGATAGCCGGACAGATAGCCGTCACCACAGGCATCGACAGCATAGGACCTACGGCCTCAATCGATTCACGGACACCCTGCGGCATCTTGGGCAGACGGTTGTAGTAGAAACGCTCATCCTCCTGTACAGCCTCTTCCAAACCCTCAGTGCCAGCCGTATCAACACCTTCATTCATGCGGTCACGTCGCACCTCGAAGAGCACGTCTTTCAGTCGCTTGGGCATCTGTGTACGCTTCTCTGCCAGAGCCGAGTCGATACACTTCATCTTCTGCGTCTCAGAGAAACCGTCGTAACAAGGGATGACGGCATCCATCAGTTCACGGTCGAACCCACAGATGTGGCGCAAGTTCACAGCCAGCTCGAAGGTCAGCACGTCACGGTTTGTCCTGACGGGTTCCTTGCCCTCGTTGTAGAGTTCCCACCACTTGCGGATAATGTCAGAATAAGGAATGCCGTTGTATAGCAGACTACCCCCATCCCCTTCCAAAGGGAAGGGGGGCTCTGCTGCGCTTTTGGACTCCCTCTCCTTTTGGAGAGGGCTTGGGGAGAGGCTAAAAATGCCATCTTCCAGAAACAGCAGATCCTCATTTGTCGTGGTGAAGAACACGCGGGTAATATCCTTGGCACCCTTGTCAAACTCCACCCCGAGCAGTTCGCTCGCCCACCGCAGATTCTCTTCTTGGCTCAGTTCGGGCTTGCGCTTAAATACCAGGTGATAGCCGGCACCTCGCGCACTCTTTTCCAGCAACAGCAGTCCCAGCTCGTCCTTCTTGCTGAGTATGCGCATCATCACGGGTTGCATCTGCTCCCTGCTGATGTGGTCGATGTCCATACCTACGGTGGTGCTCATGCGGGTAGACCCTTTCAGCGTGCCGTCGTCGTTCGGCAGACACGAGTAGTTCATCTGTACCAGTCGGCTCTTTCGGCTGTCGTCACCACTGCGCACCGCCTTGATGATGCTCTGTTGCTCGCCACCATTACGCAGCGCCAGATATTCCTCTCTTGTGGGGACGGGGCGCATCATCTTCGCCCCATCCTTGTAAAATATCATGTGTACACTCATAGCCCGTTAGTTGCAGATTAGTTCACGAATAATCTTCTGTGCGATGGCGCTGGCCTGACGCACCAGCTGTTCGGGAAGTTCACCGATACGTTCCTCGTCCAGCGCAAAGTAGAAATAGTATTTGCCGTCCTTGCCGTGCGAGAACGAGGCGTTGTCGTCGCGGAATATCGGCTTGTTCCGCTGGCGCCTCGGCAGCTCCGTCATGTAGAGGTTGCCGTCCCTCATTCCCTGCACCTTACACTTGGTGATGAACTGCTCCACCTCCACATCCTCGCAGCACTCGAAGTCTGCTATTCTCAGTCCGTTCTCCAACATGCCGAAGGTCATCATGCCTTCCAGCGTTACCTGTTTCTTGGTGAAACTCTTCTTGATAATCCTTTTCATTTCTTTCTAAGTTTTTAGCGAGAAGAAGCTTCGGATTCCTTGGCCATTTACTCGAGAATATCCTCCTCACCTCAACTCAGAAATTTCATTTTCTCATTTTCTCATTCTCTCAATTTTTCAATTTCACAACGTCAGTTGCGACGATGTCCTGAAACGTCTGTCCGTTGAACTCACGCGTCTGGAAGCGCAGCGTCACCGCCACGAGGTCGCCCTCATAGAACACCAGCGAGGCAGCAGTGCCCAGCACCGATACAGCGTACTCATTCTCAAACTTTCCGCCCAGCTCCTTCAACACCAGGTTGCGCTTGTTCAGCACGCCCGTTTCCGATTTCTCACTCTTCACGGAGAACACCTCTCCGCTCTTCACTACTTTTAAAATTTTTGTTTCCATAACGGATATTTTTGCTCCCGCCTATCAAAGGATGGCCCGCTCACAAAATCGGCTGCTCATCTCGGAAGACGATGCAAAGGTAAGTAGTATTATTGGAGGCTGAATGGCTTTCAGAGTGGCCTGTTCTGACCTGCTCTAACTTGTTCTGAATTGCTCCGAATTGTTCTACTCTGTTCGCTACAAAGCACAAAAAAAGCACCAGAACCTTTCGATTCTGATGCTTGCTATGGTGTTCCCGACAGTCCTTATTTCGCGTTAGGAGCAATCGGCTTGTTATAATACTTTCTGAAAGTGGCTTCGTTGAACCCCTCGCCATCGGGCATCCCCATCCTGAGGAGTTCTGCGTATGCAGCAGAAGGACTAGGCGGCAGCAGCGCTTTCTTCTCGTTCTTCAGTTGCGTAAGGTACTGGCAAATCATCTGTATCCCCTGAAGCTTAACCACCCGCTTCACCGCATCATGAATACGCCACGCTTCCGTCTCGTCAAGTTCTGGGTGAACGAAATGGAACAGCTCCTCGTTACGTTCATGGGGATTGTCAATGCGTTGTTCTTCTGTAGGTGCTGGCTGCAGCGTTCCATCCTCCTTGATCTCCTCATAGTCTGCCTCCTCAACATCCGCTGTATGCCAAAGCCCATCCTTGCCTTGATGAAGGTTCACCACACCACCCTCCTTCACCTCGATGTTTGGCCCATAATTATTCTTGATATTGAATCCCATTGTCTAATCTTTCTTCATGTCGCCTAATTTCTTCTGCTCCCTTTCAAACTGTTCTATGAAGTGGATCTCTACGGGAGTCAATTCATTAGCAGTTCGTTCTTTAAACTTGTCGTATTCGGCATCAGCCTTCTCCTTAGCCAGTTTTGCAGAAATACTCCCCGCATGGGTTAATATCTCCTTGTCTGACAGACGCAGAAAATCGTCGAGTTTCTGAATCCAGTCGCGCATATACATCGGCTTATGGTCTTTGGCACGCAGCTCTGCATAGTCAATATACAGGTTCACGATGCGGTTCAGCGTGTCAATCTCTTCTTCATTAAGATAGTTTTTGGCGAACTCGGCATCCGTGCGTTTGGGCATCATCCCCGTCCAGGTGGTAAGTCCCATAAAGTCCTTGGCGGCATTGGCGCGGTCATATATTATCTCTGCCGCCGTATGTCCATGAGCAGCAAAATGCATCTTATTTTGGACAGTAGCAAAGAATTGTTTGGTGATTTCTACTCGCGGGTCGTAGTCGATACTGAGGGCATATATCTCCAACACCTTGCGATAGAATATCTTCTCTGAAGAACGTATATCACGGATACGCGCCAGCAGTTCATCGAAATAGTTACCACGACCTGCATTCTTCAATAGTTCATCGTTCAGCACGAAACCCTTTTTGATATACTCTTTTAACACAGCCGTTGCCCACTGACGGAACTGAACGCCACGATAGGAATGAACACGGTAGCCCACGCTGATAATCATATCAAGGTTGTAGTAGGCAATGTCACGTTCAACCTTTCTTTTGCCCTCAGTTTGAACTGTTGCAAAAAACGCAACGGTTGAGTCAGGCTGTAGTTCTCCCTCTTCAAACACATTCTTAATATGCCTTGAAATAGTAGATTTGTTTCTCTGAAACAGTTCAGCCATCTGGTCGAGCGATAGCCACACAGTTTCATTCTGAAGCTTAACTTCAATTTTCGTCACTCCGTCGGGCGTCTGATATAGCAATATCTGTCCTTTATCTTCCATATCTCCAAATGTAGTTTTCTTCCCGTTTATTACTTATCATCTTTATTGGGCAGCGTCAGCGATCCGTTATTTTCGATGTTCGGCCCATAGTTCTTGTCGATATTAGTCTCCTTCTTATCGACATACTCAAAATGATTGTTCTGCGTCGCAGGCTTGTTTGCTGCTTCCTCAATGGCATTAGCCAACCTGACCTGTGTGTCCGCTGCCAGCGACTCAATCTCTTCGCAGTGGCTCTGCTCATAGTCGTCGCGCAACCAGTGCACCAGCAACTCAATGGTCTGCTTCTGACTGTCATTGCACCGTGTAGCGCCGAAAGCCACCACACGAGCTATCGTCGTAGGTATGTCCAGCGGGTTCTTGATGATGCCGTCTTGCTCGTATTCATCTTCCGTCATCGGACGCATATCAATACCCAGTTCACAGCACGTCAGACATCTCATCATCAGCAGGGCCATGATAGACTGAAAGGCCTTACGAGGTGTGTTCAGATAGTACAGGCGCATGAGAACCACATCCATCTGTCCGATGTCACCATACAGGTCGCCAGGCAACTGCCTCAGTAGCGAGTCGATAAGCCGCAAACCAGCCCACAACTTGTTGTCGTTCTTCAGCCGCCATTGTTGCCACAGACGCTGCACGTCAGGGTCCTCCTGCCGCTGCTGCCACCATTCCGTAGCCATCTCGTCAAGAGGTTCGCGCTCACAGATTCGCCTGCGCTGTTCCTTCAGCGCCTCTGCCAGTTGGCGCACCTCCTTGTCCTCTGCCGTCTCCAGCAGTTCTATGTATAAGGCACGCTTCTGGCGCGCCTCACGGCTCAGATCGTGCCGACTACCCTCCAACCAGATATTGACATAGGTTTTCAGTTCCTGAACGTCACATTCATTCAGACAAGGGAAAAATACGTTCTCAAGCACAAAGGCCGCCTCCTCTTCCGCCTGCAGCTGTTCGCTGGGAGGCAGCAGCGGCAGGTCGCTCACCCACAATCCCCATTCTGGCTCTTGTGCTATAGGTGCCTGTGTCTCCTGCAACTCGTCAGCACTTACCGTCACCACCACATAGCCGTGATTCTGTATCGCCACCTCTTTCACCCTAGCCAGCAGCATCGGCTTCCCACTCGCGCGAAGCAAGTCCCTCACCAAGTCCACACATTCAAACGCTACGCGCCCTATCCTTTTTCCTAAAGAACGCGCCTGTATGGCACGCCCGTGAACACGGTTCTCAGGGTCAGGCGACAGCGTCACAATCGGTCTTACGCGGTCTATCCAGCTGAGCAGTTCACGGGTGCGCATGTGCATCTCCTCTGTGTCTTTCTGACCAGCCACAGAGTCGCCATTGGCACCATAGTGCACTCCCGATATCCTTATTTCATACTCAGCCATATTCTGCTTTGACAAAACGCTCACAAAGGTACAAAATAATAGTGGGCTGACCTAATTGTCAACCCACTATTATATGCAAAAAATAGTTAATCCATTTAGTTGTCCGCACACGGCCTATCTTACCTCTTCCATCAGCCATCTTCAGCGGATCAAAGAACCGTCCCGGTAATCCACAGAAGAGCCTGGTTCATAACTTCTCTGCTCCAATCGTGGCGCGGTCATCTTTTTTCTCCTTATTCTTATAGCGCAAGATTTCCTCCTGCTCCAGCTGGCAAAAACGCTCATAGTCAGCCGTCATGGCTTCTGTATCGTACTGCTTATCATCCTTCTCATCGTATTGCAAGTGTTGCAGGTTAAAAGCCGCAAGCATGTCGCGCTGGTGGGTGTCACCATTGGAGAGCGTTACATTACGTTCTTTCAGTTCGTGCTTGGTGAAACTATTATTCGTAAAGTCGTATTGACTGGCGGCATTCTTAGTGTCTACTTTCACTAAATCGCCACCCAGCGACTTCACCTTGTTTTCCAAGATGCTAACAAACATTGAAGGCGCATGATTGGCAACCGATTTCCCAAAGCGTTTCTTCTTCTGAATCTTACCGGTATTCTCATTCACCTTAGTTTCTTTGGCCCTTGTAGTCCAACTGCTGATGGGGTTGTTCTCCACAATAAACGTATCGCCCTCTTTCAACAAAGCGTTAGCTCTTTCTATGTGTTGCTGTTTACGGATGGCTGCCTGTTTGCGACGTAGTTCAGCCAACTCGCGGCGCAGTTCTTTGTAGCGATTGGAGTCGTTCCAAACCAATTTGATGCCACGCTTGATGGTACCGTCCTCATTGAAGTTCTGTGGATTGTTGGCTCTGCGACTGCGGTCTATCCTCCTGCTCAATCGGGTTATCTCCTCCTGAATATCGTCACACTTCGAGGCCAGTTTGTCTATGCTTACTAAGTTCACACCACTTACGGCAACCGTAGTAGGACCGAGGTCGATACCTACGTTACCTTTGCCCAGCCTACGTCCTTTTTGAGGTTTTTCGCCCTCAATGGTCAACTGTACATAGTACTTGTATTGACTGCGCACCAAGCGACGAACCACTTTTACCACTTTCACGCTATTGACGCCACCTTTCAGCGCCCACAACTCATAGTCTGCGTGCTTAGGATTGTGCAATATCTTCAGTGTGATGAATTTAGCATTATTACTCTGTTTGCCATTTATCTTAATAGCCAATTCCATCGTGTCGAGATGTACTTCCATACCAGAGAAATAAACCTTTCCTCCAACAAGCTTCCTTCGGCTCGAAAAAGAATCAAGCTCGCCATACTTCTTAAACGAGATTCGTTTAGCTTTGAAGTCATACAACATTTTGTCCCAAGCTGCCCAAATGCTTGCTCCTAAATGGTCTAATATAGGTGTAGTAAAGCCCAAGTCGGCATAGGTCATATTGGGTCCAACGGGCTTTTGAGCCAATTTCTCAACAAAGCCTTTTATGCTGTACTCGTCAAAAGAAACCGTAAGGGGCGTTTTGTTGCCTTTCAGTGTCTCATTAATCAGAAATGGGTGACTCCTAAAGAAATCTCTCTTTTCTCTGATTGTCTTGCAGGCTTGAAACTCTTTCATTTGCTCAAAATACCTATATTGTCTGAGCAACTTGCCCTGTACGTAGTTGTACAACTGGCGAAGCTGCTCATAACGCTTGTTGAGGACATCTGCCTGATACTTCTCAACCTGCAAAGGCAATTCCAATACAAATACTTCGTTCATTTCGTTCTTAAAGCCTACATTTTAGGGTGATTAACACTGGATATCCTATCTTCCATTTTTCTCCGTACCCTGTCAATAGCCGACATTTCTGGGTGATTAACACCTCAGCTCGATACTCCCGTGGTGCTGAAGGACCTGTCAATAGCCGACATTTCTGGGTGATTAACACCCATTGCGCGTGTCTTTGTCGAGCCACATATCCTGTCAATAGCCGACATTTCTGGGTGATTAACACCCCTGCACTCTCACATGGGCCGTCATACCTTCCTGTCAATAGCCGACATTTCTGGGTGATTAACACCGTGACGCTGCGGAGCAACGCGGAGAGATCGCCTGTCAATAGCCGACATTTTTGGGTGATTAACACCCTATGGTGCGTAATCACCCAGGAATGAAATAAAAAAGGCCATGATTAGCATACTCGGGGACTTGCTCTATACTCCCATTCCGCAAGCGGAACTGACTGTTATTTTTGCATTCCACCATTCTGCATAATCGTTTGTCGCACTAGCCGCCCACTGGCATTAGCTTAACGTGCGCAAGGCCTGACAAAACCTTTATGCCGCAAAATTACAAAATAATCCTGAAAAAACAATGCATGAAGTCCCGAAAAAATACAAAATATTTTTATACAGAGGATCACAGGGAAGGAACAGCAGGGACAGTATCTGTTTCACTGTCATCCGTGTGTCATTAAGGTCACGATGTCAAGAGTGTCATTAAGAATTTTGATATGAATGGGCGATTTTATACCCATAATAATATAAATTATAATTTATATTATTATGGAGGTTTCCGCGCCCCGAATTGCTTAATGACATTCGTGACACATGACACTCGTGACCTACCCCTCCCTGAAAAAAAAATCGAAAAAAGTTGGGGAGTTATTCGAAGACCGCAATGCCAATGTTGTAACTTTGCCGCGTCAACAATGAGGAGGTAGACGCCCGCCGCGCGCGAGACAGGCTAAGCCGCTTCTGAGACAGCCTAATACGCGAAATTATTAGCTGTATAATGGGCCCGTATCAGCTGTATAAATTGAGGTATTTAGGAAATGAGAGAATAAATAAATTAACAA